>JAUNBR010000034.1:2053-39959 GCA_030527015.1 Planctomycetia bacterium
TTTACGTGAGCGAAGAAAAACGGCGTCTGTGAAAAATTTCGTCGGGCGATTCAGGTTCTGATTTTTCGTGCGGGGACGGAGTGCGCGTCGGCCACGGTCGGATGTTTTGGAAGCAGAAACTCTTTTTCCATTTTCTCGGAACGCGGAAAGTCGTTTTTCATTCACGTTTTTTTTGCGGGGAAGGCCATCAGCGCGATTTACGTGAGCGAAGAAAAACGGCGTCTGTGAAAAATTTCGTCGGGCGATTCAGGGAAAACTTAAAGCGAAAATAAAAATTTTTCATGCGTCGAATAAAAAATAAGGATAACGAAAGATGAATCTTTGCACGTCGGTGCATATGTTTGCCTGTATTGTCACGCGGAAATTTATAGTGTATCGGGCAGATTATGTGTTGAGAATAATTTTTTTTTAATTTTATTTTTTATGCTTGACTTTTGATCTGCGATTTTGTATACTCCTTTTATGATGCCAGACGCACGATAAATTTTGTTTTCCCACTCCGCCGAAGGGCAGGCCGGTATTTTCAGTGAAACTAAATGCCGAGGAAGCAGATTTTTATAGTGCATCGGGAATATAGTGCATCGGATATATAAAAAAATGGAAAAGGGATCATTGCCAGCGGAAGGCTTGCGCGATACTTCCAGCAAGAATGCACCCACAGGGAGGAAATGATGAAACAGATAGAACTCTGCTTTGAGGTGGAAAAAAACTTTATCCCGATTCAGTATCACTCGCTGATGCTTAGTTTTATTAAAGGAAGTGTTCAGGGTTATTCTCCGGAACTTTTTTCTGAATGGTTCGGTCCTGGCGGAACGGTGAGGAAAAGTTACACTTTCAGCTGCTTTTTCCCGAGTGCTAAATTTGAGAAGGAACGCATTCTGCTCGGTGAAAATTATTTCAAGATGTTCTTTTCCACCCATGATTTGCGGGATTTACTTCTTTTTTATAATGTTTTTTTGCAGCGCGTAAATGGTTCTTTTCCGATGGCCGCAAACACATTTACTCTTCGGTCTCTTTATACTCCTTCCGTGGCGGAAATTCAAAAATCGCAGGTTATGGTGAAATTCGACAGTCCGCTGCTGGTTCGCTTTCATGATAAGGAAGCGAATCGAGACACGTTTTTGGCCTATTTCGACGAGCGTTTTGCTGACGTTTTGAAGGAAAATCTCGCCGTCACTCTGTAAAAAACGGGCGTTTCTTTTCCTCTGGAAGATTTTCAGATTACTCCGGTAAAGGCCACGAAGACGGTAATTTCTCATTTTGGAATGCGGATAAATGCTAACATCGGCGTTTATTTGCTGCAGGGTGCGCCACCGCTTTTGAATCATCTCCTTCTGGCAGGTCTGGGAAGCTCCACCAACAGCGGTCATGGTAAATTTCGCGTCATTGGGTAAGAAAGGGAAATAATATGGATACGCTCAAACTCGAGCCGGGCGATTTCATGAAAAATGCCGGAATCGTCGGTTTTTTACGGATGATGGAGATCCATCGTAACAAAGGGGGAAATGAGAGCAAACAATTGAAATCAGTTCAAGTTGAGTACGATATTGCAGAGTTGTTGGAAATGGACTTGGCGCAAATGTATATTGATGCGTTTGTGGAAATTCATGGAGAGGAAACGAACACATTCAAACAATACCAACGAATGGAGATTCTCTTACAAAAACTAAAAACAGACGAGAATCTGGTTTTTAAGGAAATCAAGATAGACTGGGAAGATATATCCAAAGAACTCCTTTGGCCGCACTGTACTGACGGATTAAAGAGTGCTGGTCGTCCAGAAGTTATCGACTGGTTAAAAGACTTGGAGATTTCGGAGGAATTTTTTCGAGATCGCCGTTCCGATTTTATCGCATCTGTAGAAAGGATATCTTCATCCCTAACTCAACCGTCTGTGAAGAAAATCCTTTTATTCAAGGCGGTCATGTACGAGGTTATTTGCCATTTTTGGGGAGGAAGTTTTAAGAAGGTGAAAGGACAAGGATACAAATTTGATCGTCAGCAAGGTTTAAAATCCATATTTCACAAAAACATGAGAACATCCCCTATTCGCGACGCTATTCAAAAAGAATATATCAATCCTATTGCTAAAAAACCACCTGTACGCGTTGATTTTTACTGTATTGATTGCGGTCAAAAAATAACGAAAAGTATTGGACGCGAAATTTCGTTGTTTTTGAATATTGCGGATGACCTTTCCAGGAAAACATCCGCGTTTTGGAACTGCAAGCCGGATGGGTATTTATGCCCAATTTGTACATTTCTTTACATCCTCGCACCGCTGGGTTTTGTTCGAGTGGAGAATGGAGACTTTATGTTCATCAACTCCAACACGGACGTTCAGATGCTTTACGATAATAACATGGCGAAATTAAAAGAGGAAGAAACTGCCCCCTCTTGGCAGCAGCGACTTAATCAGGCAATTGGGCAGTTATTGCAAGGGAAAGAGAAAGTCGCCAGCAATATTCAGGTCATCACGCGTTCGTCGCAGGAAAATAAGTACCGATTCAATGTGATTGGTCGGGAGTTGGTAGAAATTCTTCAAAAAGCGCGAAAACCCTTGGATTTTTTGAACGAACAGTCCTCGGTTCGATTGGCAAATGGCGATTACATCAACGTGTATCAGGAATGTCTTCTGAACGTGTTGAATTATCGGGATCAGTACAACCTGTTGCATCAACTTGTGATGGTGAGCATGAAACAGGGTGGGGTAAATCGTTTTTTATGGCACGTTCTTAAGGTTCAATGTCAACAATTATTACTTCGAAAGGAGCATTCGATGGAACTGGATAAACAGCAATATTATGCGGCCAAAAGCGGAGCGGAGCTGCGAAATCTGCTCGTTTCGTTAAAAGCGGGAGGGAACGCAGCGGCGTTTACCGACGACAAAAAGGAGGATCTCATTCGTGGAACGGTATACCAGCTGACCAACGCGCTGAAAGTGCAGGATCGGGAACAGTTCATCGATTTAATCATCCGAATTTACTCTTCGTGCAAAAAACCAATTCCGACGGTTTTTTTGTCGGCGCTTCAGGATACAGACACGTTTACGTTTATCGGCTACGCCTTTATCATCGGATTGAAAGGCGGTTTTTACGAAAATCCCAATAAAACGAATCAGCAAAATTAACCATTTCAAGAAGGAGAAAATATCATGACGAAAAAAGGACTAACGCTTTCCATCATCATGCGGGCAGAAAGTGCGAACTACGGCGAGGGCTTCGGGAACATCTCCGTTTTGAAGAAGATGTCTCGCGGAGATCATCAGCAATATACCTACATCTCCCGGCAGGCGCTGCGGTATAGCCTGATTCAGCAACTGGGATGGGATACGACTCCCGTGGAAGACAACGGAGTCGTCCAATTCGCGGCAAAAGCTGGGATTGACGAGTACCCGGAAATCGACCTGTTTGGTTACATGAAAACGACCGGAAAGGGAGACGATGGAAGTGCTGGAGGTTCCAACACCCGCAACGCGGTCGCCCGGCTGTCCAACGCGATTGCGCTGGAACCGTTCCGTGGAGATTTGGACTACTTGAACAATATGGGACTGGCGCGTCGTGCTGATTTGAACAACGCGATTGCGCAGCTAGAAATTCATGCTTCGTACTACGCCTACACGCTGACGATCGATTTGGATCGCGTCGGCGAGGATGGCGATATTCATCTTTCGGCCGAGGAAAAAGCGAAGCGGGTTTGTACGCTTTTGGAAGGGATACAGTTCCTCTATCGTGACATCAAAGGACGTCGGGAAAGTCTCGCGCCGCTTTTTGTGATCGGGGGCGTCTATGATCGAAAGAATCCGTATTTTGCAAATGGCCTCCACGTGGAAAACAATAAGGTGTCTGTCCGTGGGCTGAAAGAAACGGTGGAATCTTGTAACGATACGCAAAAGAACACGTTATGCGGCGTTCATTCGGATACCTTTGCCAACGAGGAGGAAATCAGGAAAGAACTGGACGCAACGACGATTGAAGCCTTTTTTACCACGCTGAAGGGAAAAGTCAATGGATGCTACACCAACTAAAGCGATTCGCCTGAAAGTTCGGCAGACGCTGGTAAATTATCGCAAGCCTGCCAGCTTTATCATTAAGGAGACGTTTCCACTGCCGCCGTACTCGACGGTGGTGGGAATGGTACACAACGCCTGCGGCTTCACCGAGTACCATCCCATGCGGGTGAGAGTGCAGGGAACGTCTCGTGGGATTACGTCGGATATGTACACGCGGTATTCGTTTGGAAACCAAAAGTACGACGCGACACGTCACAATATGAAGGTGACAAGCGGTGACGCAACGCTTGGTTTGTATCGAGGAATTGCCTACACCGAGCTTCTGTGCGATGTGGAACTTGTGCTTCATATCGTGCCGGAGAACGAGGCGGAGTTCGAGACGATTTTAAGCGGTCTGCGCAACCCGCAGGTGTATCTTGCGCTGGGGCGTCATGAAGACGTGGCGGACATCGTGGCGGTGGAGGAGGTCGCGTTGCGGACGGAGGAGGAGCCTCTGACGGCGCATAATATTTATGTTCCTCTGGCGCTGCTTGAGGGGACGGAAAATGAAAGTTTATCGGGCACGCGTTACCTTTTGGGCAAGGAATATTCCATCGATGCGAAATCCAAAATCCGGCGTTGGAAGGAGAAAATCCCGGTACAAATCGTTGGAAAAGGGACGATTTTTTACGACTTTTTGTCGGACGGTGAGTATCCGGTTGCGTTGGGATAAGAGAGGTCGGAAATGGAATATCGGGCAAAATCGAATCCTCCGGAAACGATTCAGGAACATACGGAATCTTTGCTCCGATGTTTGGAGTATTTTCTTTCTATGTACGGGGATTTTTTTACCGAAAACGAGAAAGAGCTCCTCCGTCTTGCCTGCGAAACGCACGATTTAGGAAAGGTGCATCCCATTTTTCAGGAAATCGTTCGTGGCGATCGTCGGCGTCTGGAAGAATATGTGCCGCATGGATTTTTTAGCGGAATGTTTTTGAATCTTGCCGACCTGAAAGAAAAATTTTCGCAAGAGGAGGTCCGGGCGCTGGTGACGGCCATCCATTATCACCACACCCGACCGGATGATTATACCGATGAAATTTATCGTAATCATGGCGAAAAATACATGAAATCCGCGATCGAAGGTTATACAGGAATTCCGCTTGAACGAATTTCGACGCGTTATCTACGTTCCCGTCTTTTCATCAATTCCGAATCGCAACACCTCGTCAATCCGTCCCCCTCCGTGTGGCAGAAGTTCATACTGCTGAAGGGTCTGCTTAACAAGATGGATTATGCAGCCAGTGCGCATGTTTCGCCGGAGAAGGTGGAAATCGCGGCGGCAGGGAGCTTGGTAACGACGATTCAGAAAACGTTCGGCAAGCATTTGCGTCCTGCGCAGCATTTCATGGCGGAACACCGGCAGGAGAATGTCGTCGTGATTGCGCCGACCGGTTCGGGAAAAACGGAAGGCGCGCTCTTGTGGCTCGACGACCACAAAGGTTTTTATACGTTGCCGATGAAAGTTTCCGCGAACGCTATTTTCAAGAGGATTTGCGATAAATACGACTTCAAAACGACCGGGCTGCTGCACTCCGACAGCGTTTATGAATACCTGCTTCGGGCCAACGAGGATAATGCGGAAACGGAGGAAAGCGCGAACGATGTTCTTGCGAAGTATTCCGCCGTGCGGAGTTTGGCGATGCCGCTGACCGTCTCGACGGTGGACCAACTCTTCAAATTCGTTTTTAAAGCGCTCGGCACAGAGATTTTTGCCGCCACACTGAAATACTCGCGGGTCATAATCGATGAAATGCAGATGTATGACTCCAAGATTCTTGCCATGTTGCTCTGCGGGTTAAAAACGATTTCCGACATGGGAGGGAAATTCGCCATCATCACCGCGACGCTCCCGCCGATGATCGAGCGAATCTTGAAGGAAGAATTGGATATTTCGTTTGTGGCCGAGGCGTTTCCCAGCGACCAGCGGCGGCATTTTGTCCATCTTCAGCCGGGCGATTTCGATTTCGACGCGATTCGGGAAGCGGGAAAATCGAAGAAAGTCCTCGTGCTTTGCAACACGGTGAAAAAGGCGCAGGAAATTCTCGCCCAGCTGCCGGGCGCGCGGCTGCTGCATGGTCGATTTATTAAACGTGACCGTGCGATTCTCGAAAACGAGATTCAGGAATTTGCTCACGGAACCGCTCCTGGAATTTGGATTTCCACGCAACTGGTGGAAGCGTCGCTGGATATCGATTTCGATGAACTCCACACCGAAATGTGCCCGGTGGACAGTCTGCTGCAGCGCATGGGGCGGTGTTTCCGTGCCCGGAATTACGACGGAACGACGCCGAATGTTTTTGTGTATCCCAACGAACGTCCCAAATTTTACGACGAGGATCTTTACAAACGTTCGCTTGATTTGTTGGCAAAATACACCGACCGGATTTTCACGGAAGTGGAGAAAATCGCGTACATGAACGAGGTGTACGACGAGGAATTTATTCGAGGTTCTGCGTATTATCAAACGCTTATGGACTCCCTTCAAAGTTTCGCCAATCTTCCGCCGCTAAAATATGATAAAGCCGAAGCGGACGATCTTTTTCGGGATATTCGAAACCGCACGGTCATTCCGATCGAAATTTATGAAGCGAACAGGGACGAGATCGATCAGGCGGTTTTATGTTCCCAACAGAAAAAACTCTCTTATCACGAACGTTTGACAAATCGCCAGTCGGTGGAAGAATATACCGTTTCCATCCAGTGGAATTCCAAGGACATGCGCTTCGTCGATCGTCGCTTGCCTGACACGGACATTTGGCTTACCCGTGCGCGTTATGAATTCGACTCCGAAACGCACGTAGGGTGTGGTCTTTTGCGTGAGAAAGCTCCGGAACCGAGTAATTTTCTGTGAGGTGTTCCCATGCAAATTACCGGCATGATGGTTTATTATTCGCAGGTCTGTCACCGAAAGCTCTGGTATTTTTCCCATGAAATTCGGATGGAACAGCAGAGCGATCTGGTCACGATCGGTAAGCTGATCGATGAGGGAACGTATACCCGAGACGAGAAGCATATTCAAATTGATAACGTGATGAATATCGATTTTATCCGCAGCCGAAAAATTCTTCACGAAGTGAAAAAGAGCCGGAAAATAGAAAGCGCGAGCATTTTGCAGGTGAAATATTATTTATACTATCTTCGGCAGCGCGGAGCGTCTGGGTTTACGGGGCAAATAGATTACCCCTTACTGAAAAAGAATATTACGGTCGAATTGACCTCGGAGGATGAGTCGATGCTTGAGTCTTTGCTGGCGCAGATTCAGGAAATTATCGCCAGACGCGTGCCGCCGGAACGTGTGAAAAAAGGAATCTGTAAATCGTGCGCGTACTTTGACCTGTGCTTTATTTAAGAGGGACGTATGAAACGCAGTTATTACTTGTACTCCGATGGTGAAATTCATCGTAAAGATAATACGCTGCAATTTACCAGTGCGGACGGAAGCCGGCGCGATTTACCCGTGGAGCGAATTACGGATATTTACGCGTTTTCCCAGATGAACCTGAACACCGCATTTCTCAATTTTCTTGGCGCGCACGGCATTACCCTACACTTTTTTAATTATTTTAGTTTTTACACGGGCAGTTTTTATCCGCGTGAACAGCTTTTGGCGGGCGATCTACTCGTGAAACAGGTTCAGCATTATACGGACGCGGAGAAACGTCTGGATCTCGCGCGGCGTTTTGTCGACACGGCCGCTGCGAATATTTACCGAAATCTCCGTTATTATAATGGTCGTGGGAAAGAGGTCTCCGGCCCCATGAATCTTATCGATTTTACACGTCGGGAACTTCCGAAAGCGAAAACGATTCCCGAAGTGATGGGGTATGAAGGAACCATTCGGAAAATCTACTACGAAACGTGGAATACCCTGGTGGATCAGCCAATCGATTTTACCAGGCGTGTCAAAAATCCGCCCGATAATATGATTAATACGCTGATTTCGTTCGTCAATTCTTTAATTTATACGAAAGTCCTGACGGAAATTTACCAAACACAACTTAATCCCACGGTCAGCTTCCTTCATGAACCGGGAGTTCGCCGTTTTTCGCTGAGTTTAGATCTCGCCGAAATTTTTAAACCTCTGCTGGGTGATCGCCTGATTTTTTCTCTCCTTAATCGAAAACAGATTACTGAAAAATCGTTTACGCGCGGCCTTAATTTTCTTCATCTTACGAAAGACAGCTCGCAGACCATCCTGCAAGCTCTCGATGAACGCCTGGAAACAACGATTTTTCATAAAGACTTGGACAAAAAAGTTTCGTACCGGTACCTGATTCGCCTGGAATGTTATAAATTGGTGAAGCATATTCTCGGCGAAAAACCCTACGAAGGTTTTAAAATTTGGTGGTAAAATATTTTATACCCGATACACTATAAAATTTCGCTTCCCCAGCATTTTCTCCACGGAAAAAGACTGCTTTAAGAGCCACACAAAACGGAAATTTAAAATGGAACCAGTATCTTTGGTGGTAAAATATTTTATCATGGCTGCACGATAAATTTTGTTTTCCCTGTCCGCGAACAGGCCAGCCGATATTTTCGCTTTCCTGAAAGTACTTGGTTTTTATCCCCGATCATGATAAATTTCTGTTTTCGGATTTTGCGTCGCTGAAAATGCGGCTTTCAGAGGCGTATATACCCGATACATTATAAAATTCAGCTTCACCGGCTTTTTTGCTTCGCTGAAAAGCCTACGTTCAGAGCCGCACAAAACGAAATTTTAAATTGGAACCAGTATAAACGGAAATTTGAAGGAAAGCAGAGTATAAAAAGATACGGCGAAATTTTCGTGTTTTGCTCCGCTGGACAGAAACAGAGCGTAAAGTTTTTTTGATAAAAAAAGAAGAGGTGTGTTAGGCACCTCTTCTAAATGAAAAAACAGAGTGAATTACAGGTCGAAACCGCCACCGCCACCGCCGCCACCGCGGAGTTCTTGCGGAGGAATGTTATTTTGAGCAGGAGGTGAAGAAGGTTTCTCTTCTGGTGCCACATCTTCCGCTGCGGCGTCTTCCGCCCATTCCACGCGTTTCCGTGAAAGACCGATTTTTCGATCTTCGGTATCCACACGGAGAATTTTCACTTCCACTTCTTCGCCGACTTTCACGATTTCTTCTGGATTATCCACTTTATGATCCGCCAGTTCAGAAATATGCAGCAGACCTTCCAGGCCATCTTCCAGTCCGATAAAAACGCCGAAATTCGTGATTTTCGTGACGGTGCCGGTTACCAGCTGGCCGGGTTCATACTTCGAGGGAATGTCATGTTCCCATGGATCATCCGTCATCTGCTTTAAGCCCAGGGCGATACGCCGACGTTCCTGATCCACCGACAAAACACGACATTCGATACTCTGTCCTTTATCGACCATTTCACTCGGGTGAGTGATACGGCGCGTCCAGCTCATATCACTTACGTGCAGTAAACCGTCGATTCCTTCTTGGATTTCGATGAAAGCACCGTAATTTGTCAGATTCCGCACGACGCCCGTGACGGTACTTCCCGGCGGATACTGATTCGCGACAGCTTCCCAAGGATTCTGCTGCGTCTGTTTCATGCCGAGAGAAATTTCCTGCTTATCTTTATTAATCGCAAGAACGACGACTTCTATTTCGTCATCCACAGAGACTAATTCATTCGGATGATTAATCCGTTTCGTCCAGGACATTTCACTGATGTGCACCAGGCCTTCCACGCCTTCTTCCAGTTTCACGAAAGCACCGTAAGACATGACATTTACGACATGCCCTTTCACGACCTGGCCCACAGGATATTTCGCTTCCACTTCTTCCCAAGGAGAGGTGGTCTTCTGCTTCAGACCCAGAGCGATTTTCTCTTTTTTGTGGTCCACGCTGAGAATCTGAACTTCGACTTCCTGGTCCAGCTGAAGCATTTTCGAAGGATGGTCGATCCGTCCCCAGCTCATGTCTGTGATGTGCAGCAGACCGTCGATTCCGCCCAGGTCCACGAAAGCTCCGAATTCCGCAAGATTTTTGACCACACCTTTTCGGATTTCACCAGGTTTCAGATCATTCAGAAGCATCTTCTTCTGTTCTGCACGTTCTGCCTCAATCATACTGCGGCGACTGACGACGATATTTCGGCGCGCTTCGTCAATTTTTAAGACGGTACACTGAATCGTTTTGCCAATAAAATCGCCAATTTCCGTGGGTCGGCGAATGTCCACCTGGCTGGCCGGTAAAAATACATTCACCCCGATATCCACCAATAAACCACCTTTAATTTTTCGGGTGACTTCACCAGTAACCACATCACCTTCGTGGACGGACTCCATGACCTTCTTCCAGGCTTCAATTTTTTCGGCCTTTCGTTTACTGAGCATGATCATGCCCTTCATTTCGTCTGTCTGCGAGACACCGGTGCTATCCTCGACATCTTCGATCAAAACGCGGATAATATCACCCGGTGCGGGAAGCTCCTGCCCCTCTTCTTCCCATTCTTTTTTGTCGACGAGACCTTCACTTTTGTAGCCGACATCTACGATAACATAATCGCCTTCTACTCGAATTACTTTACCTTCCACAATTTGATTGACCGTTATTTCTCCACCGCCCCAATCAAAAGTTTCCAGCTGAAGCCCCGCCAAGGCATCTTCTACTTCAATTTCCCAGTCATTCTGGCCTAAATCCAGTCCACGAATAAGATTACGATTTACCATGTACTAACCTCTGGAAGTTCGGATTTTAGAACTTCCCTCTCACTCTTCTTGTTAAATGATTCCATATTCTGGCCCAAAAACAATTTAGACTTCCTCAGAATATAGTGAACTTAATATTATAATCATACTTTTTATTTTGACAAGTACTGTACTATAATTTTTTTAAAAAATCAGCACATTTTTTTGAAATTCCCGTCTGATTTTCTATTAATTTTTATTTTCTGTATTTTGTTACATATAAAATTTATTTTGGGATACCCATTTTATACCCGATACATTTTAAAATTCTGCTTCTCTGGCATTTTGCCTCTGCCGGAAATGCCGGCTTTAAGTGCCGCACGAAACGGAAATTTAAAGTGGAATCCGTATAATTTCAATAAAAATTAAATATACTATAAAAATATTCCATAATTTATTTCAGATGAATTGATGTTTCGCCCATTTTGACGTATAATATATTTTAATATTTAATATTCGCGTTCCTTCCAGTATCTTGATAATCTTTTTATTCTTCACTCCCATACTCCTTCCATGCTCTATTCTTTAGATGATACAATTATTGCACAGGCTTCAGTTCATGCCCCCGGCGGCCACCGGGGGATTATTCGTCTTTCAGGAGAAGATGTTTTTCGTGCGCTGGAATATGTCGGTGTCCCATTTTCAAAACATTTTCATAATCATTTTCCGTCACATGAAATGCACCGCCGTTTTCCGGCTTTTCGATTTTTGGATACGATTATAATCGAAAATACCTGTAAAATTTCGTCTGCTTTTTTTTGTTGGCCCCAGGGTGCCAGTTATACCGGGCAGGCGTCTGTGGAAATTCACACCTGTGGATGTATTCCCATTCTGGAAAAACTGATTACGTTATTTTGTGAAAAGTCTTTTGTACGATTAGCGGAACCTGGGGAGTTTACGCTGCGCGCATTTCTTAATGGGCGTATGGATCTCACGCAGGCAGAAGCGGTCCTGGGAGTGATTCAGGCCGCCGACGAAAAAAAACTGGAAATCGCGCTTCAGCAGCTGGCCGGGGGAGTGGCCGCTCCATTACAGCAGGTACGTGAAACGCTTTTTGACCTCCTGGGACACCTGGAAGCAGGTTTTGATTTCGCAGAAGAGGACATTTCTTTTATCTCATCCACCGAAATTCATACGCAGTTAACGTTAGCTCAGAAAATACTACAAAAATTGGCTGTTCAGATGAATGTTCGTGAAAATACCTCTTCTGAAATTCAGATCGTCCTTTCCGGTCCACCAAATATCGGGAAAAGCAGTCTTTTTAATGCCTTACTGGGAACGGATGCCGCCCTGGTATATGATGCTCCCGGTACGACACGCGATTATCTGACGGCCAGATGGAATCCGCATACTTCTTTGAAAGGAACTGTGGATAATCAAAAAAATCCGGATTCTTTTTTGCCGTATTCATGCATTCTGATGGATACGGCAGGAGATGATGACACCCTTCCAGAGGATGTTCTGGATTATCAGTCTGTCCAGATGGCGCGCAGACAAAAACATATGGCGGATATTTCCATTTCCTGTTATGATGCACATGATTTTTCCCGTATTTCCTCTTCTTTTCTCTTAAAAAATCAGATTTTCGTCCTCACTCGGGCAGACACCCTTCTTCCGGAGGAACGAAATTCTCCTGAATTCCAAAAAACGCTCCAGAAGTTTCATGTCATTCTTACCAGCACTCGGGACGGTACAGGAATCTCCGAGTTAAATGCACGTATTCAAGAAAAAGTCGAAAATATTTTAGAGAATGAATCATGTACTGTCGCGGCGACCGCCCTGCGCTGCCGTGAGTCTCTGCGTGTGGCACGAAACAGTCTGGAACGTGCGATAAATCTTGTGGACTCCCCGTATGAAGAACTTTTGGCGTCCGAATTACGCACCGCTCTGGATGCGATCGGCGTCATGGTGGGTGCCGTTTATACGGAAGATCTCCTGGAATCTATTTTTGGCCGTTTTTGTGTCGGAAAATAACCGAAATTTCGTTTTACGTCACTCAAAATATGCGCCGAGTTTTGTGTCAGGAATTTTGGATTCTCGCCGGAAAAGTCCAGCGTTCACTGTTTTATGCACGATGAATTTCCGTCTCCTCGGCATTTTTAATTCGCTGAAAATACCTGCTTTTAAACCGCAAAACACGGAAATTTAAGGAGAACCAGAGTATATGGTATTATTTTTAGGTTCTGGCTTATCCTGTGGATGCCGATTCAAGAATAGTGCAAAAAATGAAATTCGAGGAAAAGTGATTTCCGGTCTTAACTAAAATTTTTTTTTGATTTTTCGTTTTTTGTTCTGATGCATGATAAATTTTCTCCCCCAGTCGCCGACAGGCCGACACTTCACCGTCCATAAATTACCGATTTTCATGGCCGTGTAAAATGGAAATTTAATTTAGCTCCATAATTATATTATGAAAGGTCAGGTTTTTATTTTACGGGTTCTGTCTAAAATTTACGTGTTTTGCGGTTTATGCCGCTTTCACTTTAAGTTTCCGTTTAGTGCGGCTCTTAAATCAGGCATTTTCAGCGAAGCAAAAATGCTGGAGAAGTGGAAATTTATAGTGCATCGGGGATAAAAAATCCCGATTTTATATAAATTTTGTTTACGGTTCCTGTCAGTTTCCGAGATTTCACGTGTTATAAAATATAAAAAATTACGTATCTCGGAGGTGAAAAGAAAATACAGAAAATACTAAAATTCTGAGGGAAAAACCAAAAATACTGATGCCTCGAATAACCACATATATGGAAGAGGCGTCATGAGAAAAAAGGTAAACAAAAAAAAGGTTACTCAGAACTCCGAGTAACCTTTCGGTTTATGAATGCTGCCTGGGTGAAAGAATCATCCACAGCTCATTTATCTGATTTTTTCGTATATCGGTATAAAACCGCGAAAATCAGAGTTTATTTTTTGCATTTACAGCCACATCCGCAGTCTTCCAGAGCAGCCTGAGCGGCAGCCAAAATGGCGACTGGTACGCGCAGCGGTGAACAGGATACATAATTCAGACCGATTCGGTGACAGAATTTCACACTGGACGGCTCACCACCGTGTTCACCACAGATGCCCAATTTAATATTCGGACGAGTGGATTTTCCACCTTCCACGGCGATTTTCATCAGTTTTCCGATTCCCGCCTGGTCAAGAACCTGGAAAGGATCCGAGGGATAAATATCCATTTCGAGATATTCATTAATGAATCCAGCATAATCGTCACGAGAAATTCCCATACCGGTCTGCGTCAGGTCATTCGTGCCAAAACTAAAGAACTCGGCGTTCTGCGCGATTTCGTCGGCAGTCAGCGCGGCACGCGGAATTTCGATCATCGTTCCGACCAGATAATTTACTTCCACGCCCTTTTCCTTCATGACTTTTTCCGCGGTTTCACGAATGAGCTTTTCCTGATTCTTAAATTCATTCAGGGTACCGATAAGCGGAACCATGATTTCCGGATGAACATCTTTTCCAGCCAGTTTCGCGTCACAGGCGGCTTCAATAATCGCGCGCGCCTGCATCCGGGTGATTTCCGGATACACGATTCCCAGACGGCAGCCACGGTGACCCAGCATGGGATTCGACTCAGCCAGATCATGAACACGCTGCTGGATGAATTCCAGAGTCATGCCTGTTTTGCCCGCCAGCTCTTCCTGACCAGCCAGATCGTGGGGAAGGAATTCGTGAAGCGGTGGATCCAGCAGACGAATCGTTACGCCTTTTCCATCCATGGCTTCCATAATACCACGGAAATCATCACGCTGGTACGGCAGCAGTTTTTCCAGCGCAGCTTCCCGATCTTTTACGTTATCCGCTAAAATCATGGCACGGAAATCGTCGATATGATCGAAGAACATATGCTCCGTACGGGTCAGACCGATTCCCTCGGCTCCCAGGGCGATCGCTTCAGATGCCTGTTTCGGATTATCGGCATTCGTGCGCACCTGTAATTTACGGAATTTATTGGCCATTCCCATCAGTTTCGCGAACTGCTGGTACAGCGGCGCATCTTTGGGATCTAATGTTTTTGTGAACAGAACCTGCAGCACTTCAGACGGACTGGTGGGCACCTGGCCGGCATATACATTTCCAGTGAAACCGTCTACAGAAATCCAGTCACCCTTCTTAAAGACCTGATCGCCGACGGTCATGGTTTCGTCTTCATAATTAATGACGAGATTTTCACATCCGCAGACACAGGCTTTTCCCATCTGTCGGGAAACCAGAGCCGCGTGAGAAGCCGCGCCACCGAAGGACGTCACGATTCCCTGCGCCACTTTCATACCACGGAGGTCTTCCGGAGTGGTTTCACGGCGAACTAAAATAATCTGGACATTATTATCTTTCTGCCACCATGCTTCCGCTTCATCCGGCTGGAAGCAGATCTGACCTGTCGCGGCGCCGGGGCCCGCGTTTACGCCTTTCGCGATCGGCGTCATTCCCTTCAGACCAGAACCGGAAAATACCGGCTGCAGTAACTGCGTTAAATCGTTCGCAGGAACGCGTTTTACGGCCATTTCTTCGGTGATCAGGCCTTCTTCGACCATTTCCACCGCGCTGCGGACATGCGCAAAACCAGTACGTTTCGCATTTCGGGTCTGCAGCATATACAGTTTATCTTTTTCGATCGTAAATTCGATATCCTGAATATCCTTATAATGATTTTCCAGAAGGTTCGCCACTTTTTGGAATTCCTCCCACGCGGCGGGCATGTCCGTTCCCAGAGAATCTTCGATTTTCTTCGGCATACGAATACCGGCCACGACATCTTCACCCTGTGCGTTCAGCAGATAATCGCCCGTGATGCCTTTTTCGCCCGTGGCTCCATTTCGTGTCAGAGCCACGCCCGTGGCGCATCCGTCACCCATGTTTCCGAAAACCATGGCCTGAACGTTTACGGCGGTCCCCCAGTCATGCGGAATGCTGTTCATGCGGCGATAAACGATCGCTCGGTCATTCATCCAGCTTCCAAATACCGCGCCGATCGCTCCCCAGACCTGTTCCATGGGATCTTCCGGAAAGTCTTTTCCGGTACGCTCTTTCACTGCCGCCTTAAATTCCGCGACTAATTCTTTGAGCATCGCCGGTGTCAGTTCACTGTCTTCCTTAATACCATTCGCTTCTTTTTTCTCTTCGATCAGTTTTTCGAATGGATCGATATCCGTTTTCGTCTGCGGTTTCATTTCCAGAACCACGTCTCCGTACATCTGAACGAAACGGCGGTAACAGTCCCACGCGAAACGTTCGTCACCGGATTTCTCTACCAAAACCTGAACTGTTTTGTCGTTCAGTCCGATATTCAAAACGGTATCCATCATTCCAGGCATGGATTCCCGGGCGCCTGAACGGCAGGAAACCAGCAGCGGAAGCGCCTCGGTATCTCCGAATTTCTTGCCCATGGCCTCTTCGATACCTCTCATCGCCGTTTCCACTTCATCTTTAAGTGTGGGCGGATAACTGTGATTATTCGCATAATAATAAGTGCACACTTCGGTGGTGATGGTAAATCCAGCGGGAACTGGCAGACCAATTTTCGCCATTTCAGCGAGGTTCGCCCCTTTACCTCCCAAAAGATTACGCATGGAAGCGTCACCGTCGGTACCATTTTTACTGAAAGAATAAACGTACTTCGTCATGGAAAATCATTCCCTTTCATAGATAGACACATCAATTAACAAAACAAATACTGTACCCACTCTAAATTTAGGTTTTATCCCGTCTCGAAAGCAGGTATTTTATGCGGTACAAAAATCCCGGTCTGCCTGTCTGCGGACAGGGAAGTGGAAATTTATAGTGTATCGGGTAAAGAATATTTCATAGGAAACTTTTCTATAATATAACAGAAGTGCTCTGAAATATTTTATATCCGATGCATTATGAATTTTCGTTTTTCCGGCATTTTGCTTCGCTGAGATGCCTGCTTTAAGAATCGCACAAAACGGAAAATTAAAGGAGAGTCAGTATAGTACCTTAAAACAGTTTACCCGTTCTGCAAATTTCGTCAAGCGGCGGTGGCTTTCTTTTTTTCTGAAAACAAAAAAATTATTTTCTTTTACATGTACGTATATTTTCGCCGTCTCTCGTTTTCGGATTTCTCATTTAATTTTTTGTTTTTCTTGAAATAAAAAACGGCACTTTCATGGATTAAAAATGCCGTTACAAAAATATTATTAGAAATTTTATACTTTTTTAGAGAATTTTCTTAAAACTGAAGCATTTTTCGGAAATTTTCCATGCGAGTTTCGATTTCCTGTCTGCTGCATCGGCGTAAGGCGTCAAAACTGAAATCTTCCACGACAAAACTGGCCGTCACGGTACCGTAAGCCATGGCTTTTTTTATAGTTTCCGTATCCGTGGCATCCTGACTGGCCAGATACGCCATCATGGCGCCTGCGAAAGAGTCGCCCGCTCCGGTCGGCTCTACTAAATTCCGCGTGGGATATGCCGGTAAAACGAACAGGGTTTCTGGTGCAAAAAATAGGCTTCCGTGTGCACCTTTTTTAATAATCACGAATTTTGGCCCCATCTGTAATAACTGTTCGCCGGCCGCGAATATATCTTTTTTCCCTGTCAGCATTTCCGACTCTTCGTCATTCAGCACCAGACCATCTATCATGGTCATCAGTTCCAGAAGTTCTTTCTGCTGAGACTGAATATAAAAATTCATCGTGTCCGCCACCACGAATTTTAGATTTTCGCACTGCCGAATCACTTCCATCTGGGTGCTGGGTGGGTTATTCGCTAAATACAGATACGGTATTTTACGCGCTTCCGCCGTAAGATTCGGCCAAAATTTACCCAAAACATTCAGCTGGGTTTCCAGCGTGGTACGGATATTCGTCGCGACGTAATATTCACCTTTCCAGAAAAACGTTTTTTCATCCGAGTGAATTTCCAGGTCACTGACGTCTATTCCCTGGTCGGTGAATATTTTTGTACGCTCCGGTCCCCAGTCATTTCCCACCGCCGCGCATAACCGCGTTTTCGTAAAGAATGAGGCCGCGTATGCCGCATACGCTCCGGAACCTCCAATAATATATTCTCGGGTTTCTACTGGTGTGATAATTGTGTCATACGCCGCGGAACCCACGATAAGTAATTCTGACATAAAAACTCCCTTTAATTGTTACGTAATACTAATTCTAACTTTAAAATTCATTTGTGCAGGCCAGACCCCGGCATTCCACGTGCCATAAAAAGCCAATTATACGGAATTTTATAGTGTATCGGCACAAAAATCCCCGGTGGCGCGGCCCGATCCGTGTGAATCTGAGATTTTCTTCTTTATTTCTCGTTTTCTTCCTGTTCCGGTTTTTTCTCTTCTGATGCCGATTCCATTTCCGACTGTGTCTGTGCCTGACGTTTTTCCATTAACGCGCGATAATAATTTAATTGTGCTGCCTGTGCCTGCGACAGAGCTTCTTCGGCCGCCGTTTTGTCCCCAGATTTCCGGGCGAGAATACTCATCGCGGTAAAACTGAAAGGATCTTCCGGTTCCAGCTGACACACTTTCGCGGCATGATTTAACGATTTCTCAAAATCTCCCTCTTTACAGTAGAACATACTTAACGCCGCATGGGGTAACGCGTATTCCGGAAAATCTTCACACAGCGTCTCTAATTTTTGAATCGCCTGCGTTAAATCGCCACCTTCTTTTAGGGAAATCGCTTCATCATAACGTTCTTCTTTACTGGGAACCGACATTTTCTGAATTCCTTTCTTTTTTCTTACGACTTTTTTTCTGATACACTGCCATTTTGTTTTCCCCGCGGCCACCTCTGGAACTGACTTATGCCGGTGTGCTGCCTCCCATTTAGATTTTATATGGCCGTGGAAACAGGCGTTTTTTCTTTCCATACTGGTCCCACGTTAAATTTCCGTTTTGTGTGGGTCTGAAAGCATGTATTTTCAGCGAAACCTGTCTGCGGACAGGGAAGCAAAAATGCCGGCCGGCCTGTCTGTCTGCGGACAGGGAGAGCGGAAATTTATAGTGTATCGGGTGCAAAATACCGCATGCGTCACCGATTCATTATAAAATTTTCGAGAATTTTATCCATAGGGGGCGGTTCAATTTATCTTTCATTTCTCTCCCGCCTGTGTGAGTCGGTCGGGGCCGGTCACCGAAAATGAGACGTGAACGGAGAGAAAAACACGGTGTTTCGGAAAGGGGGCAGGTTTTTTGATTTTTCGATTTTCGGAACGCGCGGTCTGGAAGGTGGTGTACCGGCGGGGGAAGGAAAAGGGGGGAAGGCCGTGTGACGCCGTTCGGTGCATAATTTCCGGAACTTCGGGCTCCATCCTTCGTTCACGGCTCGGCAGGTTTTTTGATTTTTCGATTTTCGGAACGCGCGGTCTGGGAGGTGCGGTGTACCGGCGGGGAAAGGAAAAGGGGAGAAGGCCGTGGGACGCCGTTCGGTGCGTAATTTCCGGAACTTCGGGGCTCCGTCTTTCGTTCACGGCTCGGCGAGTGGGGAGTCGGAAAATAATTGGAGATATATTCTGTGTCGATGATATAAAAACCGAGTTTAAAAAAACAAAAACCCTGATCGGAGGATCAGAGTTTCTGTATGGATTATTTTAAATAAAATTAGGTGTTCGATCACGGATCCGTACCACCGCCGCCAGCACCGCCGCCACCAGCCGCGGCACCAGGAAATTCAATTGCTGTGGGGACAGTGCCTGCATCTGCTGTAACCGATACGGCTGGCTCAGAAAATACACCGTCAGTATATGTGGTGCCAGCATAAAGATAGTGAGAACCAGCGGCATTTCCACTGGTGTATTCCAGACCATTTACTGTAGAGGTAAAGGTTACCGGCGAATTAATAGCATAACTCTGATTCAGTGCGAGAATTGCGCTGGCACTGGAGCCGAGCTGGACATTCAGTGCGTCACGAACAGTGGCCAGACCGCCGACGATTCCGATGACCAGGATGGCCAGTAACAGAATCCACTCGAACGTCAGAACACCCTGTTCATCGTTTACGATACGGTTAAACAGTGATTTCATAGATCGTCTCCTTCCGTAAAATTTTACGGTACAAAAGAAATAAGTTTATTGAATCTGATTTATCATACCATTAAAATCAGAGAACAATTATTGAGAGAATTTTGTCCACGAAAGTTTCGTATTACCCAACAAATTCTCTTCTGTTTTGTGTTATCGTAAGAAGAGTATAAAAAAATACAGATATTTTTACAAATTTCTTATTATTATAAATATGCGGGTTTTTCCGATAAATTTTGCGGGAGTTTTACGGTATAATCGTTATAATTTTTATACCCGATACGCTGTAAATTTCCGTTTCGACGGAATTATGCTTTAGTGAAAATGCCTGATTTCAGAGCCACACAAAACGGAAATTGAAAATGAAGCCAGCATACTTCTTCGCCAGCGGCAGACGGGACGAAAAATACTGGGACTTTCTCAGGCACAAAAGATGGAATTTTACTGCGCGCGTGGCACACATGGTAGGCGCAGCGTGCTTTCAGAGGCACACAAAAAATGGAATTTAGCAGGGAATCAGAATAAAGAGGATTATCTTATCGCGAATTCACAGCCACAGAAATTTTGGAGATAAAATGAATGTTTTTTAGCGATTATTCTGCTAATTTGGAATCCATTTTGTTTTTTGAAATCAATTTTTTCAAAATGAGCGTACTGTGTGCCCACGTCAAAAATTACTTTTGAGGATTTATGCGGACTGACGGTTAAACTCGTCGTGAAATGGCAGCCCAACTGCTGCGCTTTCATGGCGGTCCGTCCAAGTGCCCAGGCGAAACATATCCGACAGCGTTTTCCGCCTTCCGGTTCATTCCGCATTTCCATGACGTTTTTCAGCCATGCGGTATGGTCATATGCGTCGACATCCAGAGGAAGCTGATAAATTTCCGCCAGCAGACGGACCGAGTGCAGACGTTTTTCGAATTCTTCTTCCGAAACGATATTTGAATTGGAGAAAAATAGCCGAACTTTTCTATTTTCCCTCAGCAGACGCTCCACACACCCTCCGGCACATGGCGCACAGCAGACGTGCAGCAGTAAAGGAGGATTATCGTGATTCAAAGAATGAGGAAACATAATTCACCGGGTAAAATGCAGGTATACTATTTAAATATTATATATTATTTAATTTATACGGGCTCTTCATCATGCTGGTTCCACCTTAAATTTCCGTTTTGTACGGTTCTGAAAACAGGCATTTCAGCGAAGCAAAAAAGCTGGGGCGGAACTCGTGCTTCGGGTATAAGTACATAATATACATCCGCTGGTTCGGAATGTCAAGCATTCTCAGGAGTACCGTTTTATACTCGATATACGATAAATTTTCGATTTCCCTGTCCGCCGACCGGCCGGCATTTTGTTTTCGCTGCCAGCAGCATGTTTTGGTGAAGATGTCTGCTTTTATACCCGATACAATATAAAATTCAGCTTCACCGGCTTTTTTGCTTCGCTGAAAAGCCTGCTTTTAGAGCCGCACAAAACGAAATTTTAAATTGGAACCAGTATAGAACCGCACAAAAAGTATAATTTTCAGTTTTTTGGGGCGGGACGGAAAGTGAAACCCAGCGCGTTTTTTGCGTTTTCGTCCACATGAATTGGTCGGGTGCCGGTTACCGCTTTTTGGCGTCCGGTGTTCGCCGAATGAAAAATTTCAAAATAATTGAAACTTTTCGGACATTCTCGCGTCTAAATGGAAAATGAAATTTTTCTTATGTCAGGTGTCTGTTTTTTCGGCGTATGATTCTTTTTATGAACCGCAGTTTAAGGAGTTTTTATGAAAATAGTATCTTTAGTTTTTTGTTTGTCGGTAATCACTTCTCTGAGTTTTGGCCAGGAGGTTCCCGTCAAAAGTTCAGTAAAATCTCTTGGGATTTTCAAAAATGGCGTCGTGGTGGTTCAGGAAGAAATTCAGGTGCCGGGTTCCGGGCGTTATCTTTTAGAACAGACGCCGGTGCCGATTCATGGAACGTTTTTTATAGAGAGTGATGCCGTGGTGGAGACGACGGTAACGCGCCGAAACGTGACGGAACTTTTTGACAGAGAGCAGACGCTGGATCTTCAAAATGATTTGGCCGGGCAAAAAGTTCGGTTTTATTTTGCTGATAAGCAGGGAGAGTCGGTCGAGGGAATCGTTTCGGCGCGACCTGAGGTGGATTTAACTCGGACGGTCGGAGTGTCACGATCCTCTGCGGGAGATCGGCATTCCTATCTTCGTGGAGATTATAGCGGCAGGGCGGGGAATGTTTCCGCCGGTTTTTCTTTGAATTCGATGATAATGCTCGAGACAGAGAACGGGAACACGTTCTTGACGGGAGATTCTATTTATCGGGTGGATGTCGACAAAAAACTGGAAAAAATCCAGAGAAAACGAAGCGTTCTGCTGTTTCATGTGAAGACGGAAAAGCCCGCGACGATTCGGCTTTTTTATCTGACTCGAGGAATGGCCTGGGCACCGTCTTACCGAATCGCGATTTTGGATGGAAAGCGTTTATCCATTCAGCAAAATGCCGCGATTATGAATGAATTGCGCCAACTGGAGGATACCGAAGTTTCGTTGATCAGCGGATTCCCAAAAATTGAATACCAGCACGTGAACGCTCTTTTCAGCTCTTCCAGTTCACTGGACATCTTTTTTCGGCAGCTTGCGCAGGGGTCACGTTCTTCCGGGGCTTCCGTACTTACCCAGCAAGTTGCGATGAATGCCTTACCGCCAGATTCGTACATAGGCGAGACAGAAATTGTGTCCGGCAGTGAAGGTCCGGATGTGCATTTCCAAAAAATAGGAAAACGAAGTCTGCATTTTGGTGATTCTCTTCTGATTACCACGGGTGAAGCTTCGACGGATTACGAAAGAATCGTGGAGTGCACGATTCCAGATTCACGAGATGCTTGGGGGAGATATCAGGGTCAAAGAAATAATGAAAAACAGCTTGAGTCGTGGGATATACTTCGTTTTCGAAATCCTTTATCTTTTCCCATGACGACAGCTCCGGCGACGATAATCGAAAACGGTCAATTTTTCGGACAGAATACGAGTTACTGGGCGGCACCTGGAGAAAAAACGAGTATTCCGATTACGAAATCCATGAATGTCCGGGTATTCGCGTCTGAATCGCAGCGAAATAATAATAATACAGACGGCAGCTCGCCCGTAAAATATGTGACATTTCAAGGATATAAGTATATAAAAACAATTGTTGACGTGGAGCTGACCGTGGTAAATCGTCGTGCTGAGCCGATAAAAATGCTGCTTCAGCGTGGATTTTCTGGAGAATTGGAACAGCCTGTTCCGGACGCGACCGTTAAAACACTGGCAGAACAATTAAACAGCGTAAATCGGAAACAGGAAATTCAGTGGGAATTTACTCTTTCCTCGGGAGAGCGTAAAAAAATAACATACTCTTATGTAATTTGGATTCGACAGTAAAAGACAGAATGACACTCTGGTTTTATGCCCGAGACATTATAAATTCCATTTCCCACGTCCGCCGACTGGCCGGCATTTTGTTTTCTGTAAATCGTAAGCGTCTCTGAAAACACTGGCGTTCAGAGACGCACGAAATGAAAATTTAAAGAAGAATTCAGGGGGAATGGGGAACCGCGTTTCCATGAAGAAAAGATTAACCGCCACAGCCCGAGCATCCTTCCCCGGCCGGGAAATTCGGGTTTTCGATGGAAAATCCGCGCCCCAGAGCGTTATCTTTATAATCGATGACTGTTCCGTCCAAGAATTCCGCAAACTTTTTTCGGGTTACCACATCCACTCCGTACTGAGTGAAACGGGTGTCTGTTTCAGGATTAAATTCATGGTCAAATGTTAATCCATAACGTAAACCACTGCATCCACCACCCTGGATGACCATGCGTAAAAAACTGTCGGGTGCTAATTCCTGTGCCTGACGTGCGGCGATTACTTGAGATGCGGCTACTTCAGTTAAAACGATCATAATTTTTCTCTTCCTTTCTTTTTTGTTTTTTTTTGTAAATTTTATGCCGAATGTTTTCGGTATAAGTTCTCATTTATACGGATTCTACTTTTAATGCCTCACAAAATGGGATGCTAAACTCTGCTTCTCCTTTAAATTTCCGTTTTATGTGGTTCGGAAAGCCGGCGTTTCGGCGAAACAAAAATGTCGGCGTGTCGGCGCACCGGGGAGGTGGAAATTTATGGTGCATCGGGTATAAAACGGAAATGAAACGTGAATGGAGAATAATATCTTCATGAAACGGAGGAGGGATTTTCCGTAAATGGTACGGCTGTTTATGGCGTATTTTCGGGCGTATTTTCGGGCATGTTTTCGGGCATGTTTTCGGGCGTACCACCAGGCGTGTCGACGATTTCTTTCAGCGTGTCGGCGTTCATGACTTCATCCAGTAAAAGTCGCTGCGATAAAACGTCCAGAGTGTTTCGGTGCTCTTTCAGTAATTGGCGGACATGTTCTTCACTATTTTCCAAAATTCGGCGAATTTCTAAATCGATTTCCCGGGCCGTACTTTCACTGTATTCTCGAGGATAAAACTCTTCTGTGCCTAACATATTATGAGGACGGTCACGAAAAGTGAGTCGCCCCAGGGTGCTCATGCCGTAATCCATGACGATACTGCGCGCGATGTTCGTGGCGCGCTGTAAGTCGTTCGAGGCACCTGTGGAAACAGACTGGAAAACTAATTCCTCTCCGATGGTTCCTGCCAGCAGGACGTAAATTTCAGCTTTCAATTCTTCGTGGGTTACTAAATAACGGTCTTCTTCCGGCAGCTGCATGGTAAATCCCAGGGCGGCCATTCCGCGGGGAATGATGGAAACTTTATGAACTTTTGAAGCGTCTGGGAGAATGTGAGCGATCAGTGCATGTGCGCTTTCATGGACGGCGACACGGTGTTTTGTTTTGTCATTTAAAACCCGGCTGCGTTTTTCCAGGCCGGCAGTTACCCGTTCCACCGCTTCATTTAGCTCGCGCATGGTAATTTCGGATTTTCCCTGGCGCGCTGCCAGCAGAGCCGCTTCATTCACGAGATTCGCCAGATCGGCACCTGCGAAACCTGCAGTCATAGTGGCGATTTCAGACAGATTTACTTCGGGAGAAAGTTTTACTTCCTGAGAATGTACCTGTAAGATTTTTTCACGCCCAGCTTTATCGGGACGGTCCACAAGAACCTGACGGTCAAAACGCCCTGGGCGCAGTAAAGCGGGATCCAGCATTTCCGGACGATTCGTCGCCGCGAGGACGATCACACCGCTGTTCGGCGCGAAACCGTCCAGTTCCACAAGCAGAGCATTTAGCGTCTGTTCCCGTTCATCATTACTGTTTTGACCAGCGGAGCCGCGAGTTTTCCCCAGCGCGTCCAGCTCATCTATAAAAATGATACATGGAGAGTGGGCGAGAGCATCCTGGAACATGCTTCGGACACGTGCGGCGCCGACTCCGACGTACATTTCGACGAAATCAGATCCGGAAAGACTTAAAAAGGGAACGTTCGCTTCTCCGGCGACCGCTTTCGCCAGCAGGGTTTTTCCTGTACCAGGAGGACCGACGAGAAGTATTCCTCGGGGGATTTTCCCTCCCAGAGCGTGAAATTTCTCTGGTTCACGTAAAAAGTCCACCACTTCACGTAATTCGTCGACTGCTTCGTCGACACCCGCCACATCATCAAAAGTTACGTTCAGTTCGTCGCGGTTATAAAATCGGCCACGGTTTCTTCCGAAAGCCACGGCTCCAGCGTTTCCAAAACGAGTGATCATCAGGTAAAAAAGAATCGCGATAAAAATCAGAAAGATCATCGTATGCAGTAAAGAAGCCAAAAAGCTGGGTGGAGCTTCTGCGTCTGCGTCCTTAAAACCATGCTCTTTCAGGAGATTTAGTAAGAAACCGCCATCATCACTGATTCCATATCTGTTCGTGATAAATGGTACGGGCTTCTGATCCTTTTTTATTATCGTTTCGGCATTCGGAGGTGTATTTAATGAAGTTTCTGAAGAGGGTACTTCAGAAATGGAAGTGTCTGAAGTGGAGGTGTTCTCAGAAGCAGAGGGTGCGGTTTCATGAGATGTTTTTGTGGCTTCTGGAGAAAGCGTTTCATTTTCCGAAGAAATATCTTTCGGTGGTGAGATTTTTGAAAACTGGCTGGAACCCGCCTCTTTCGATTCTTCAGATGTCTGTTCGGAAGGTGATTTAACCGGCGTATTTTCAGGCGTGATTTCAGGCGTGATTTTTTGAGTGGTTTCCTGAAAACAGATTTTTCCTGTAATTTCATTTTGTCCGACGATTACATCATGGAGGTTCCAGTAATGCGTGATCCGGCGGATTTTTTTATCTTCCTGAGTTACGGAAATCATGGCGTTCGGATTCACGTCCGGGGAACCCTGTTCGATTAATCGTACCAGGTCCATATACCGGATTTTTTTCTTTAGCGTATTCTGGAACAAAAGATTCGCCAGAAGAATCGAGGCAAAAATGGTCAGAATCACATAAATGGGAAAATGATTCCGACGAAAATAATTCCACGACTTTTCAGAAGGAGCATTTTTGGGTTTTTCCTCATTCAGAATGTCTGTTTTATCTTCTGCGGTGTCCGTGGAGTTATCTTTTTGCGGCGCGATATGCGGAAGCTCGTCTTTCTGTGAATCAGACGAAATATTCTCGGAATCTGTGAGTGCGGTTTCTGTATGCTCATCAGATAAAGAAGAGTGAGAATCATCTTTTTCCGGAATGTCGGTGGTCATGAAAGGTTCCTTCCTTATATATAATATGGGAAATTCACTATAATTAATTTTACAAAAAGAGAAAAGTATACGCGCGTTTTAAATTTTGCGCTTCACGTGCTGACGGAAATTTTATACCCGATACACTATAAAATTCCGCTTCTCCGGCATTTTCAGTGAAATTCTAAAATGCCAGGGAAGTGGAAATTTATAATGCATCCGGCATAAAATGGATTACAAAAAATATGGAGAAATGAATTTAGGGAGATTATCCCACTCGGGGAGGTTTCCGAATATTCGTTTTTGGAGTCTGAGGCATACCAGGTAATGGTTTTTTATTATCGTTTTTGTTATCATCTGTTTTTGTGTTATTTTTAGAGGAAACGTCGTGCAGGTCAAAACAGAAAATGGATCCGCCTTCACGTAAGAATAATAAACCATTCGAAACCACAGGCGTCACGGCGTAACCCTTTTTCATCTGGGGGAACGAAAAACGGCCACGAAGTTTAAATCCGGAGGCGGACGCTTCAATTAAAGCCAGTTCTCCAGCGGAAGTGCGCACATATAAAAGCCCTTCTGCATATGTCATGGAAGCCATTTTTGTGGGAATGGCGGGAGGTGCGGCACGTTTCGATTTCTGAGAAGAACGTCTGGTGGCGGGAGGAATTTTCATGGAAGGTGGAGTGGGTAAAACGGGCAGGCGCTGAGCCTGAGCTAAAAGATTTTCAGAAGGATAATGCTGAAGGAATCCTAAAAACCATTCCGTGGGATCCGCTGTCATCATGGAGGGAAAATCCATGAGGGCAGTACTTTTTGAGGTTCTGGTTTTTTTTGAACTTTTTGAAGATTTTTCCTCTTCTTCAGGGAAGAGTGAATCGTCAGACCAATTTATTTTCCCTGTTTTATAATCGAAACAGATTAAACCATGTTCGGAAGTACAGGCGAAAACATTATCGTTTACTTTAATTATATCTCCCGTGGGAATTTTAATATCTTCATTAAACCAGACTTCTTCGGTATTATAAGTGGACCCGGCTTTTTGCACCCAGATGACTGCGGTGCCTTCTGCGCTGGACGTGAGGACGGTCTGCCCGAACCAGATGGGTGGGGAAACATTTACTCCACTGGGATGGGCGGTTTTTTCGTACTTCCATCGGACGTCCCCGCCACGAACTTTTACGCCGATTACGCCTGCACCGGTAAACTGAACATACTGATGTTCTTTTCCGAAAGAAGCTTTTATAATGGAAGAATATCCCGCAGGTATACCCGCTTTCGCGACCCATGGTGCAGAGCCGTTTCTGACATTTTGACCATTATGCCGATTAATTGCGACGATCGTAGCATTCGGACCACCAGGCGTAACCAGTACCCATTTCCCGTCCACATAAGGAGATTCACAGTATCCGCCGCGCGGTAAAACACCGCCAGCGGTGGCGATAAGATTTCTTGTCCAGGTGACATATCCGTTACTGCTGTTCAGACAGACGAGATTTCCAGAAGAACTCAGGACATAAAGCATGTTCCTGTAAAATGTGGGAGTGCTGCGAGACATGGGGTAAGAGGTTTTGGCCACCGCTTTTCCGATCGGGCGTGCCCAGATGGTTTTACCGGTGTTATTTTCGATACAAAAGACACATTCCACACCGCTTTTTACGCCGATCGTATATGTCATGGTGCCGACGACAGTCATTCCATTCATGGAACTGCCTACAGAAGTGTTCTTCCATAATAAAGGAGGATCTTCTTCCCCCCAGTTTCGTAAAAGACCGGACTCATGCGCGATTCCGTCTCGATTCGCCCCTCTCCAGCCTGTCCAGTCACCGGCAGAAATGATACTTGTGCTGAACAGTACAAAAAATAGGATAAAATTTAACAAAATAAAACGGGAGGGTAAGAAAAAAAATGTAGGTTTCATGGAAAAGTTCCTTACAAAAATATTTTTACTTTTTTTAAAATGTATCAGCTTTACTTAAAAAAATGGTTTTGTGTGGCGTATAAGTATTTTAAGAGAGCGAAATTTTATACTGGACACACTCTGTAATTTCCGCTTCACCGGCATTTAGCTTCACTGAAAATGTCTGCTTTCAGAGCCGCACAAAACGGAAATTTAAAGAGGAATCCGTATATAAGATACATTTAGATTTTACCCTGAAAAACGGAGAAAATCCAGCAGGATA
This sequence comes from Planctomycetia bacterium, assembly GCA_030527015.1. Classification (GTDB taxonomy): domain Bacteria; phylum Planctomycetota; class Planctomycetia; order Pirellulales; family Thermoguttaceae; genus RGIG3701. The sequence continues at coordinate 30,680 of JAUNBR010000034.1, forward strand.
CCATGATTTCTTCAGAATATTACAAAAAAAGTAATACGAAAATGGAAAAAGATTAAAATTTATGATTTTTGCCCATGAAAATTCCGGAGTTCAGTGTTTTTTTCTGAAGAAATCAGAGGTATATTATACGCACCGAAATTATTTATATCCGACACACTATAAAATTCTGCTTTTCCGGTATTTATACCAGACACACTATAAATTTTCACTTCCGCGGTATTTTGCTTCGCTGAAAATACCTGCTTTAAGGGCCGCACAAAACGGAAAGTTAAAATGGAACAGTATAATTTCGCTGAAAATGCATGTTTTCAGAGCTGCACAGAAACGGAAATTAAAAGTGGAACCAGTATGTATTTTGTGCGTTTTTACTGCATGGGATGCCGCGGTGGTCCGTCCCAAGATTCACTGCCGCGTGGCATTTCGCCGGGAATATTTATCGTAGGTCCGGTGTCTGTTTCGTTTACAGAGGGAGGAAATGTTCCAGATGGCGGAAAAACAGATTCCGTTATGGTGTTTTGCGGTGTTTCCGCAGAAGGAGTTTCTGGAATGGGTGCGGTGGTTTTTGCGGGAGTGGGATCCTGAGAAATTACAGAAGCCTCTGGTACTTCAGGAGGTCCGGCCGGCGGAGGAGTCCAGCTGTCACGAGGATTATGATAAAACTCACGTAAAACTGGGGCACCAGGTCTTCCACGTTCATCCACAGATCGGCTGCCTTCCATTCTCAGCTGATTCGCGCGAGAAAGAACCTGATCCTGAGAAGCCACCGTCTGAGGTACCATATTATAAGTCCAGGTATGCTGGTCTTTCACTTCATTAGGCGAAAAGGTTTCAGCAAAAAAATCCAGAACCGGCCACTGATAAACCGGTGGTTTCACCGGCTGGCGGATGTGCAGTGTCTGATAATTGTCCAGCTCTAAACGAATGTTTCTTGTGCCATAATAAGTGAAGTCCGTGGAAATGGGGGTTCTGCCCAGCTGGTGTTCATCCACATAAACCATCGCGCCAGGGGGATTACTGTTAATGGTCATTCGCCGGCGGATGCAGCCTGTGGAAAGCAAGAATACTGCACAGAGTAAAAAGCAGACGGAGATTCTGAGCCACGAACCAGAATAAAACAGGCGTGGAACATAAGTACAAAAAACGAAATTCGAAAAAACTGGAAATTTAAGCATCATAAAGTGAGAGTAAACTTTTTTTGAAAAATTGACAAGAGCAAATTTTTAAAAATAAAGCTGTTTTTATATGGAAGTACAAAAAATTTTTGATTTTATGAAATTTTATACCCGATACATTATAAATTTCCACTTTTCCAGCTTTTTTGCTTCGCTGAAAATGCCTGTTTTAGGAACCGCACGAAACGGAAATTTAAAGTAGAAACAGTACAGATATTAATAATGATTTTATTTTGAATTTTTTAAAATATTTTTTGCGCTAAAAAATATTTTATTTTTTAGGTCTTTTTTCGGTATTCCTAAAATATGATTTAATGGTTACAGAAAACTAAATTTTAAGTAGGAGCCGAATTATGTATCTGATGCACGATAAAATTTTGCTTCTGCTGTCCGCCGAAAGGCAGGCGGACATTTTTGTTTCGCTGAAAATACCGGCTTTCAGAACCCGCACTAAACGGAAATTTAAACGAGAATTAATATAATTTAGTCGAAGAAAGAAATTTTGAATATCCGAAACGTGTTTCAGAAGTTTTTTGGGATTACTCCTGTGAAATCTTTATGTGAACTCTTGCGAAATTATTTAAAAGGTGTAAAATGATATAAATTACTTTTTTGGAAATTTTTTTCGTGGAATAATATATAGTTTACATCAGATGCACTATAAATTTTTGTTTCCTCGGCATTTTTGTTTCGCTGAAAATGCCTGCTTTAAGAACCGCGGAATACGGAAATTTAATGGAGAATCAGTATAAGAAAGGAATGGAAGGAGATAAACGTGTCAGAAAAAAACTTTTTTTTCACCAGTGAAGCTGTGAGTATGGGTCATCCGGATAAACTCGCGGACCGGATTTCAGATGGCGTTTTGGATGCACTGTATGCGCAGGATCCGAATAGTCGCGTGGCGTGTGAAACGCTGGTGACGACAGATCTTTGTGTCGTGGCGGGTGAGATTACCACGAAAGCGGAAGTCGATTATGAAAAGATCATTCGTCGGGTGATAAATGATGTGGGGTATACTCATAATAATATCGGCTTTTGTGGAGATACATGTAAAGTGGAGATTCATCTGCATACGCAGAGTCCGGATATCGCCATGGGAGTGGATCGGGATGGTGCTGGTGACCAGGGATTAATGTTCGGTTATGCATGTAATCAGACACCGGAAATGATGCCGCTTCCGATCGCGCTGTCACACCGGATAATGAACCGTCTGACGGAAGCACGTCAAAAAGGGCAGGTGAACTGGTTACTTCCGGACAGTAAGAGTCAGGTAACGGTGGAGTATAAAGATCGCCAGACCCCGGTGAAGGTTTCCACGGTGGTGGTTTCCACGCAGCATACGAAAGATGTTACGCAGTCAGAGATTCGTGACTGGGTAATTGAGAATGTAATTTTACCATGCATTCCGGCGGAATTAAATAAGGGAGATATCGTGTTCCACATTAATCCCACAGGGAATTTTGAAGTGGGAGGGCCTCATGGAGACTGTGGTCTGACGGGAAGAAAAATTATCGTGGATTCATACGGTGGTTGGGCGTCTCATGGAGGAGGAGCGTTTTCAGGAAAAGATCCGACGAAAGTGGACCGCAGCGCGGCGTATATGGCGCGTTATATCGCGAAGAATATCGTCGCGGCGGGTCTGGCGTCAGACTGTGAAGTTCAGTTGGCGTATGCGATCGGCGTGGCAGATCCGGTCAGCGTGTATCTTCAGACGTACGGTACCGAAAAAGTTTCACTGGATAAATTGGAAGCGGCAGTACGGAAAGTATTCCCCATGACACCGAAAGGAATTATTGAAGTTTTACAGCTGCGGCGTCCGATTTACGAAAAAACGACTTATGGGGGTCATTTTGGCCGTTCTGAGGAGACGTTTTCTTGGGAAAAAACAGATAAAGTGGAAGAGCTGAAAAAAGCGGTCGCGGAAATGTAAAACGGACATGAACAGAAATATACTGTTTTCACTTTAAATCTCCGTTTTATGTGACGCTAAAATCCGGCATTTTCACCCCGGCCTGCTGCCGGCAGGGAAGCAAAAAGCCTGCCTGCCGGTGAACAGGAGAAGCGGAAATTTATAATGTATCGGAAATAGAAAGTGTCCCAAGATGTAATAATGAAATTTTGGTTCCCGGCGTTTCGTGGGGCGGAAATGCCGGTTTTCTGTTTTGAAATATAATAAAAAACAATTTATATAAAATATTTAAGGTAATTAAAAATGACGAAAATTATACCTCATGGTGGCGTAACAGAGCCTGTGTGCTGTACTGTAAGTTCAGATAAAAAGGAAGAATTTTTATCTGAAGCGAAGACACTTAAAAAGGTGCCGGTGTCAGATGCCGATCTTTCGACTGTTTATCGTTTTGGAGATGGAGGTCTTTCTCCTCTGCGCGGTCCGATGGATCAGGAGACGTGGAACCGAGTTTTAAATGAGGAGGTAATTATTCATGAGGGTAAAAAATATGCATGGACGATTCCTCTGGCATTTCCGCTGACAGAAGAATTGGCGAAAAGTATTAAACCGGGTGAAAAAGTCGCGCTGGTAAATTCTGCGGAAGAAATCGTCGCGGTGGTGGCGGTTTCGGAAGTGTATCCGTGGGATAAAATGGAGTATATTCAGAAAGTTTATCTTACGCAGCGGACCGATCATCCTGGTGCAGATATGGTTCTGGTGAATGATGCTGGGAAAGACTGGCTGCTGGGCGGAACGATTCAGGTGCTGCCTCAGCCGAAGAATCCAGCTTTTGGGAAATATGTTCTTTCTCCAGCAGAAGTGCGCTTTTTACTGCAAGAAAAAGGCTGGGAACGAGTCGTGGCTTTCCAGACCCGAAATCCTCTTCACCGTGCACATGAATATGCCCTGGTATATGGTCTGGAGACGTTAATTCGCCAGGGATTTAATGCTGGCGCGTGTCTGAATCCTCTTATCGGTGAGACAAAAGGGGATGATGTTTGTGCGGAAGTACGCATGGAAACCTATGAAAAATTAATAGAAAATCGGCTTTTGGGAGAAGGGGACAGCGATTTATCACTGTGGGAAAAGCGGGGAGAGTCGGTACCAGATCGGGTAATTTTACTTGGACTGGATATAAAAATGTTTTATGGCGGACCAAAAGAAGCGGTGATGCACGCGATTTATCGTCAGAATTTTGGTTTTACGGATATTATTATAGGACGAAAACATGCGGATGCTCCATATCATGACGGCACGGCGATTTGGGGAGATTTTGACGCGCAAGAAATATTCCAGAATCTGAAGGGAGATTTACAGATTAAACCGTTAAATGTGGGTTTCGCTGCGTATTATGAATCGATTGGCCGTGTGGATTTAATGGAATTTCATAAAGATGAAAAGCCCGTTTTTATTTCAGGGAAAGATGTTCGAAAGTCTCTGATGGAGGGAAAGGCTGTGGATTCTCGAATTATGCGGGAAAGTACATCTGAAATTCTGATCCGTGCCATGCGTCAGGAGGGGTGATAATTTTTGTAAGAAATGGAGGGAGATGGCGGATACATCGAGAATGGATTTTGAGGTAATTTCATAAAATTTCCAGACGTACGATCATTTTTGTTTTCGTGATATTTTAGCTTGGTGCACGATGAAATTTCGCGTCTCCTGTGTTTTTCTTGCTGAAAATGCGTATTTTGTAATCGCATAAAATTTAAATTTATAATGAGGAATCAGGTATATCGGACATAATGTTTTTATGCCCGATATATATAAATTTTCGCTTTCTCTGTCCGCCGGCAGTCAGGCTGCATTTTTGCTTCGCTAAACATACCTGCGTTCAGAGTCACACAAAAAGGGAATTTAAAGTAGGCCAGGATATATTCTGGAATTTTACCTGCTGAAAAACCTGTTTTTGTGTCTGCGGAAAAAAAGATATGGCCGAGTAAAATGGAAATAAAACGCGAAAGCCAGATTAAGTGAAAGAAGTGAATTTTAAGAATAGTGATGATGATAATTTGAATTCTGAGATGAAGGTTTCCTGTGGGCGATTTTTAACGTCTTTTAATGTTAAGGATCTTCCGCATATGTTTACGGATATTTTGATAATCGGCGCGGGTCTTGCGGGTCTGCGTGCTGCGCTGGCGATTCATCCACAGCTTCAGGTATTAATGATTACCAAGACACCGGAGCTTACCACTTCTAACAGTGATCGCGCGCAGGGGGGAATCGCGTCGGTACTGTCACCGGAGGATAATTTTGAGGGACACATAAAAGACACTCTTACGGCGGGAGGGGATTTATGTGATTCAAAAGTCGTGGAGCGAGTGATTCATGAAGGGCCGAGGCGAATAGAGGAGCTGGTAAAGTGGGGAGCGAATTTTGATCTGAACGCGGACGGTGCGATTCAGCTGGGGCGTGAAGGCGGTCATCAGATGAATCGGGTGGCGCACGCGCATGGGGACGCGACAGGGCATGAACTGGTACGTACGCTGGTGGAAAAGGTTCATGAAGCGGAAAATATTAAGGTGTGGACGGGTGCGTACACAGTGGATTTACTGACGACAGAAGACGGCTGTGTGGGAGCCCTGGTGAAAAGCACGAAATATGGGCGAATCGCCATATGGGCGCGGCAGACGATTTTAGCTTCTGGAGGAGTGGGACAGATTTATCGTGAAACCACGAATGCCGTTACTGCCACGGGAGATGGAATGGCCATCGCGCTGCGGGCAGGAGCGGTTCTGCGGGATATGGAGTTTATGCAGTTTCACCCGACTGTTTTGTATGTGGCCGGAAGTGCGCGTCATCTGATTACGGAAGCGATTCGTGGAGAAGGAGCGTATTTAATTGACAAAAACGGATACCGGTTCATGTATGATTATGATTCGCGTGGAGAATTGGCTCCGCGGGATGTGGTGAGTCGGGCCATATGCAGACAGATGATAAAGACGGATTCAGGGAATGTGTTTTTGACGTTAAAGCACAAGAATGCGGAGATGATAAAAGCGCGTTTTCCTGGGATTTATTCCACGTGTCAGACATTCGGAATCGACATAACGAAGGATCCCATACCGGTGCGTCCGGGAGCACATTATATGATGGGTGGTGTGCAGGTGGATGAATGTGGGCGGACGAACATTAAGAACCTGTATGCCGTGGGGGAGGTCAGCTCCAGTGGATTACATGGCGCGAATCGGCTGGCGTCTAACAGTCTTTTGGAAGCTCTGGTATATGGTGCCGCGGCGGGAGAAACGGCGTCTGTAGCTGCACAGGAAATGTCGAATCATTTTCAGGTGATTCCTCTGGAGTACAGTACACAAAAAGTGGCGGGTGATGTTCTGCACCTGGAGGATATTCAGAATGCGCTGAAAAGTTTAATGTGGCGTTATGCGGCGGTGAATCGGGAGCGAAAACGCCTGGAGGAAGCCCTGTCCACGTTAAATAAATGGCATACGTATGTGCTTTCAGGAAGTTTTAAATCGCCTGTGGGATGGGAGTTACAGAATATGTTAATTGTGGCGACGATGCTCGTACGGGCAGCTCTGGCGCGAGAAGAAACGCGGGGATGTCATAACCGGTCGGATTTTCCGGAAATGGATCCTCAGGGAAATTATCACATTACTTTTGTTAGAGAGGAATCATCATGACGGAAGATACACTTCCTGTTTCGGAATCTTTGAACCCGGAAGATCATGTGGGACAGAATGTAAATTCGGCAGAGGAAAAAGTGCCTGAAACCGCCGATGAAAAAAAGGAAAAGACGCTAAATCCCCTGGAAATGCCCACGGTGATTTTACCTCGTGATGGAGAGGACTCGCTGCGAAAAGCGAAAAGTGCGGCACGCGCAGTGATGGAGAATCGGGGACAGAATGTCGTGATTCTGGATATGCGTAAACTTTCACCGGCATTCGATTATTTTGTTATCGCCACGGGAAGCAGTAATCGGCAGCTGCACGCGATGAGTGACGCGGTGGATGATATTTTTGAAAAAGAAATGAATCTAAAAAAATTGGGAACGGAAGGTTACCAAGAAAGTAAGTGGATTTTACTGGATTATGGAGATGTGGTGATTCATCTTTTTGATGCGGAGACGCGGGAGTATTTTCGTCTGGAGCAGCTCTGGGGGGCGGCGGAGCCAGTGGAATTTAGCGTCGTGGAAAATTAGGTGTAATATGTGATTATCTGATGCTGGCAGAAATGTTATTTTTCCTGCCTTTCGTGATGTATGAAATTCTGCTTCCCGTGTCCGCGCGAAATTTTAATTCGATACATTATATATCCGAGATACACGATATAATTCCGCATTTTCAGCATTTTTTCGCTGAAAATATCTGCTTACGGAACCGCACGAAACGGAAATTTAAAGTGGAACCAGTATAAATTTTTGTTTTCCAAGCATTTTTGTTTTTCGGGAAATACTGATGGCGGAGACGTGTTAAGTTAAATATTAAAAGGTGGTTCCCGGAAGATTTTAAAGAAAATCATATTCCTGGCGTGAGTAGGATCTGATTTCTGATGAATTTTTGACGCTTCTTTTTTCGTGATGCCTGTAAATTTTTATGTCTGACTCATAATAAAATTTCACTTTTCCGGCATTTTGTTTTGTAGAAAGCGTCTATTTTTGTGACCATGGAACCGGAAGTTTAATGGATGAATCGTATATTTACTGAAAATTCATGACATCACGAGGAAAAATATTAGGGAACTTCATTTAAGTCAGAATCAGAGTAAAGGCGGGAAGCTCGGGGTGAAAACGTTTAGCCGGTGTTCGAGAATCTTGGGTATCTGATAATAAAAGGTAAGAAAAATATTTTATAGGAAGGGAATTTCATGTCAAAAAATGTGGTTTTAGAAACATCTTTGGATATGCCGGTACATCATGGTAAGGTACGCGACATTTATGATATGGGTGAAAATCTTTTGTTGGTCAGTTCGGATCGGATAAGTGCTTTCGACTGGATTTTACCTTCGGGCATTCCGGATAAGGGCCGTGTTTTAACGCAGCTCGCGGCATTCTGGTTTCAGAAACTGGGGGAGAAAAACCATTTTCTTACCGCGGACGTGAATGAGATTCCTTTTCCCTTTACTCTGGACACGGAAACACGTCAGATGCTGGAAGGCCGAGTGACGTACTGTAAAAAAACGAAAGTGATTCCGATCGAGTGTGTCGTGCGCGGGTATTTAGTAGGATCTGGCTGGAATGAATATAAAAAAAGTGGCACGGTCTGCGGGATTTCTCTTCCAGAAGGCCTGAAGGAAAGTGCGAAACTGGAAACTCCGATTTTTACACCGTCCACGAAAGCTGAGGAGGGGCATGATGAAAATATTTCTTTTCAGCAGACGGTGGAGATAATCGGAGAAAAATTGGCGTGTGAATTACGTGAAAGGAGTATTTCTCTATTTTTACGGGGATCAGAGTATGCTCTGGAGCGTGGAATTATTATTGCGGATACAAAATTTGAGTGGGGAATTTTGAATGATGAAGTGATTTTAATTGATGAAGTACTTACGCCAGACAGTTCCAGATTTTGGCCAGCGGATCTTTATGAGGAAGGTAAATCGCAGCCGTCTTATGATAAGCAGTTCGTCAGAGACTGGTTACTCGCGTCATCCTGGGATAAAAACAGTACGCCGCCGGAGCTTCCGGAAGAGATTATTAAGAAGACACGCGAAAAGTATATAGAAGCATATGAGCGTCTGACGGAAACTCCTTTTCCGTGGAAGTGATTTTTATAACCGGTACATTATAAATTTCTGTTTCCCCGTCCGCTGACAGGCCGGCCGGCTTCCTCCGCTGGAAAAGAATGATCTCAGATCCGTACGAAATGAAAATTTAAGGTAAAATAAGTAGAAGATCTGAACCTGTATATACCTGGAAGAAGGAATGGATAAAGAGCTGCAGAAGGTGCGGCTTTTTTTTATGTGTGAATGGTACTTTAGTGAAGTGCAGAGTTCCGTATTTTCGGCGCATTATGATTTTTATACCTGAGGCATGAAATTTCGTTTCCCAGGCATTTTTGTTTCTCTGAAATGCCTGCTGGCGGACAGGGGAGGGGAAATTTATAGCGTACCGTGTATAAAGAGAGATTTCATGGAAATAAAAACCAGAATGATATTATACCCGATACATTATAAAATTTAGCTTCACCGGCTTTTTTGCTTCGCT
>JAUNBR010000035.1 GCA_030527015.1 Planctomycetia bacterium
GAAATGGGATGGAAAACCTGGACCGAAAGGTGACCGACCGAACTGGAACGGAAAACCCGGACCAAAAGGTGACGGCCCAAAATGGGACGGAAAACTCTGCCCATCTCATCCATGTCCATTCTGTCCGACTCCCGGACAAAAAGGTGATCGCCCGAAATGGGACGGAAAACCTGGACCGAAAGCCCCGCAAAATGATGTCATAACAAGAAAACCCGGTGAATGGAAAGGAATCCCGATTTCCGAAGTTCAAAAATCTCATGAAAAAAGACTGGAATTCCTGAAAAAAGCAGATACGAATAATGACGGACTGGTTTCCCCAGAAGAATTCCGTGCGAACATGAAGAAACCTGACATGCCAAAACCTGACATGAAGAAACCACAAGATAATAAAAAACCCGAGTAATTTATGATTAACCTAAATTTTCTTTCGGAGAATGATTTATCGTCCATGATAACCTTCTCCGAAAAGAAACTTATTTCCTGGAAGTTATACCATTATATTCTGTTTTTCTTCATGAGTTAATTTCATATGACTGAAAACCAGTTTTTTAGTTAACCCATGAGACATTAAATAGTTTTAGGTATAAACATTCCGGCAGAAACGGAAACTTACCCCTCTGTTTCCGTTTCTTTTTATTTTAAATCCATACACTATAAACCACTAAACCACGTTCATGGCATTTTATTTCGCTGAAAATGCCTGCTTTCAGAGCCACACAAAACGGAAATTTAAAGTGAAACTAGTAAAATTCCGTTTCGCACGACGACAACAGAATTCCCAGCAAAGAAAAAGAAATTTATAAAGCGCTTCGGAAATAAATCGGACACATCCGGCACAGACAGACATAAATCACATACCGATAAGATGTAAAATCAGGCATAAGTAAAATATAAAATCAGATCACTCCCCATCCCAGATCAAAGATATTTTCTGGCCGACCTCCACGCCTAACTGTTCCGCAGCATTACTCCCGACCACAGCCATTTCCAGATAACCATTCGAGCCAACGACTGCGATCAGAGCACCTTCCGGCAAGTCTCCATATGTCCGATAAATACCATATGTTTCATATATATCTATAATTATACACACACTGGAATCTGTAGTGCGCCCGGATAAATGTTCATGCCGGATATTCGTAATTAAATTTCCAAAAGAGTCCACCAGCCTAATTTTCCCTGTAATACGATTCTCCAGAATTTCAGGCTGATCCAAAGAAAGCTTCATAATTTCTGAAGCCTCTTTCCCCAAAAGATGAGGATCTAAACCCTGTGCCAGCTGCGCCGCTACAGGCGCCATAATATCACGCCCATGAAACGTATGAGAGACGGGATGCCTCCAGAACTGTGAATTCTCCAATTTAATCACACACTTCGGTGCGATTTCGTGACTAAGACTCCCTAAAACCCCATTATTCGGGAAAATATAACACTGTTCGCCCAGTTCTGCATATAAAATATCACGCTCCGTCCCCACACCAGGATCAATTACCACTACATGAATCGTACCTGGGGGAAAAAGCTGAGAGACATCATGCAAAACAGAAGCTGCCTGCTCAATATTTTGCGGAAAAATAGAGTGCGTAATATCTATTATTTTTGCCTCCGGAAAAGTAGATAATAACACCCCTTTCATCGCGGCTACATATGAACTGCCTTCACCAAAATCCGTCGTGAGAGTGATTATCCTCGATGTAAAATTTTTATTACACATCTTTTTACCTCCCGGATTTTCAAAATAAAAAATTTTTACAGATTTTTTATACCGAGGTTCATTATCTTTCCCATTTTTATCGCACTATAAAATCATCTTCTTTACATTAATTATAGTGAAACGGAAAACAGAATTTATACACAAAAAAATTCCATTTTTTTTCATATTTTTGAAACAGAAAACCGCTTTTTCTATTTTCAAAAAAAAGAATACAAGAAAACCTGGGACAAATTTATTTTACGTTTCCCGGCACCTCATATTCCTTACACTGTACAGAATCCAGTATCTACAAAAAATTTATAAGAGAAATTAAAACTCAAATATTTATACTGATTCTCGTTTAAATTTCCGTTTTGTACGGCTCTTTACGCCAGCATTTTCAGCAAAAAGAAAATACGCCAAACAAAAATCTTTCTAAAATTATTTAGCCGCAGGTAATTTAAATGGAGCAGCTTTCACGACACGTTTTACCGCACCACTACGTAAACACTGAGCACAAATTCTCACCGTTTTATTTGTGCCATTTTCTGTTGTAATACGCACTGTACGGAGATTCGGCTTAAACTCACGTCGGGTAATCCCGGTTACTTTCGTTCCCACTCCACCCAAATATTTAGCGCGACCACGGGTGGTAATCGAATTTCCCACCAGTTTTCCTTTTCCACAGCAACTACATATATTCGACATATAAACTCTCCTGTATTTTAGCCGACTTACAAAATCCATACATTTTTATATTTCATTAAAACGGCTTATTAAAAATATCCTAAAAAATAAGGGACACTCAAAAATAAGAAATATCTATCATAACGGATTTTTACGTTTTTTCAAGGACTGGTATTAAATTTTTTGGAATATTTTGACCTCATAACTTGATTTTTAGAAAATTTTTGGCAAAATATAAGAATTACTTATTAATATGTTTATACTGGCTCCACTTTAAATTCCCGTTTTGTGCGGCTCTTTAAGCCAGCATTTTTAGCGAAGTAAAATGCCGAGTAAGCGGAATTTATAGTGTATCGGGTATAAAGTCATCATCATGATTTTTATACTTCGTGCATACGTGAGTAAAATTTCACCGTATATCGAACATTAAACATTTATTTTCTTTTTTTCTAAATGCACGCAGTCATTTTTGTACACAACTATAAAAATAATAACGAAAAACTAAAATTCATATTTTTTCTCAAGCCAAAAAGAGAAATATACACAGATTCACCCAAAACATTTTTCCAAGGAGTGTTTTATTTATGAAATATTTTATTCATTCAAAATCTTTTCGTTATTTTCCTTTAATTCCCTCTTTTTTCTGTGTACTAATTTTTTGTTTTAACTTTTTAGCTTTCTCTTCCTTTTATTTTAAAGGTTCTGTATACGCTTCCGTAAAAGAAGAGCAGCAGACTTTTTCTAAAAAAGTGAAAATCGGCAGTATTTCCACCATAAAAACCCCTGAGAATGTAAACATCTTAAAAGTTTCTTACCCCTGTGATAAATATCACGATATTTCCATGGAAATTCGTATTTTAGATGAAATCACCTCTAAAAAAACATATCTCACGGGACCTTTATTCTTTACCAGCACAGTTATGAAAAGTAAAGATCTTGCTGGGAAAAATTACGCTGACATAATTTTTAAAGCCTCCATGAATGATTCTCCGGGAGTAAAAATCATTAATGAAAAATCTGATTCTCCGGCAAGTATCCAGATGAAATATGGAAACATGGACATGCGAATTTCGAGTAATGAATCCATTATGAAAACGTGGCAGACTTCCATCTTTTGTACTCATGAAAACACAAAAACAGAAACAGACGAATTTACCCTGGTATTTCCATATATGGATAGTGCAAAAATAGGATCTCCCGCCAGAAAAACTGCACCACGCGAGACAGAATCATTTTTGTTTGATTTACAGGAAGCTGAATTTCAGACTCCTCAAAAACTTCTCATCTGGATTTTAAGCGGGAAGAATGTCCTATTAAAAACAGAAATTGACTGGCCCGGACGCTCTGTACCATGACAGCGATTTTATATCCCATACACTATAAATTTCTGCTTCACCTGCATTTTTGTTCGCGGAAAATGCCTGTTTCAGAGCTGCATAAAACGGAAATTTAAAATAGAAACAGTAAATTTCCTTTTTTTAGTGCAGCTCTTTCTGAAAAAATCTCATTATTACAAAATTTCCGGAAGGCTAAATTTATTGTATTTCGGTCACAATAAATTTAACACGAAAAATACCACTCAAAATTTATCTTCTCATAATTCAAAAAAACAAAAAAATTTTTCTAAACACAAAATTTATCCTCTCTTCTTTTCCGATTTCGCTTTCCTATTTACGAAAATCGCATCTTCACGACAAAATAAGAAAAAAATCCATAATAAATCTGTAACATAAAATCTTAACAATAAAAATTTTTTCTGATTTTTATTATACGGTTTCCACTTTAAATTTCCGTTTTGTGCGGCTCTGAACGCAGGCATTTTCCGCGAGAAGCAAAATGCCTGGGAGGCGGAATTTTATAGTGTATCGGATATAAATCGTTCATAAAATCCATTTTTATACTGGTTCTCGTTTAAATGTCTGTTTTGTACGGCTCTAAAAGCAGATATTTTCCGTGAAGAAAAAATACCATAAAAGCAGAAATTTATAGTGCCTCGAGTATAACAGGAGTTCTTTTAAGCATGAAACAAAATTTTGAAACCTTCTGTGATTCTTTTAAAATTTCTGAAATCGCTCTTGCGAAAAATCAGGAAAATTGTTATTTTCCATGGACTTACGGAATAAGTTCCTTTTTTCATTCACATAAACGGTGGTACAGTGGAAGTAAAAACATATCGAGCTAAAAATATACAGGAGGCGTTCCAGCTTATCCGACAAGATATCGGACCACAGGCCGTTATTTTACACTCTCGTGAAGTTCAGACCACACGGCTTTTCGGATTAATTCGAGGAAAAAAAGAAGTAGAGGTTACTGCTTCAAAAGACATTAATATTCCGTCGCGATTTTCCTCATTTTTAACCGGCCAGGCCGAATCCTTAAATTCTGATACCGCTTTATTATCCGTATCTGGAACATCTTCTTTCGAAAATACTCCCTTAAAAAACGCTGATGTCCAGCTCGGTACCTCGCATTCCACTTTCGCGACAGAGGATAAATCTCAGTCTTTTTCACACTCTTGGCAGGTTTCTGATCTGGACATGCGTTCCTTATGGTGCGCTGGCACCTCCGCCGATACGCGCTGCACACATTTTGAACATACTTCTCAAGAAACACGCGAAGAGAATATTATTTTTCCTAAAAAAAGTGCGGATGACCTGTCCAAAATGACCATTTCCCCCTCTTTTTCTTCGAAAATTTCCCCGGCATCCAAATTTAATATACTTCGAGAAGACGAAAAATTACAGGATTATTTTTTAACCATTTATGCTGAACTTATAAACGCCGATCTGGATGACATTATCGCACATAATCTGTTAGAAAAACTGCGGAACCATGTCGGAACGGAAAATACAGAATCCATTACGCTCGATTTTCTGCGTAAAAAATTAATGGAGCTCGTCCAGTCCTCTCTTCGTACCTGTGGTCCCATTCAGATTACCCCCGGAAAATGCCGGCTGGTAGCGCTGGTCGGGCCCACCGGTGTGGGAAAAACCACGACCATCGCAAAACTGGCGGCACACTATAAATTCCACGAACACTGTAATGTCGGCCTCATTACACTGGATACATTTCGTATCGCCGCGGTGGAACAGCTTAAAACATATGCAGATATTATTAGTAGTCCCATGGAGGTGGTTTCCTCGACACGAGAGATAAAGGAAGCGGTACGCCGAATGACGGATTTTGACATTATTCTGATGGATACCGCCGGACGCAGTCAGAATGACGATTTACGCATCCATGAACTGCGTTCTTATTTACTTGAAGCCGGTGCAGATGAGGTCCATCTGGTACTCTCTGGCACTTCACGTCCCCGCGTACTGCAACAAATTTTCTCGCAATTTTCCGTCGTCGGCCCCACCGCCATGATTATTACAAAATTAGATGAATCTGCTGGCCTGGGAAACCTCCTCTCCCTGACAAAAAATGTCGAACTTCCTGTCAGTTACATTACGAATGGCCAAAACGTACCTGAGGATTTTGAAGTCGCCACTCCCCGACAATTAGCGCGCTGGATTTTAGGAATGGAAGCACTAACCACTTCAAAAAGTTCCCGTGAATTACAGATGAGACATGACGGCTGGGAGTAACCATAAAATAATAAATCCCGGACGGTGTCCCTGGTGAACAGAAGACATGACGGCTGGGAGTAACCATAAAATAATAAATCCCGGACGGTGTCCCTGGTGAACAGAAGACATAACGGCTGGGAGTAACCATAAAATAATAACTCCCCAAAAATACTGAGCAGTTAAGAACATGATTTTACGTCCGATGAATATAAATTTCCATTTCCTGGCATTTTATACAATTTCTCGTTAAATTTCCATTTTGTACGGCTCTGAAAGCAGATTTCAGCGAAACAAAATGCCGGAAAATCGGAATTTTTTAGTGTATCGGATATATAAATTTACACGGCCATGAAAGTAGGGACATTTCCAGTCCGTCTCTCTTTTTGTCCGACGAAGATTCCCTGGCATGAAGAATGCCATAAAACCACAAATTAAATTATATCGAATATACATAAACAAATTTTTAAAACTCAAGTTAAAAAACTTGGCCGTTATAAGAGGTGCATATGTCCAGTCCTATTATTTCCGAGAACACAGATGTCGAACTGCTCTGGAAGGAATATAAAGAAAATCCTACAGTCGAAATAAGAAACCAATTAATCGAAATTTATATGCCCCTGGTACGTTTTAACGGAGAGCGCGTCCGAGCACGTTTTCCTAATGAAGTGGAGCTGGACGATCTGATTTCTTCAGGATATTTTGGCCTGATGGACGCGATCGAAGCATATGATCTTTCGCGCGGTGTAAAATTCGAAACATACTGCACAGCCAGAATTCAGGGCGCCATGCTGGATGAAATTCGTAATCTGGACTGGGTGCCACGCCTCATTCGTTCACGTGCCTCAAAATTAAATGATGTGGTACGAAAACTAGAAATATCACTCGGACGGACTCCCACGGATGCCGAAATTTCTCAAGCCATGGAAATTTCTCTGGCAGAAGTGCAAAAACTCAAAAAAGAAACGGCCACTGTCGGTCTGGTAAGCTTAAACAGAAAACATACAGGAGAAGCTGGCGAAAAAGAAGTCCATGAAGTGGATGTTCTGGAAGACAGACGCTGTACAGATCCCACGCAGGGCATTCAGCGAAAAGATTTTATGAAGCTCATTACCCGTGGGTTAAGTCAAAATGAACGTCTGATTATTATCCTTTATTATTATGAAGAAATGACCATGAAAGAAATCGGTGCGACTCTGGATCTTTCTGAAAGCCGAGTCAGCCAGATGCATACCGCGGTCGTGCGTCGACTTCAGGATCAGTTAAAATCCCGCCAGGCGGAATTAGCGAACAGTTTTTCTTGACCTTAAAAATTACTCCCGGCTGATTTCCTGTAATTTTGATCTGAAACGCTTTTTATACCTTCCGTTTATACCTTCCGTTTTTACTCCCGTACGCTAAAATTTTTCGCTTCCCAAATTTCGTGATACATGAACCCCCGCATTCAGATCTCATGGAAAATAGTAATCTAAAATTTTACAAGAGTATCCATATAATTCACGGTACCATGCTCAAATTTTATTTATAGCCAAGAGATGTTTAACGCTTAAAATATCAGAATCACGGAATTACCGGAAATTTACAGCACGAAAAATATTTATACACCCACCTTAATCGTTTCATTCACATCCTTCTGCAGGTAACCATCTATTACCGTACAGATTAATTTCTCTAATTCTTCCAGGCGGCTTAACAGTTCTTCATGTCGTGCTGCCATATCCAGCAGTATTTCCTTTTGGGATATTTCTTTACAATTTTCCATCCTAAATTCTCTCTCAAAAACAAGTTATACTGGTTCCACTTTAAATTTTCATTTAGCACGGCTCTGAAAGCAGGCATTTTCAGCGAAGCAAAATATGCCGGGAAACCGAAATTTATAGTGTATCAGGTATATAGACCATATTATCGGGTTCCCCTCTCTCGCCTCAGCAGTCAGTTTTTCACTTCTGTTATTTTTTAAGCCAGGATTTTAGAAAATAAAACGATTTTATAATCTTTAACGATAAAATGCACGATTCTCCTATAATTTTTTTATAAAATCTGGATGCGGGTTAATCCATAAATTACCTAACAAAAATAAGACAGCAGATTAAACATACATAAAAATAAAATATCTTTATCACAAAATTTCTAAAAATTTTCATAAATTTTCGGTACCTCCCACTGGACATAAAAACAAAAGTCATTATAATATAAAAAATTATAATTTCATTGTGAAATAAGAAAAAAACAAAAACTATTTTCAAAAATCCACATACCGAAGGAGGTGATTTTTAGTGGTCAAGCTGACATTAAGAGAAAATGAATCCGTTCAAGACGCGGTACGCCGTTTTCGAAAATTAGTTGAACGCAGCGGAATAAAAAAAGAAATGCGCCGCCGTGAGTTTTATGAAAAACCCAGCGAAATTAATCGCCGTATCCGTATCCGTGCTGAACGCAGATCTCGTCGCTTACGACAGAATCCTGTAACGTAATCATATTACCTCCATATAAATTTTCTATTTTCCAGAATATAAAATTCTTATTATTTTATATTCTGGTTTTATTTTATATCACGGATCCACGATATAAAATCCCATCTCGCAGATTTTTTTTATTTTCCAGAATATAAAATTCTTACATTCTCCCGCTTAAATTTTCTGTTAATATCAAAAAATACGTCGTTCTGGTCTGTTTTTCTAAATTTTTCATACAATTTTTAATCTTCTTCATTTTTTGTGTTAAAGTAGTGATATTTTAACGATTTTAATGAAAAAATGCTTAATTCCTCCTGTAGGAATTCCGATAGATGAAAAAGATGATGGTAGGGTCCCTACACATTTTCTAATCGTTATCACCCTAATTTCCCTATTTTTCCTTCAGGCAGAATGACTCCCATGAATGCCCAAAATAAAATAAAAATTCTCACATATATTATAATTGGGATAATTACAGGAATAATAATCTGTAACTTTCAATTTTTTAGCCTTTTCAACAAAAATATATATGTTCATACATCTAAAAACCTCCATACCGAATTAAATAAATCCACACTCACTAAAAACCAGCCATTACTTCCCAGCACGACAGAAAATAAGCTTTCAGAAACCGCAGATTTAAAACTTCCAGAAGAAACCATTTTATCGAACAGGCCTGAAGAAAAAGAAGAATTATCTCTTCCGTCCCTGGAATTACCAGAATTACTGCCTGATGTTCCGGCACCAGACCCAATTTCCGTACAGGCAAATCATCATACCGGCTCCGAAGTTTCTCCTGTTAAAACGGACATTTCAGAGGCTTTACCTCTGATTCCTGAAGAATCTCCCTCAGAATCTCCGTCTTCTTCTGAATTTCTTCTTCCAGAAACACTCGATTTACCAGTACTTTCTCCATCCGAAGAACCTTCGGGAGATACAAAATTAGAGGAAATGGAAAAATCGGCAGAAAAAAATACTCAGGAAGTATCTGAAAAAACGGAAAAGAGTCCGTCAGAAATATTCGACCAAAATTCCAAAATACAAATTTCACAGGACACGAACACCACAGTAAATTCTGAAACCATAAAAAAAACTCCCTCTGACACGAAACAAGAAATAACAAAACAAGAAGAACCCTCCGCCACGGATACATCCTTCGATCTGCCTCAATTAACATGGGAAGAGCTTTTCCCTGAAGAGGAAAAGAAAGACATTTCATCCGCAGCAGAAAACAGTGCATCCACAGAGAAAGTCGAAACTCCAGAAGAAATGCCCGAGGATTCCATTTCTCCGATTTCTTCCGAAGAAACCTCACCGACGAATTTTCCTCAGCCATCAGACGTGGAAAACCCATTACGCACCAAACATTCTCCACATTCCCCGGCAGAAGCCAGTAAGGCACCAATTTTAGTCGCCGAAACACTTCCAGAGATACATGAAATTCCAGTTCTGGAAAATTCGTCTGACACGACTTCTCATTTACCGGTACCAGAAAAAAATCATTTACAAAAAATCGAAATTCCACCTTTCGCCATACCAGAAAGCACTTCGGATTCTTCATTAAACGAAACGTCTGTCCAAAATATAGTTTTTGAAGCGCGGACTGAACAGCCTACACAAAAAGATTTTCCCCAGATTCCGGATTTTGTACTTCCTGTGGAAACGCCAGACATACAGACATCCTCTATTAACGAATCACCTAAAGATGGAGAAAACACGGTTTCACACCTTTCTCCCGAAACGGCCTCACAAGAAAGAATAGAATCCGACGAAAAATTTTTGGTTTCAGAACCAATCATTCTTCAGCACCGGCAGACAGATATACGCCGATTAATCCAATTTATCCAAGAACGTTCCGGGGCACAGATATATACAAGTGTCGAGGTACAGGGAAACGTTAATTGTAATATTCGGAGTCAGGATGTCGACGAAATTTTTCAGCAGCTTTTAGGCACCACTTCTTTCGGATATATTCGGGAAGGTAAACAAATTTTTATTGGCCGCAGAGGAGACATCCATCAACTGCCCGTAAAAATCTCTGAAAAAGGAATACGCCGGGTCATTCCCAAAGAAATTTCACTGGATTTTTGTGAACGATTTATCCGAGCGCATCTCAGCAGCCAGGGTTCATGCATCCGTAAAACATATCAGGATCAGGAATGCCTGATCGTTCAGGATATGGAACTGGCCTTACTGGAAATCGACAGAATGCTGGAATTAATCGATATTCCACCTGTCAATTATTGTATGGATACATTCATTTTTGAAAGAACATCTCAAAATAAAAATTTGTTAAATCTGGAAACGATCGCTGAAAATGCGAATGCTGTGCTTCAGCAGTACAGGGAACCCGTCAGTATTTCTCCCGAAGCACCAAAGAAAAATAAAACTCTGTGGAATTTTATCTCTAATAAAAAAACACCTCTGGAAGAAAAAAAAGAAAAGGAAGCAGAGAAGAGAAAAAAGACGGAGGAAACGCAGAAGATATATACACTTTCTCACCGGATGGACACCTTCATGATTCACCTGGAAGATAATAAAGAGACGAAACTACTTACGGCCAGACAGGGAATTTCACGGCGTTTTATACCGGGCAGTGAAATGTCTTTCCCCTTCACCCTTCACCAGGGAGAAAAAAAACAGGAATATGTTTTAAAAGTA
This sequence comes from Planctomycetia bacterium, assembly GCA_030527015.1. GTDB lineage: Bacteria > Planctomycetota > Planctomycetia > Pirellulales > Thermoguttaceae > RGIG3701. Next base: position 11,067 of record JAUNBR010000035.1, read on the forward strand.
AATACACCAAAAGAACTGATTAAGAAATCCATTACAGAACAGGCTTCCGATCAAGATATATTTTCTGTAAAACAGCCAAATTTATCTGAAGGAATTTTACTCCAGATAACATGCGCATCCACCGACGAAAAAAACGAAAGGGGGAAAAACTCACTGGAACTGTCCGCGCCGATCGACATGAATTCCGCGATAATTTTTCAAGGAAAAGTCGCGACATTTCAAGATACCACAACTTTTTGGAAACGGATCTCACCTACAAAACATAACTCAGAAATTATCGTGATGATCATATTACGTGAAGAAAATCCTTCTTTTCCTCCGACCGACTTTACGAATTCCGCGATTCGATATTTAATCATGCGCTGTCAGCAGCTGGGAAAAGAAATCGCAGAACAAGAAAAAGAAGACCATGCTTCGCTGGAAATCGCAAAAGATTTTATTTTACTGGCAAAACATCTCCAGACGCTGCGAAATTCACCCACACTGTAAGGCATACTTCCAGAGGAACATTCACAGCAAGAACACACAATAAATTCGTCGATAAAGTTTCATGCTAAATTTTCGTTTTTTCCTCCGTGAAAACAAACATTTTCAGAGCCGCGCAAAACGGAAATTTAAACGAGAACAGGTATAATGTATCGGATGGAAAAACGAGAAAGTAAAAAACTATAATATCTCGAGTAAAAAATCTCTCACCTGAAGCAAAAATATTTTTTATTCATTCTCACACTTCTCTTTTTTCGTCATAAAATCACCAGAAGACGCACCCATGGAAACATAAAAAGCCATTAATGCGTCCATGGAAATATTCGCTGGCAAAACATCTTCTGAAGGCACCAGCATAACGGCTCCGCCAAAAGGAACGGGAGCGGTGGGAATCAGCACGATTCGGTAATTCCGCCCCTCCACTTCATATTCATCTCCCACAGGTAATAATGCCAAAAACAGTGTTCCGCCAAAACGGCAATAAACCGGACTCATATTTTGCATCGCGTCATCTTCATTTTTTTTCATCAGGGCAGTAAATTGGCGTGTCGTACTATAAACCTGCCCGATTATCGGAATTTTTTTTACCTGATTATCGATACATGCCGTCCACACTCTCTTTAGAGCAGTTTCCATCAGTATTCCCACCACAAAAATCACAATTAATACGATCAGCCATCCCCAAACATACGCCCAGATGGATACGGTGCCTGCCGTTTCAGGTGCCATTCCCATCCCTAATTTCATCAACATTTTCCCCACCACCGTCTTCGGACCTAAATAAGAGGCAAGAAATCCCGAAAGCCAAGTGACCAGAGCCACCGTTACAATAAACGGAAGCAGAGTAATCACTCCTGTAAGAAAATATCGAAAAGCATGATTTACAAATTTCATTTTTTCCTCCTTTTTTACCGGGCACAAACCTGGAAGACATTTTATACCCGATATACTATAAATTTCTGTTTCCTCAGCATTTTACGTATCTGTACTGGTTCCACTTTAAATTTCCGTTTTATGAGGCTCTGAAAACCAGCATTATCAGTAAAGCAAAAAATGCTGGAAAAGCGGAATTTTACAGTACGTCAAGTAATTATACAAAAATGAGAAATTACTTTCAAGTACCCTCTTTATCCTTATCCTTCTAATTCTACTTATCCCGAGATCTGCTTTAAATTTCCGTTTTATGAGGCTCTGAAAGCCGGCATTTTCAGTGAAGCAAAAAAGCTGGAGAAGCTAATTTTATAGTGTATCGTGTATAAAAATGCCGGAAAAGTGGAAATTTGTAGTGTGCCGGGGATAAAATTCCAAAAAAAACTTCTTTTTTTCTTAAAACAAAATTCCTCATTTACTGCCCGGGCTTCTTGCCTTAAATCACATTTCATGTTATAAATATACTGGTTCCATTTTAATTTTCCGTTTTTTGCGGCTCTGAAAACCGGTATTTTCATCGAAGCAAAAATTTATAGTACATCCTGTATAAAATATTTTGGGTTCTGCAGATTCTTATAAAAAATTTATCACACATCAGAAATAAAATCACTTCGTCTCCTTTTCTTCGCTTTCATTCATAAAGGAATAAATCATGCCACAAGATTTCCAGTTATCCATGTTCGATGAAAATACTGCATCTTCTCTAAATGATAATGGTAATAATGAAAATAAGGAGCTTTCCTCCACAAAAATATCCGTACCTGAAACGCCAGAAAACCTGCGCGTTTTTGTTATCGACGCATATGGACTTCTCTACCAGGTTTTTCACGCACTTCCAGAAATGCATGGGCGTCAGGGAGAATCCGTAAATGCCATTTTCGGTTTCATGAGAGATCTGTTTTTTCTGCTGGAACACTTAAATCCAGATTTTTTATTTTGCGCTTTCGATCTTCACCATCCGACATTTCGTCATGATGTGTATGACCAGTATAAAATCCAGCGAGAAAAGATGCCAGAAGATCTGCGCCCACAGATACCACTTCTGAAAGAATTATTGCACTGCATGAAAATTCCTGTTTTAGAGGAACAGGGTTTTGAGGCCGACGATATTTTAGCCACCGTCGCGACAGAAACTGAAAAATCTGGAGGAAACTGTATTTTGGTGACCAGCGATAAAGACTGTCGTCAGCTTTTAAGTGATCATGTCCAAATATACAGTCTTCGCCGCGGAAAATATCTTGACTGCCAGTTTTTAATGGATGACTGGGGAATCACACCTTCCCAGGTTATCGATTATCAGTCACTGGTCGGTGACGCTTCTGATAATATTCCTGGCATCTCAAAAATCGGACCAAAAATTGCGCGCGAACTGCTCCAGCGTTTTGGATCCATCACAGAAATTTTGAAACCTGAAAACATCACACTTTTTTTTGGTGCCAAAAATTCCACACGAAAACAAAATCTGCTGGACGGAGCCGAAACTTTACGCATGTCACAGGAACTGGTCACTCTCCGGCGAGACGTCCCCATTTCCATCCACTGGCCTTCCGCCCATATTTCTCAGTTTAATTTTTTGGCTGCACTTCCCTTTTTTCAAGAATATTCATTCCGAACTCTTTCCTCGAAACTTTCAAAACTTCAGGAAAAATATCATAAAGATGAATATTCCACTCCTTCTTCCTCGTCACCTTCTGAAGAAAGTTCTCTCCCACGAAACACTTTTTCTCAAAAGAATTCAGAGCCTTCTTTTTTCTTTAAATCGGCTTCTACAGAAGAAATTCCTATTTTTCCACATTCTTTTGACGCAAAATTAGTAACGGAAGACACAAAAAAACAATTTTTACTCCCCGCTTTTTTTGAAAACACAAAAACCCCTGGTTTCAGGGAAAAACTGGAAACACTCCGTCCTGATCTGGAAAATCCTAAAGTTATAAAAATCGGTTTCGACTTAAAAAAAATCTGGAAAATCCTTCGTTCTTTTGACATAAACCCCGCCGGTCCTATTTTTGACATCATGATCGCAGCTTATATGCTCATTCCCGGAGAAAAACAGATTACCCTGGAAGAATTAACTCTTGAATTTCCAGAAGCAGTTCCCGAACATTTTCTTCCTGATTTAATCCTCTCAGAAAACCAAAATCAGAACACCAGTACCCCTCTTTTTTTATTTAATAATTCGCAAGAATCTGAATCTCAGGATTCTGACGCTTCTTCCTCACCTCCCGAATCCTCAAAAAAAATTCGGAAAACAGAGAAACAAAAACTCCCTCCTCACCCATCCATTTTCCCTGATTATCAACAAAAATTTTTAGAAAATTTATTTCCGATTTTAATCCAAAAACTCGCTCACGAAAAGCTGGACACCGTGTGTTACCTCGTGGAGTTTCCACTCATTCCCGTCCTGGCTATTATGGAGTATACTGGTATTTATGTTAACCGAGCATGCTTAAAGTCACTCCATACACGGTTTTCAGAAAAAGCACATCACCTGCGCGAAGAGCTTTTGTGTCTGGCATATCCCGAAACAGAATTTCATTCAGAAACGCTGGCTTCACAAACATTAAATCTTAATTCTCCCGTCCAGTTACAAAAAATTCTTTTTGAAAAACTCGGCCTTCCTGCCCTGAGAAAAACTAAAACTGGCATCAGTACAGACGCACAGACGCTGGAAGAATTAGCCGCGATGAATCTGAATCCTTTTCCGGAAAAACTGCTGGAATATCGGCAAGTAACGAAACTCATGAACACTTATGTAGACGCACTCCCCTCTCTGATCGACGAAAAAACAGGCCGCATCCACACCACTTTTAACCAGGCAGTCACCGCCACCGGCCGTTTAAGCTCCAGTGATCCGAATCTGCAAAATATACCTGTGCGCACATCCGAAGGAAGGGAAATTCGCAGCGCCTTCATTCCGCATCCGAAAGAATGGCAGTTTCTTTCTGCAGATTACAGCCAAATCGAATTACGGGTACTGGCACATTACTGTAAAGATGAAAACCTCTGTAATGCTTTTATAAAAAATGAAGACATTCACACCATGGTCGCCGCCGAAATTTTTTCCACCGCAGTACAAGACGTCACTCCTGCCATGCGCCGTGTGGCGAAAAGCGTAAATTTTGGTGTTATTTATGGCCAGTCTGCTTTCGGTCTTTCAAAACAACTTAATATTCCTCAGGATGAAGCTCAGCATTTTATTCACACTTATTTTGAACGTTACCCATCCATCCAAATTTTTTTAGAGCAGGTTTTGGATAATGCCTTAACATCCGGACACGTCTCCACCATTCTTGGCCGTTATCGCCGCATTACCGGCATCCGTCCTGTAAGAAAAGGACAACTTAATTTAGCAGAACGAATGGCGGTAAATGCAGTTATTCAGGGATCCGCGGCCGACATTATAAAACTGGCCATGCTTACCGTCCACCACCGTCTAAAAAAAGAAAATCTGAAATCACGTCTCCTGCTTCAGATTCATGACGAACTTCTGCTGGAAGTCTCCCCCACGGAAACGGATACCGTCAAAAATCTTGTGCAGGAAGAAATGACACATATCTGGAATCTGGATGTTCCCCTGAAAGTTCATACGATTCTTGAAAAAGACTGGGGCGAAAAAGATTAAAAAATACTCCGTCTTACTTTAATGTGTCTCTTCAGATACCACCAGCCTTTTTTAAATAACGAAAATGCTGGAAAATAAAACTTTATACTGGTTCCACTTTAACTTTCCGTTTTATGCGGCACTAAAAGCAGTCATTTTCCGCGAAACAAAAATGCTGGTAAAGCGGAATTTTATAGTATATCAGATATGAAAAATTTCTTTTACATAAAAAACTTTCTCCTTAAAAAAATGAACGTCCGACCATAAAATCAGACGTTCATTTTTTGAGGATATTTCCATGACCGATGCACCATTATACCTGGTTTTACTTTAACTTTCCGTTTTATGCTGCGCTAAAAGCAGTCATTTCCAGTGAAGCAAAGATGCCGGTAAAGCGGAATTTTATAGTGTATCGGATATGAAAGATTTCTTTTACATAAAAAACTTTCTCCTTTAAAAAAGGAACGTCCGACCATAAAATCAGACGTTCATTTTTTGAGGATATTTCCATGACCGATGCACCATTATACCTGGTTTTACTTTAACTTTCCGTTTTATGCTGCGCTAAAAGCAGTCATTTTCAGTGAAGCAAAAATGCTGGTAAAGCGGAATTTTATAGTGTACCGGATAAAAAATGTTTGTCTGCAGGCGGACAGGAAATGCAAAAATTTATAACGCCACCATAAAATTTATATTCCTTTTAACATTTTAATCGCAGAAGTCGTGGCACGAAAACGTATCTGCATACCATTTTTCTCAGGAACCTGCTCCAAGAAGACTTCACCACGTCCGGCATCACCGATCCGTTTTACCGCTTTTTTCAAAAATTCTTCCAATTTTTCTCCGTCATCTGCATAATCATCAAATAATTTACTGGAAACTACATTCCTTAAAACATCCATTAAACTCAGCTTTACCTGAAATGCCGGAACATCTTTCTGATCTTTAGAATCTGCCAAACATTTTTCCAGCACTATCTTCGCATCCTTTCCCACCGCAAAATACACAGCTTTCGGCGCATAAATAACAGCCACCGGTAATTCATCACCTTCCTGAAATTTTGAAATAAACTCACATTTTTTCACATCCGTATGCAGAAACGATTCATCCGCCGATAATCTTCTGAGAGATTTCACTGGACATTTCCACGAATAAATACGCAAATCATCTCTTTTACTGGTTTCATATTTCGGTGATACTTCTTTTATGAACTCCGCTTTATGTTTTTTCAAAAACTCCACCGATTTCAAGAAATGAGCTTCACAGGCATATCCATCCGGGACCGCAAAACCTCCGGCAAAAACCGCATCCTGTGAATCAGTGATTTTTACCATAACAGCACCTTCCATTTTCCCTTCCTGGAAAAATTTTTCCACCAGTGCATGTTTTTCCACAAAAAGCCCTTTCACCTCTTCTGGAATTTCCTTCTTCTTTTCACTTATTTTTTCTTTGTGTTTTTCCATGCATAAGTTCAGATGTAAGTTTACAATTTCCTTAAGAAACGGACTCATCTGCCAATTATGGGTAACGACAAGCGTCGCATCCGGGCATGAAAAACCTGCAAAATTTGTCCGCCGCATTTTTCCACACGCTTCCAGTTCCTGCGCCACTTTCGTTCCCCCTTTTCCGATAACCGTCACCCCCAGTGTATACTCATCTTTTTCCTTATTCCAGATATGCCCATATGTAATCCGTTCTAAATCATTCAGTACTCGTATTACATCCGGCGCGATTTTTTTTAGTGAGCCACTCATACTCTCCACGATTTCTGCTTCTCCCGAACAGTTCTCTCGGTGAACACGCAAAAGAAATTCATCCACTGTTCTCACCGCCATTTTTTTATACTCTTCCGGAAGATCCGACAAGAAAACAGAAAATCCCACGTCCACCCGCTCCGTGTTTTCAGTAATATATTTTACAAAATCCACATTCTGCTCAAACGCCGTCAGATTATCTGATATTAAAAACCAGTTATCTAATTTTTTGCCATAAATAATCCGTGGAAAATTCAAAATATGCTGTGAATCTAAATTCCAGATTCCATCTTCCTGTTTTTCCAGTTTCACTCCCAATTTTTTTATACAAGTCTCGAGTTTCCCCCAATCATTCACAGGAATCGCCCAAAATCCGATAAATGGAAATTTCTCTTTTTCGGCATGAAACATGACCACTCCCACAGGTCTGGAAGTATCCACCACCATCCCCACCAGTCCATTTTCTGTAAATAAAAATTTTAAACTGCCTAAACCAGTAATCAGCTTTTCATTCTCCGACACACCGGTTATATCCTCCGCCTTTTCCCATAAGGCATCCAGACTTTTTATTGAACCGACAGCCACCACGGTGCCCGCCTGTATTTCCAAAGAATAACACATACTCGCCAACACAAGCATGATACAAAATAAAATCTTCTTTATCATAAATCCTCCTTTAAATTGTTACACCCGATTCCACTTTAAAATTTCATTTTCAGTGACCGGAAAAAAGTTTTCTCTGGCACACAAAAATTAGGATAATCTAACTGATTTTCCTTTATACTGATTCCACTTTAAATTTCCATTTTGTGCGGCTCTGAAAGCTGGCATTTTCAGTGAAGCAAAAAATGCCAGCCGGCCTGTCAGCAGACAGGGAATGTGGAAATTTATCGTGCATCGGGTATAAAATTAACATGTCTGGCAATAAATTCACAAAATACCTCTGGCACCCATTTCGAACATCAAAATCCGAGGTACTCTCCTTTTTTTCCTCTGTTTTCTGCCTTATCCATGAAAGTGATTTTTCCACGACTTCTGACGCCATCTGAAAAATATGATAATAATGATAATTCCATATACTGACGTGAGAATCAAAAACCTCAGCTTCAGACATATCTCGTTCCATGTTTTTTTTCCATATTTCAGGAGACCAGTCTGAAATTCGAGTTACCTTCTTTATCGCATCTTGGTACATGCAAGACAAAAATATTTTGTTGTTTTCCTGATCTTCCCGAACATACGGATCTCCTGAAATATATTCAGGAGAAAATGGAAACGAAAAGATACTAAACATGGAAACCGGGGGGTTAATTACTTTTTCACTTTCTAAAGTCGACACACGAACATCCTCAAAAAAAATACCGACTGGATTTTTTTCTGTTTTTCCTAAATTAACCACCTCAGTTTCCTCCGAAGCATGTTCATCTGTATAATTCATCATTCCCGCATACACTAAAAAAAGAAGCACGGTGACCCCCATAAGTATTTTTCCTGAAATGATAAAAAATGGCCTCTTCCCATAATAATTTCTTTCAGACGTTTTCACCACACAAAACGAGACACGAGGTTCCTTCCGAAGCACCTCCATTATCTCCATATGCTGTTCCTCTGAAAACTCAGACTGTAACCGTCTGGCATCTTTCCGTAAACGTTCTCTAAATTCTGATTCTGTAACCATAACTCACCTTACACTTTACCGAAAAAAAGCCACTTCAAGATAAATCAAAAATACCGTCTTAACTTTTTTCTTCCACGAAAAAGAAGAATTTTTACTCCCACTTCAGACCTCTGCATAATATGAGAAATTTCCCGAATACTTTTTTCTTCGACATAAAATAACCATAATGCCATCACCTGGGACTCCGGTAACACTTCATGCGCCGTTTCCCACACATTTTCCATTATGTCTTTCGTTTCTGATAATTCAACAAAATATCCTTCTTCCTGCACGGCCACCTGATCAAGAATTTTACCGTCCCTGTGCGCCCTAACCATTACGTCTCGTTTCTTTTTTCTAAAAAAGCCTGCGCTGGTATGATAACTAATCGCAAATAACCAGGTGGAAAATTTCCACTGTAAATTATAATTTTTTAAACTCTTCCACGCTTCTAAAAATGTTTCCTGTAATAAATCATTCGCATCTTCAGGCGAATGTCTTCTTAACAAAAAATAATATAATGATGACTCATATCGGCGTACGATTTCCTCAAATATCGCAGAATCTCCCTGCAGTATGGCTTCTATTAACTCATGATCTGACCTGACAGGCATAATGTTTCTCTGTTCTGAAAAAACTTATACTCGACGCACAATAAAAATTCTTACTTCTCTGGTTTCTGTGCTATAAAAACATCTCTGCCACGGTCTTCGCATCATGCAAAATTTAGAGAAAACCATCAGAAATATCATCACTTTTTATTTATCATATCTTATTTTTAGATAAAAATGAAGTTTAGTTACATATAATTCACTTTTTTTCTAAATATATTCTTGGAATTCCCTGACAGTAATTATGTAATTTATTTTGAAACACGATTCATTAAAGATTTAATTTATTTCCATTAAACTTACTTCTTAAAATGCCTCTCCCATAAATTTATTTTCCCACATATTTTTACGCACAATAATATTTTGATTAAAAATTTCTTCTGCTGTACGTAATCACTCTCATACTTTTGAACATCACTTCCGATCTTCGCTTCAGAATCTGAAAAAAATATTTATGAAAACAAGAAAAACGTACTGAATAATAGCCGTCAGATTTCCATAATTAAAATCTCCATGGACGGAAAACACAGCTTTATCTTGGTCTGGCATGACGAATTTACCGAAGAAGAGCTCCCTGATCCTCAAAAATAGGGATATGAATATGGTTTTAGTCAGAAATAAAGAAAAATAGTTTTATACCTGATGCACTATAAAATTCAGCTTTTCCGGCATTTTTACTTCGCGGAAAATACCTGCTTTCAGAGCTGCAGAAAAGAAAATTTAAACGAGAACCTGTATACACAAAAATTCATGCTGAAAATGTCCTGATAAAAACTGGTGTCCTCATAATCGAATCTTAAAAAGAATATTTGAGCGAAAATAATCAGAATGCGAAATACACTTCTGTCCAGTATTCCACGCAGGAAAAGGCTTCATGGCCTGAAAGCCGAGTAGAGGTTCCCGCGAAACTGCCTGCCAGGCACAGAACATGGCCCGCCTTCTAGATGCTGAGAGAAATAGGGGATCCATAAGTGGAGAAGTGGACATCATGAAATACGTCGGTTATAATCCCGGGGCGGTATACTATTCATGTGAAAAAATAATCATTATATCCGCACAGAAAAAAACGGTAAACTTCAGCTTAATTCTCCCGAAACGGAAATCCACATATATGTCGTGGAAAGGAACACCCAAAAGATGGAAATTTCAGTTCATGGTCAGATTTTCCTGCGTACTCAAAAGAAATTTTCGAAACAGAAACCTGACCATTTTATGAACCGTATTCTCTAATTTTACACCCGATATACTATAAAATTCCGTTTCTCCAGCATTTTTGCTTCGCTAAAAATGTCTGCTTTCAGAGCCGCACAAAACGGAAATTTAAAAGTGGAATCAGTATAAGCACAGCGGTCGGCGGAAGCTGGGGAAAAGTAAAAAGAATCGACGATTCTATTTTTCCTGTACAGTTTAAATTGATTACGTCCGTGTATTTCAGCCTAAAAAGTATAATTTATTTATACTTTATACTCGACGCTCATTAAATTTCCGTTTTACGGCATTTTTGTTCACTAAAAATACGTACTTTCATGACCGTACGAAACGGAAATTTATGTGAGGCCCATTATATCCTTATTACAAAAAAACGAATTCGCGTATTACTCATCCATCAGATTTCCGATTTCCTCCCCTGACATTTCACTCAGACGCCTTCCTGGCACACCTTCTTCCACCGGCATACTGTATTTCTGTAAAACACTGCGTCCCGGTAACATTTCGTTTTGTCCCTGTGGAGGAACAGGAACTTCGGGATTTCTCTGTGCCTGACGTGCTGTATTCCGATTATAAATATTTCTTAATGCGCCGTCCTGCGTACTATTATCACCTAAATCTCTCCTCTGTCGGGGCGTAAGAAGCATACCATCACGTCCAGGAAAAGCCGGTGGAGTTTCTTTTGAATTTTCTTGAAGATTACGTTCCTCACGCTGCTGGCGCAGAGTTCTAAAAATACGTCTCTCTGAATTTTCACCTGGGAAAAAACGCGGTGCACGTGGAGGATCGGATAAATTTCCTTCAGGCGTCATACCTTCATTTCGTATCATTTCTCTTTCTGCTGGAGGAACCCGGGGATTTAAAACATTATTTCGATTCATACGGGCTTCTTCTCCTCTCCACAACATTCGTGGAGACAGACGCCTATTCATGCCTGGTAACGTACCATTTCCTCCTGCAGGAATCTGTGCCTGCATTTCTGCACTTACCATAATCAAAAAAATAATACCCCAAAAAAAGGAAACGCCTTTTATACTTTTTGTAGTCTGCTTATAACATATGTTCATCATACACTTCTTTCTGAATTATAAATTTTCACGTTTTTTATCCGCATACACTACAAAATTTCACTTTTTCTCTGATATCATGATACATGAAATTCTGCATTCAGAGCCACATAAAACTTAAATTCTAGAGTAAAACCAGTCTAAAAAATTTCATATATTACTGGTTCCACTTTAAATTTCCGTTTTGTGCGGCTCTGAAAGCAGGCTTTTTCAGCGAAGCAAAAAAGCCGGAGAAGCGAAAATTTATAGTGTATCGGATATAGAATGCGAAATGAGGGTAACTTCCGAAAAAACCACGTAAAAATAACGTTTTAATATCCAAAATTTTTCTTAAATATCTGCTGCTCCTGCTTCTGGTCACGTAACTGTTCCTGGGAAACGACTGTATCATAAATCGTTCTGACAGGAATTTCTTTTTTCAGCTGCACAAGATATTCTTGAATAGCTTCTTTTTGTTTCTGTTCCTGAATTTTCTTTTTAATTTCCACCTGGGCATCCACAAAAGGCATGCGCGTCAATTCTTCTCTCTGGAGAACACGCACAAGATAAAAGTTTTCCTCATCTTCAATAATTCTGGAGCTTAACTTTCCCACCGGCTGAGAAAAAATAGCATTTTCCAGAGATTTTGAGGCTAAATCACCTGGAGAAATCCAAGAATTTTTCCCTCCGTCAGAAGCAGTCAGGCCATCTGAAAATTTTACTGCCACCTGCTCAAAAGGAACTTTTTGGATTTCGATCATCGTTCCCAGGCGAACCATTTCTCGGTATGCTTCTTCACGAGAACCAAAACGATTTTTACGAACCACCAGCTCTTCCCAGCATGCACGCGGAGCCGTCTCAAATTCTTTCGCATGTCGCTGGTAATAATCGATCATCTCAGCATGAGAAACATCATATTCTTGTGGCACGTGCATCAGAATCGCCTGTTTACCGAACTGAGACTCCACAAATTCCTTTTTTTTCCGTGCCAGAGAATCCCCCGTTTTTTTCAGCTCTTCTTCCAGTGCTTCTCGGGCCACATGCCCACCTTCCCGCATCATTTCCGGCACGACTTCCGTATCAAAAAGTTTCTCCATCTGTTCACGAAACTTACTGGCTCCTTCCGCAGGAATCGCCCGCATTATATCACAGTACAATAATTTATTTTCGATAACCGTCATCAGATGCATCTGAATCATTTTTTCTCGCGTTTTCTCATATTCTCCCGGAGGAATCTCTTTTTTGAACATCTCTAAACGCCGATTCACTTCCCCCAAAACATCTGCTGCCATAATAACTTCTGTCCCCACCCATGCCAGCTGTTTCCCATGCTCAAAAAACTGAATTCCGCCTTCCGCCATGGAGGTGGAGTCCGCCTGCATTCCGGACATATTCCGCGCCTGCGACTTATTTACCTCTTTCACTCCCCCACTCATTCCATCTGAAATAACCTCCTGGTGTGAAGACCTCTGCTCTGAATACGCCACATCACTTCCCACACGTGGAGAAATATTCTGCGGGATTAACCGATGATCCACGGAAGGATATTCCATCTGCTCTGCGGCTTCAGGCACCATGTTTTGCGAGATTCCTGTATGCCCAAGCACCGATTCATCAAAAACTGGTACCGTATTATCATATGATGAAATGGGGGATACGCCCCCCTTCCGATTTTCTCCTCTTACTGACATCCGATTTACCATATCATCAGCATTCGTCGTATTTACAGAGGGAGTTCCTGCATATACCGTATTTTCAGTATAAGCACTCGGTAAACCACGTGAATACATCTGAGCATCTGCTCCCGCCGGCATATATGAAGCGGCCACAGCTAAATTTTCATTTCGCTTATTATTTTCCGCATTTTCCGCCCGATACGATTCAGAATAAGGATGTTTGGCCTCTCCGAAAGGATCCTGCATTTCATTATTTTCTCCAGGATTCTCTTTTTTCGACCATGGCCATTTCAGAAAAAAACCTTTTTTCTCTGCTCCTTTCTTCCCATTCTTTACCTCCTGCGCGTAAGAAATATTTTTTTCCGCACGACTCGACACGCGTTCTGAAGTGGAAGTTTCGGTATTCTTCGATTTACTCCACCACGAAGCTTCCACTGCCGTCAGACAAAAAAATATCAGACACACCACCATTCCTAAAATCATCACCACATGATACTTTTTCCTTTTTATATAATTACACTTAAAACCATGAAGGAAAAAATCTCTGCTTCCCTGATACATTACACTCACCTATCCAAAAGAAATGATTAAATGATTATCTGATTTTTATATCCAAAGCACGTTTACTTTAACTTTATTTTACCTTATATACCGCTTCTCCTTTAAATTTCCGTTTTACCAGCCGGAACACAGGTTCTCCGATTCAGCCTGCAGCTGTAACAGGAAAACAAAAATACCAGAGAGAAGTGGGAGGTTCATAGTGCCTCGAGTACAGAAAGTATACACAAAAAATGAAATTTAGCGCAAGAGCATTTCTGCATATTTTATGATTTTATCTGAATCTGCCGACGCATTCTGTGTTTCTTTATCCAGGGGCAGATACGCACTGTGCGCATCTGCGATACGTAATTTTCCACCTTCTTTACCCACTTTAATATTTAGTAAGGGTTCCAGTGCTTTTTCTGAGTAAAAATGAAATACCAAATAATCTTCTTCTCGACGTATGGCGTATATCAGCCACCGGTGTGCATAAATCCGTAAGCGTGCTAATTCCAGTAATCGTTCCACCTGAGGAGGAATTTTTCCAAAACGGTCTCTTATCTCTTTCGTAAAATCATCCAGTTCCTCTTCCCTCACCACACGAGTCAGACGGCGATAAAGATCTATTTTTACCCGCATATCCGGCACATATGAATGCGGAATATACGCCGTAACGGATAAATCCACATCCACATCCACCGTCTCTTTCATCGGTTCCCGTTTCAGTTTTCGAACGATTTTATCCAATAATTCACAGTACATCTCATATCCCACCGCCGCGATATGCCCACTCTGTTTCACGCCAAGAATATTTCCCGTGCCTCGGATTTCCAGATCACGCATCGCGATACGAAAACCACTTCCCAGATGACTGTACTCTTCGATCGCCCGTAAACGTTTCGCAGCATTCGACGCAAGATGAGTTTTCGGATCCAGTAAAAGATAACAGTACGCCCTATTTTTATACCGTCCCACACGACCACGCAGCTGGTGAAGATCCGCTAAACCATAATTCTGGGCATCATCTATAAAAATAGTATTCGCATTCGGAATATCCAGCCCATTTTCGACAATCGTCGTGGAAACCAAAATATCACACTCATGCCGCACGAAAGCCAGCATCACATTTTCCAGTTCCCGTTCATCCATCTGCGCATGTCCGACACGGATTCTTGCCTCCGGCACCAGATCCTGCAGCCGCTGAGCCACCTGCTGAATATCCGAAATACGATTATGCACAAAAAAAACCTGCCCGTTCCGATCCAGTTCCCGTTCCAGTGCATTTTTCACCAGGCCATCATGAAAACGCACCACATGTGTTTCCACCGCCATTCGGTCCTGCGGTGGAGTTTCAAGATTCGAAATATCTCGGATCCCCAGCAGAGACATATGTAACGTCCGAGGAATGGGAGTGGCCGTCATGGTAAGAATATCCACCGTGGCACGAAACCGTTTCAGTGACTCCTTTACCTCCACACCGAAACGCTGTTCTTCATCTATTATCAGAAGCCCCAAATTATGAAATTTCACATCCGAGCTGGCCAGTCGGTGAGTCCCGATAATGATATCCACCTTTCCATTTTCTAAATCCTTTAATGTTTTCTGCTGCTCTGCCGGGCGCGCAAAACGTGACATACGAGCGATATTCACCGGAAAAGTCGCCATTCTCTGAGTAAACGTCCGTAAATGCTGCTCCGCAAGAATCGTTGTCGGCACGAGCACCGCCACCTGATACCCTGCCTCCACCGCGCAAAAAGCGGCGCGCATCGCGACTTCCGTCTTCCCGAATCCCACATCCCCACACAGCAGACGATCCATCGGAACAGGTTTCCGCATATCTTCCGAAATCTCACAGACAGACACATTCTGATCTGCCGTCTCGGTATACGGAAACATCTCGGCAAATTCTTTCTGAAGTAATGTTTCCACAGGAAATGAAATCCCAGGCCGGGAACGTCGGAGTGCCTGAATCTCGATCATTTCTTCCGCAAAATCATGAATAGATTCAGCGACCAGTGCTTTCTGATGTTCCCACTTCTTACCGCCGTATACCGAAAGTTTCGGTTTCCCACCTCCCCCACAAATATACTTCTGTACCAGTGCTATTTTTGAAGCTGGGACCCACAGCTGAGTTCCTCCGCGAAACTCTAACAATAAATGTTCTTCCGCGCCGACACGTGGTCTTTCTCCTGCCGTCAGTATAAACTGGGATTTTTTCTCCGATGAAAATTTAAACGGTTCCAGCAGTTTCATCCCTTTATACACCGCGATTCCGTGTGCGGCATGCACCACCAGATCCCCTTCCCGTAAATCAGAAAAAGAATCGATTACTTTTGTCATACGTCGAGACACCGTACGCAAAAGTTCCTCTCTCTGAAAAATGATAGCGGCAGAAAGGATCAGCTGTTTCGAAGAAATAAGCCGAAACCCTTCTTCGATAACTCCTTTACGAAAATTCAGCTTTTCTAATTTCGCAGGTTCCGTATCCGCGAACACTTCCTTTAGTCGTCTGATCTCCGCATCATTCTGACAGATAATAAAAATTTCCTGCCCTGCTCCAAAAATTTCCAGCTCTTTTTTTACACGCGTTAAATCTCCTCCACTAAAACGTTCCACCGTTTCCACAGGAATGCGAAATGTTTCACCAAAAACCATATTTTCCAGAGAGGCACCCGTTACCAGAGGAAACCGCATCACACGACGAAAGATTTCCTCCACAGTAAAAAAATCTTCAGGACGCTCCTGAACCTGTAAAAAATGGCGTCCCTGAATCTGAATTTCCTCTGGCTCCAACATAAAAAAACACGTATTCTCCGGAAGAAATTCAGTAAAATCCGTTCTCTGCTCCCTCCCACGATTTTCCAGAAGCGTGGTAACCGCTCCGATTTCCACCGTCTTCTGGTGAGATAAACTCCGCTGCGTGGAAATTTCAAATTCTCGTAATGTGTCGATTTCTTCTCCGAAAAATTCCACTCGAATCGGATTTTCCCACTCCTGTGCAAAAATATCCACCAGCCCACCATGCGCCGAGAACTCACCAGGAAGCTCCACCGCCGCCGTCCGATGAAATCCATGTTCCACCAGCCAAGAAATAAGTGTCTCTAAAGAAAATTCTTGCCCCACTTTCAGTTTCAGTAAATTCTCATTTATAATTTCCGGTTTCGGATCATATTTTAACAGAGCCTGAATCGGAGCGACGATAATACGGCTTTTTTCTTTAGTCGCGGTCATACATTCTCGTAATACACGAAAGCGCTGCCCGACAGCCGGTTCAGGTAAATACTCCGTCCTGAACAGTTCATTCTCTATTTTTTCTTTCTCAGTTTTTTCTGGCGTTAAAGAATGTCGTGGACCGCCATCCTGTAAAACCTCTTCTTCCAGAGTATACTTTATCGGAGGCATAAACCACGGCAGTAAAAAAGATTCCGTGGACGTAAAATTCTTCAGATCACAGAGGAAACCTTCTGCTTTTTTTTGAGAAGAAGTTAATACGACAAAAGTTTCTCCCGGATGAGATGATGTTTCTTTTTCTGCTTCTGTCTTTTCTAAAGCTGCAAGAACTGCTGCCGCAGAGGTGCTCCATACTCCATCAAAATGAGGTGCTTTTTGCTCCCATATTTTCTGCCTTACAAAAGAAAAACCCGGTAAACTCCGAATACTTTCCACAATTTCCGAAAGGGAAACTGAATTTTTCTGTAAAATTTTCATCGTTCATACCTGACTTATACCGTTTTCACTTTAAATTTTCGTTTCGTGCGGTTCTTAAAGCAGGCATTTCAGCGAAGCAAAAATGCTGGGAAAACGAAAATTCATAGTGCATCGGGTATATAAAATTTACACTCCGTTAAATTCTTGTTTTGTGACCACAAAATGTCTTTTCAGAAGTGAATATTTCATACTCGGTCCACTATAAATTTCCACTTTCCCAGATTCTTATTTCTCAAGAAATACATACTTTGGGAGTATACAAAACGGAATTTATACACAGATTCTCCATTAAATTTTCGTTTTGTATGTGGCTCTGAAAGCAGGTCTTTTCAGCGAAATAAAAATACCTGCCTGTCCGCGGACAGGAGAACCGGAAATTCATAATGCATCGGGTATAAAAACGCAAAAAAGAAAAGAGGGTACCATATAAATGCACACCTCTTTTCGATGAAAGAATGTATATACCTGATTCTCCTTTAAATTTCCGTTTCATGTGGCTCTGAAAACAGCATTTTTAGTGAAGCAAAATGCCGGAGAAACAGAAATTTATAGTACATCGGGGATTAAACCTATCATTATTCACGAGAACGTTTATATTCATCCATTAATTCATGCGCCACCGCTTCCATCTGATTTCGGACATCCATTAATGCCAATTCTCGTTTTCGAAGATTATTCTGTCGCTGCTGTAATTCATCCAGCAGACTCTGAATATTTCGTTCTTTTTCTTTCCATCCACCCGACATTTTTCTGCCGAAATCTCCTGTGGGGAAAACAGAACTTTCCGAAACATCTGACGAAAAAGCGGTACCGGAATCTTCTCTTTTAGACACCATTTCTTTTGTCTTCTGATGTGCTAAAACCAAAATTTCATTCGCCTCCGCCTGCGCCTCCTGAATCATTTTATGTGACTGCTCCGACGCTCTTCCTGATGTTTCCATCACCCAATTTTTAACCTCCAGAATATACTCCTGTGCCTGCACTTCCGCTTTCTGAAGAATACATTCCGCACGCTGATGCACTTCATCCAAAAATGTTTTCGCCTGTTTCTGAGCTTCTTTTTTAATATCCTCCGACTCTTTATGAGCTGACTGAAGTTCCTCTTCCACCATGACTTTAACATCATGAACTGCTTTCTGCGCATTTTGCTGTAACTGCATTACCTCATTTAAGCTGGCTTCATATTTCGCATTCATCTCCGCAATATATTCTTCTGTCTTCTGATGAAATGCTTCCTCTAAAGCCTGTTTACTGGCCTTAAAACTCTTCCGATATTCCAGACGCTCCATTTCAAATTCTTCTTTTTGACGCATTAACTCCGCCTTCTGGTCCGCCAGCGTCTGCTCTTGTGCGGCCAGTTCACTCGTTTTTTGACATATTTCCTCGTCCACTTTTTCCAATATATTCTTCGCCTTATCACGCTGGCGCTGAATGTATTCCTTCATCTGCGATAATTGAGTTTTGATGTGCTGCTCAAATTCCGTTTTTTCCACCTGTAACTGCTCTTTAAGAGCATCCGCTTCCTTCATCTTTAATTGGTGTTCCATCACATAACGTTTCTGATCACCCGAAATTTTTCGCTCCAGCTTCTCTACCACCCGAGCACGTACATCCAGCTGATACTGTGCCTGATCTATTTCTTGCCTGCGCTGCTGATAACTTTTTTCCGCTTCCGCTAATCGCGATAAACGCTCTTCCAGAATCGCATTCTGCGCCGCATACTGTTTATACTTTTCTTCCAGCTCAGCCTTCTGACTCATTAACTGTAATCGAATGGTACGATTATCACTCTCCATCTTCGCGATTCGTGCATTCAGTTCTGATTCACGATGATCGACTTCCGTCTGTCTCTGCTGAATATGTCTGACCATCTGGGCCGCCTGCTGCTGTAAAGCATCTCCAATTTTTATGGTCGGGTCCTCTGTTCTTACCATGGATCACCTCAATTGTTGGCGCGGAAATTCCGTACACATTAAAGTTTCTTTTCTCTCATTTCTTTTACATGCCATCACCTCCGTTTTTATCGTCAAAGATTACCCATTTTCTTTAACCAGTACGCCTGTTTCTATAAAAAAAACGGAAGAATCTTAATAATTCCACTATTTTTATATGTACTTTATTTATAGGGCAATTCTTTTTGAATTCTGATTTATATGACTCTGACACACAAAACAAAAATTTTAAAGGAAAAACAGAGCACAAAAATCAAAATGAAATACCATTTTGTGAAAAAAGTCACATAAATTTATATGCATTTTTGAAAACAAAATTTATATTTGTGCATCCGAATTTTCCACGCTTTCATTCTGATTTCTTTAAAATCTTCACTTTATACTGCCGTAAATCCAGTATTTTCAGCGAGAAAACAGGGAAAAAGTAAAAAATTATCATATTTCAAAAAAAAACGAAATCCGCAAAACACGAATTCCGTTTTTTCTTTTTCTTTCATCTAAAATACTTATACCCGATACACTATAAAATTCCGCTTTTCTGATATTTTGCTTCACGAAAATGTATGCTTTTATGCAGGTTCTCGTCTTCCACAGACAGTGTGTCCGGTGTTTCATACATTACAAAACACCGGATGCGAAATTTCATAATACACCAGATAAAAAATCAGATTTTTTTATTCTTCACTTCCAAGTAATTCTTCAAGAAGCCGATCCAGTTCAGCACCCCGGGCATTCGTCGAAATCACTTTTCCTTCTTTATCAATTAAAATCATACACGGGATTCCCTGTACGCCACAAAATTCACTGAACAGTCCGCCATCCACTTTCGTATCTTTATCGGAAATGCATTTCCACGGAAGAGGCTTTTTCTCCAGAAAACTCTCTAATTTTTTAATATCCCGATCCACGGAAACGGATAAAACCTCAAAACCTTTTTCGTGATATTTCTCGTATGTTTTAGTCACATTCGGAATCTCAGCCACACATGGGCCACACCAAGTCGCCCAAAAGTCCAGAAGCCAGACTTTTCCTTTATACTCACTCATGTCCAGTTCAGAACCATCCAGATTTTTTCCCTCAATTTCCGGCAGAATGGCACCGAAAAGAGATAAACGGCGGTACGTCGGCATCAGTTCACTTTTACCCTGAGCAGCATAAGCAGAAGAAGATTTCTCCAAAATATCTATAAAATCTTTGCAGAGGGTTAAAGCATACTCTGTATCAAAACGATAACCGGCCATCCGAACGATTCCTACGATCATGCCTACTTCGTTTCGGCTTAATGTTTTTCCCTCAGCCGTAAGATCTGCAGAAAATTCAGTAATCAGTTTTTTGAATTCTTCTTTCGTCTCAGCGTTCTGAATTTTGGCAGTTATAATGGAAAGACGAATTTCCTGTGCGACTTCTTTATGCCCCGCTTTTTCGGCCGCGGCCACGAGCTCTTCCGCTTTCTCTTCCGCTTTTTTGCGTCCCTGTGTATGAGCTGTTATATTTAAAATAGTAGAAACTGCTCTTCCATACTGCGCGGCGGTGGCATCTTTCGCTTCTAAAATTTTCTCTGATGCCGCCAATAATCTTTCCCTTAACTGTTCTTCCACGTTCTGAAGCGTTTCGACATCATCTCCATTCGCCCGCACAAAAGTCATAAAACTTTTCTGTAATTCTGACAGATATTTTGTATAATCCTCCGCAGTTCCCTCCGTCGGAAGCTCAGGAAGCAGTGCATCTTTTGCGTCCTCAGCAGAAGCGGGAGCATCCGCAGCAGTATCTTCTGCCGCACAGACACATGGCAGGGCAACAAAAAATCCCAGACAAAATAACATTACCAAGTTTCGTAACCATAAATCCTTCATACTTTTTCTCCATATCATGTTAAAATTTAGATCTCTGTTTAACATAAAATTCATGTTAAACCTTTCAAGATACACCATTAATAGTTTACCCCCTCATGCCAGAAATATTTTCTGTCCAGACCTCTTTTTAAAATCTGGCGTTAAACTGGTTCTATTTTAAATTTCCACTTTTTATCGCTTCCACGACTTACATTTCACCCTGATTCACAATTTCTTTTCATTTCACCGACTGTTTACAGTGACAAAAATTTTACCGTTATGTACTGGCTTTACTTTAAATTTTCATTTTCTGCTGCTCTAAAAGCATATGCATTTTCAGCGAAGCAAAATTACCGGAAAAACGAAAATTTATAGTGCATCAAGTATAAATATAATAACGAAAAACAAAAAAAAGCGAAACCGGAACCGTGGTAAAATGCACCCAAAATGAAAATCAAAAATCTGGTAAAAGAAGCATTAAGCTGAGACGACATAAAACTTTCGTTTTTTACGGCCATTTAAAAACTGAAAAGAGCCGGAAAAGCGAAATTTCATAGTACGGCAGGAAACACAAAACTTAAAACCAGCCAAAAAACCTCTGAAATTCACAAATCACCTTTAATTAATATAAAATAACAAAAAAAGTAGTAAATTACTAGTATGCA
Organism: Planctomycetia bacterium; assembly: GCA_030527015.1. Lineage (GTDB taxonomy): Bacteria > Planctomycetota > Planctomycetia > Pirellulales > Thermoguttaceae > RGIG3701. The sequence continues at coordinate 32,734 of JAUNBR010000035.1, forward strand.
TATCTTCTTTTACTAAAATTTTTTCAAAATTTTCCAAAAAAACCAGGTATATTGACACAAATTTCCTTACATGTTATTTTATATATTATGGTATCCACTTTAAATTAAGTTTTAGATGACTCTGCCAGCAGATATTTTCAGGAAAATATACCGATTCTACTAAAAATTTCCATTTTACGCGCTCTGAAATCAATTATTTATCATAAAATGCAGTGGACGTAAAAATTCATAGTGAATCGAAGAATATGTACCGAAGAATCAAAATTTCATAGTTCATCAGGTGTATATTTCTTATTCATTTTTAGACTTTTATACCCGATATACTATAAAATTCTGTTTCCTCGGATTTTGTTTCGCTAAAAATACCAGCTTTATACCGATTCTCATTTAAATTTCCGTTTTGTTCGGCTCTGAAGCAGGCATTTTTAGTGAAGCAAAAATGCTGAGGAAGTGGAAATTTATAGTGCATCGGGTATAAGAGGCTCCTGAAACGGAAATGTAAAGGAGAGCCAGTATATTTACCTGTTTTCATTTTTTAAATCTGGAATTTTTTATTTTCAAGAAAACTCATGTCGATTTCACCCCGATCCTCTTTTAGCCTTCCGATTACGATCGGTATTATTATGATCATTTTGGTCATTTTACTGGGAACTGGCTGGATTATTTCCACGATGATTGCAGCCAAAGAATTATCGACCATGTCTAGTTTATACTGGTGGTTACTGGTTACCGGCTCCTTTTTTTTGTGTCTTATTCTCGCGGGAACCATTACCTATCTTGTTTTTTCCATTAAAGTGATCCATCTGAATCGTCAGCAGTCGAATTTTATTGACAGTGTAACTCATGAACTAAAATCGCCGCTGGCATCTCTGAAACTTTATACTCAGACTCTCACAAAATATGAAGTTTCACCAAAAGAAAAACAAAAATTTTATCTTTCCATGATGGAAGATATCGAGCGTCTGGATCTTTTGATTAATCAGGTTTTACGTGCCGGACAGCTCGAAACAGAAAAAAATATCGTCATTTTTGAAGAAACTTTTCATCTGGAACCTCTGGTGGAAAATGCCATCCGCAGCGCATGCCTGTGTCATAACGTACACGAATCTCATGTTCTGCGAAATTTTCCAGATGACAGGGTTACTTTTCCTCGAATTCCTCTTGAAATGATCCTCAGAAATCTGATCGATAATGCTGTAAAGTATGCAGGAATCCCTCCTAAAATTTGTATCGACATACGCTGGGGTTATCGAAACGCATGTATCATACGAATTTCTGATAATGGCCCCGGAATTCACATTTCGTTACGGAAAAAAGTTTTCAGAAGATTTTTTCGTGCCGGAAACGAACTGGAACGCAAAAAAACAGGGACCGGACTGGGACTTTACCTGGTACATCTGTACGTAAAACTCCTCCGTGGGAAAATCCGTATCCGCACTAATAAACTCGGCGGCACCACATTCCATCTCATTTTACCACTTAATGTTACATCAAAACATTCACTATTTTTAAAAAATAAACAAAAAAGTGTTTTTATGGAATAAAGGTTCTGAAAAAAACAGAAGAAATTTATAGTAAATCACCGATTTATACGGATTCTCCTTAAATTTTCGTTTTTTGCTTTACTGAAAACAGACATGTTCAGTAAAGCAAAAATGCCGAGGAAGCAGAAATTCATAGTGCATCGGGTATAAGAAATACCGAAAAAACTCATTTTTTACAGTACATCAGGTACATAAATGGAAGAAACACTGCCCATTTCAGAAATCTTTACTTCATGGCAGGGAGAAGGGCTCCTGACAGGCACTCCTTCTGTCTTTTTGCGTGTGGCAGGCTGCCATCTTCGCTGCACATTCTGTGACACACGTTATGCATGGGAAACCATCTCCGCAGTAAAACAGACGGTAAACTCCCTGGTAACCACCATTCAATTTATGGCTGAAAATCCAAAATTTCCTAAACTTATCCCTGAATGTACATTTCTTCCGATTCCTGCTGCCGTGACGCGTATTTTTCATGTCGTCATTACCGGCGGAGAACCTCTGCTTTTCCCTGCTCTCATACCTCTGACTCAAAAGCTCAGAACTCTCGGCTTTCACATTACGGTGGAAACTTCTGCCACACGCTTTCTTCCTTTATCATGTAACCTGTGGTCCTTAAGTCCAAAACTTTTAAACTCTCTGCCCGCCTTCCAAGAAAACCCTGCTTTTTATGCTCAGCATAAAGCTCACTGCCAGTATTCCGCCAGTACACTCCAAAAATTTACCGCTTCTCAGACCGATTACCAATTAAAATTTGTGATAAATACGCCTGAAGACATCTCCGAAATTCAAGATTTTATGAAGGCGTACCCTTTTTTACATCCAGATCGGGTTCTTCTTATGGCTCAGGGAAAAACACGAAATGAAATTCTTTCGAAAGAACGCTGGCTGCAAGAATTAGCGGCATTCCATAAATATCGGATTTCTCCACGCGCACATCTTTTTTGGTTTAACCAAAAACAGGGAGTCTGACCTTAAAAATACTTATAGAGCCAGCACTTTAAATCGGTTTTAACTCGACATCCTTAAAAAGATATACACCTCTATAAATAAAGAGTTTTTCAGGTATTTTATACCATGTACACTATAAATTTCCGTTTCCCCGGTATTTTTGCCTCACCGAATATGCCTCTACTTTAGAGCCACACAAAACGGAAATTTAAAGGTGAACCAAGATGAAACGGAATGAGGAATGAGGAGTGAGGGATGAGGGGTGAAAAAAGAAGGAGAGCGAAATTTATATCCGACACACACTATAAATTTCGCGCTCCCTGTCCGCCGAGAGACAGGCCACTTCCCTGCCTGCCACAGGCTGAACTGAAAATGCCGGTAAAGTTTATACTTCATCGGATATAATGCTCCTCTTCCACTTTTTCATTTCTTCTCCTCCTTTTTTATGCATCACTCCTCCCCCCTCCCCCCTCCCCCCTCATCCCTCATCCCTCACTCCTCACTCCTCACTCCTTTTCATCCTGGTTCTTGTTTAAATTTCCATTTTATGCGGCCCAGAAACATGTATTTTCAGCGAAACAAAAATACCAGAAAAGCGGAATTTTATAATGCATCGGGTATATTCTTCCTTATTCTTCCTTTTTTTCCACGTATTCAGCGATTTTTAATAAACGATTATACTTCGCAGTTCGCTCTCCTCTTACCACACTTCCGGTTTTAATCCAGGACGCCTGAATTCCCACCGCCAAATCAGCGATAAAAGTATCTTCCGTTTCACCGCTGCGATGACTGATCACCGGCTCATATGCATACCGGCGTGCATACTGTATGGTATCCAGCGTTTCACTCAGAGTGCCGATCTGATTCAGTTTTACAAGAATAGCATTTCCCACATGACGCCGGATCCCTTCTTCCAGCCGATTCTGATTCGTCACAAAAAGATCATCTCCAACAAGCATTATTTTACCACCTAATTTTTCTGTCAGCATTTTCCACCCGTCCCAATCATCTTCCGCACATCCGTCCTCTAAAGAACATATCGGATACTTCCGTAACCACGTCTCATATAAATATATCAGCTGTTCTGTATCCAAAACTTTTTCATCCAGCTTATATTTTCCATCTTTATACAGTTCACTGGCCGCCACATCCACCGCCAAAGAAATTTCCTCTCCCGGAATATATCCTGCCATCTGAATCGCTTCCATTAAAAAGTCAAAAGCTGTCTCAGAATGATCCATCTCTGGTGCGAAACCACCTTCATCTCCAATATTCGTTAACAGACTTCGCTCCTTTAGTAGCTTTTTTAACATATAATAACATTCACAGCCAGCACGAATTTTTTCTGAAAATTTCTTGATTCCATGAGGCACGATCATAAATTCCTGAATATCCAGCATATTATCTGCATGTACTCCTCCGTTAATAAAATTCATCATGGGAACCGGAAGAGTCTCCGCAGAAATTCCACCGATATACTGAAATAACGGTATCTGCAGAGACTGCGCAGCAGCACGTGCCACGGCCAAGGAAACTCCTAAAATCGTATTCGCCCCCAGCCTACTTTTATTTTCTGTTCCGTCCAGCCTAATCAGGCGATGATCGATCAGCATCTGCTGACGCGCATCATATCCAAAAATTTCAGGTAAAATTTCATGCGCCACATACTCGACTGCTTTCAAAACTCCCTTCCCTCCATATTTTCGCATGTCTTCATCACGTAATTCATATGCTTCATGACTTCCCGTACTGGCTCCGCTGGGCACCGCCGCGACTCCCACACTTCCATCTTCCAGACTGACCTCCACCTCCACCGTGGGATTTCCTCGGCTGTCCAAAATTTGCCGCGCTTCTATATTTATAATAGTCGTATCCATCTTTTTCCTTTCTCTTATATTTCCTTTCTCTTTAGAATATCCGCCTGGTTCTTCTTTATACAGGTTCTCCTTTAAATATCCATTTTGTGCTGCTCTGAAAACAGGCATCTTCAGCCCAGCTTGGCTGCTGGAAGGAAAGCAAAATACATGCCTGTCGGCGAACAAAAAATGGTGCATCGGGTATTATTTCATTCCATTCACATTACCCTCCACACACTTACTTTCTCTCTAAATTTTATTACCCTCGGCCACCTTCCAGAATATTCTCTCCTGACGTACAGGCACAAAAAACAAAACATATCGGCATCACTTATTTTTAATTTCATTCCGCCCAAAACAGATATTTCAGAATTTAGAAATACCTAAAATAAACCCTTCCCCGATACACTATAAATTTCCCTTTCCACGCATTTTTGCTTCGCTGAAAATGCATGCTTTCGGAACCTCAAAAAACAGGAATTTAAAGGAGGATCAGAGTATATAATTTTTATTTTGTACAGGGCTAAAAAACATCGGGTTTCGAGAATGGCAAAATACCAAAATTCATCATGCGTCAGATAACGAAATGCCAAAATATAATATATCGAACATAAAATCGCACATTTCTGATGATTTTCATGCCAAAAGAACAAAAGTTCACATTCATACCTGGTGAAATTTCACATTAAACGTAAATTACCCTATGAAAACAGATATTTGGGTCACTCCGACTTTACAGATTATAACAACTTATCCACGTTAAATTCACCGGTTTTCCGGTTCTGCAAAACTTTTTCGAGAATACCTGTCACGAAAGAATGACGGATTTTTCGCGAGATTTCACTATTCCGGTGAACGTTCTTCAAAAAAATTCTTTTTTTCTTCTGTACCAGTATTTGACTTCTTCGCGACAAAGAGTAAAATCTATAACATACTTGGGAGACGTGATGAAACTTCATCCACCTATTTTTTGTTTAAGTAATGGCACGTTATGACTTTTCTTTACATATACTGCCATTTTTTCCTAAAAAACTTTCTCCTGTTTCATTTTTATACGATTCCACTTTAAATTTTCATTTACGGCTCTGTCAGCCAGCATTTTGTATATAAAAAATAAATAAAATGCTTTAAAACAGATGCTATAAATTTCCGTTTTCCCGGCATTTTTGCTTCTCTCTAAAAATGCCTGCTTTCAGTGCAGCACAAAACGGAAATTTAAAATGGAACCAGTAGAACACCAAAATTTTTTTGTGTATCAGTATAAAACAAAAAAGAAATCAGAGATTAAGGTTTTTTTTTATTTTTGAGAAGGATTTACCGCACACTAATTAAAATTTCCGTTTCGTTCAGCGATTATTCCGCGTAATATTCATTTTTTATGGCCCTGGAAAGTCATTTCCTCAATAAAAATGCCAAAAAACGAAATTTAACGAATCAAAAAAATAACACCATGGGTTTCATACGAAAATGAAATCCATGAAAAGATTTTAAGTGTCTGGTATATATACATTTTTCCTCACTCTCAAAAAATAGAAATTACATACTCCCATGAAAAATTGCCAGGAGTTTTCAGGCATCCGTATATTATCCATATGTACATTTTTTACAGAAACTTCATTTAATTTCCGTATTTAAAACCAGTGATTACACAAATATGCTCAATTATCTTGTCTGTGGCCAGATAAAAATCTTAAAATACGAAATTTCACAGTATCCTAAGTATAAAATGTAAAAATGCAAAAATATTTAAATTTGCCAAAATGGGTAATATTCACTGTTTACACAACTTTTGATTTTTAACGGAGGCGGCACTTCTTAAGCTGTTTTTTATCGGAAAATAGTAACAGGTGGAAAATATTCTGTTTTCTTATCTTCATAATAACAGCTTTTGAAATGTATCTTGAGTTTTCAGGAAAACGTCTCATACATGTATATTTTGCCGGGGGGCGAACGTGACTGATCACGATATGGATATCGTTACTGAAATACTTCATCGACTGAAATCACAGCTCGGAGAACAAGTTTTCTGTACATGGTTTCAGGAAAAAGTCCGACTTACTTTTCACCAAAAAACACTTTATCTCGATTCATATATACCTTATGTAACGCAGTGGAATCGGCGTTCATACAAAAATAAAATCAGAGAAATTGCGTCTGAACTGGCTGAATGTTCTGTCGAAATCATTTTTCGTACTATTACTGAAGCGGATTTTCTTAAAAGCCAGCTTCAGACTGAGGATTTTTTAAATCAGAACGCACAAAAAACAAAGAAAAAACGTTCGCCACTTTCTGGCTGTACGTTACATAAAAATTCTTCTAAAGCAGATACCGTCTCTGAAAAAAAACAAAATATCATATGCCCTTCCACAAAAAAATCCTTAAAAAATGGTGCGGAACAGCAGGCTCTGCTTTTTGAAATGGAGCTTTCATCACCTGACACAGAAGATAATTTTCCAGAATGTCATTCTGCACAAAAACTGAAAGTTCAAAAGAAGGTTCCGAAAAAAGTCGCCGCTTCCACGAAGAAGGTTCC
>JAUNBR010000114.1 GCA_030527015.1 Planctomycetia bacterium
TCCGTCATGTGGGGGCTCTCCGTATGGAGGAAGTGGAGGCGTTCCGTCAGTCGGAGGTATGTCTGCTTCTGCATCTTTTTTTCCTGCCGGTGGTGAGGAAGCTGCTCCAGAAAAGTATGCACAGCAGAAACGCGTGGAACCTCCGGTGCGTGAAGGAGAGGGGAGTTTTGGCGCACAGCAGAAACGCGTGGAACCTCCGGTGCGTGAAGGAGAGGGGAGTTTTGGTGTACAGCAGAAACGCGTGGAACCTCTGATATATTATGATAGAGTGGAAAATTTGCCGAAAGAACCTGCGGTAAATATGGGGTTTTTCGGATGGCAGAATGTATTTTCTTCGGAAAACCGTAATTACTTTTCGATAAATAGTGATGTGCTGCTTCCTGTTTTGCGGGGAGATGAGACACCAGAGGAATTACAGTTTCGGAAAGAGTTTACACAGCTGCATTACACGGCAAAAAAACAGTATCGTCTCGGGAAAAAACTGATGGCTTTAATTCTTTGTCTGTTTTTCTTTTCTGTCGTGTGTCTTGTCGGATTTTATTTGTGGACGGTGGGCAGTTATGCCACGATAAATTCAGATATTATAGTTCAGAGGGATCCGCTGGATTCAGAACGAATTATACTTTCATATACGCCGAAAAATTCTGGAAAAGTGGGAATCGTGCGGCGAGATGATATGCGGCAGACTCAGATTCTGGAAAAAATTTCATCGGAGTCGGTGGGACAAAAGCAGAGATTTCAGTGGAGAATTCGTGGTTTACAGACGGGGGATACTCTGGAGATTACGTCTCGAGAAGGTCTGGGAGTGACGCGCAGAAAAGTGGAAGTGCCAGGAGGAAAAGAAATCGCTCGTTCGTGGGGAGCACGTACTTTGGCTGGGCAGGTGGTCAGTGCACTGGATGGGAAGCCATTATCGGGTGTGGAAATTCGTGTGCGTGGAGCAAAAGTTTCGGCACGTACGGACGAAAAGGGAAATTTCAGTCTGCGAGATATTCCGGAAGGGACTCAGACGCTGGAAGTGGCGGCAGATGGTTATATGCGAGAAAATTTTGAGTGGACGGCAGAAGAAGGAAGTTCTTTTGATCTGCGTGTGGCGATGAATCCAGGACTGGATGCAGGGCAGATTCGTGTGGTTTTAACATGGGAAGAAAAACCAGCGGATCTGGATGCGCATCTGACGGGGCCTCTTCCGGACGGGGAGCAGTTCCATATTAGTTTTCAGGATAAAGGTAATTTAAAAAGTAAAGAATTTGTGCAGCTGGACAGTGATTCACAGAATGGTTATGGGCCGGAAACGATCACGGTGCTTGGGGTTTTGCCGGGAACATATAAATATTTTGTCCACGATTATACGAATGAAAAAAGCGTGGAATCTACAGATCTTGCGCGTTCGAATGCTGTGGTGAAAGTATATTATGGAGGGCAGACATATACATTTCGGCCGGATTCTCAGAAGGTGGGGAATCTTTGGAATGTCTGTGAGATTCGAATTTCGGAAGATAAAGGCGCAGAAGTTGTAGCGCTGGGAGATTTTGAAGGACAGAAAATAGAGGGGCTGGGGCTTTATGCAAAAAGGATGCGGGAAGACCGGATGGAATGGATCGCTGATTCGGGCGGAAGTGTGGACAGTGAACGGGCGGTGACGGCAGCTCTGGAGTGGCTGGCGCGGCATCAGGCAGACAAAACAGATGCACAGGCAGAAGGTTCTTGGGGAAAATTTTGTCTGAAATCGGAAGATATTCGTTGTCGCTGCCATAAAGAGGGAGGATGCGTGGATTCCATTTCTCCGGTAACAGATGAAGGAAAGGCTTTTGCCTCAAAACGAGAAGGATCTGAACTGGATTATGTGATGGCGTCCACTGGTCTGGCGGTTCTGGCGTTTCAGGCGGGGGGGCATCTTTATGATAATGACAGGCGATTTTCGGAAAATGTTCGCCGTGGTCTGGACTGGATGGTAAAGAACCAGAAAGAAAATGGATTATTGGTAAGTCCTGGTATTACCGCGCGGTATGCAGATTCACCGTATCATGAAAAGTTTATGTATGAACATGGAATCGCGTCTTTTGCTTTGGCGGAAGCGTGTGCGGTAACGAAATCTCTTGGCCGGGAAGTGGATGCGAAGTATGAAAACGCGATGAAAAATGCCATTCATTTTACTTTAGATATTCAGCATCTGGATGGTGGGTGGCGTTATAAAACGGATAAGAAGGAAGCCAGTGATACTTCTGTAACTGGATGGCAGATATTAGCGCTGAAGTCGGCGAAAGAGGCGGGAATAGAGCTGCCAGAAGAGGTGATTCGGAAGATTCGTCGTCTGTTTACACGTCATACCCGGGGGGCGATAACGGAGTATCAGATCAGCGTGCGAGGAACTGAGGCAGTAACGGGAATCGGAATGCTTGTGCGTCAATTTTTGTTGGATGAAGCGGATTCCGAGTATGTTTATGTGGCGGCACGGAGTCTGGCGAATTATGCATCGGCGACTTGGGGACGGCTGGCACCGGAAGAACTGAGTGAATATCCTGATTTTTATTTATGGTATAAATGTTCTCTGGCCATGCAGCAGGCGGGCGGCAGAGACTGGGAGAGTTGGAATAATACGGTGCGAGATGCGATTATTCGGATTCAGAAGACGCAGGGATGTGAGATGGGAAGTTGGGATCCATTTCATGATGAATGGGGGGATTTTGGCGGACGTGTTTATACCACGGCTCTGGGGGCTCTGACATTACAGGTGTATTATCGTTATGCTTCTGCAGCAGAACAGCGTGACGGAATGGGGAGTCGGCGTGTGCTGATCAGTGAAGAAGAGCTGGAGAGAATACGCCAGAAAATGGATTCGGAAACGGAGGATGATTTTATCTTGAGATCTGTGGAAGAGAGTGCGGATGCAGAAGCACGTGCGGAAGAAAAGTCTTCGGTACCGGATATGTTGCAGGGTGCTGCGCCGGGAGAAAATTCGTTGGATGAGGTGGGACGTGAGTTGAGGCGTAAAGTTCGTGAGATGTCTGGAAAAACGGTATCTGCGGAAAATCAGGAGTCTGAAAAGGAAGCAGAAAAAGACTTAAAAGCAGAAATACCTCAGACGGAGATGGAAAAACTGGAGCCAAAAAAGAGTGAGGCGGAAGAGGAGCAAAAAAAGGAAGTGTCTGGTTCTGGTAAAGATATGGAGACGAAAAAATCGGAAGATAAGGAGACGAAGAAAGCAGAGAGTAAGGAGAAGGCAGAGGGTAAGAAAGTGAAGAAGGTGGACAGTAAGAAGGCAGGTGCACAGAAGTCGCAGCGCAAAAAACCGCCACGCGCGGTGGGAAGTGTTAAATAAGCAGAGATATTACGCCACTTTTTTTGTTTTTGATGTATGATAAAAATTACGTCCGGACATTTCATGATACCTGAGAGTCTGTTTTCTTGGTCCAGCGAAATGGAAAATGAAGGGTGATGGCTGAAGTGCATTCTGTTTTAGGGGAAGTAAAAGAAGTGAGAGTTATTCATGAAATATCGGTGACATCAGAGAATAATTGGAGATGAGTCTGTAAGAAAATATAATTATTTTTTAAAAAATTATATCTGGCATTTTTAGGATAAATATATATGGAGTGCTTTAAAAATATTTGGGGAAGTGTGGATGGTCAGGACGTGGAGCTTTATGAGCTGGTGAATGACCGAGGAATGCGGGTACGGGTGATGACTTACGGCGCGACGCTTATCGGTGTATATGTGCCGGACAAGGAAGGTAAGGTGCAGAACGTTACATTACATCTGGATACGCTGGAAGATTATGCGGCGGGACATCCGTTTTTTGGATCTGTTCCGGGGCGTTACGCGAATCGGATTCGGGCAGGGCGTTTTAAGCTGGATGGCGTGGAGTATCATCTGGCGGTGAATAATGGGCCAAATCATCTTCATGGGGGTATTCGGGGTTTCGATAAATATGTGTGGAGCGCGAAAACTTGGTATGATTCTGATTCCGCGGCGGTGGAAATGAGTATGCGCAGTCCAGATGGTGATGAAGGTTATCCTGGAACGCTGGATGTGAAGGTGATTTATGAGCTGACGAATAAAAATGAGCTGTTCATGCGTTATTTTGCACAGACGGATAAGGCCACGGTGGTAAATCTGACGAATCATGCATACTGGAATCTGCATGGGTGTGAAAATCCAGAAAATGAACTGCGGCCAGTGGAGAATATTATGGATCATGAACTGCAGTTATGTGCCGATAATTATTTACCCACGGACGCAGACGCGCTGGTGACGGGAGAAATTTTGCCGGTGGTCGGAACGATTATGGATTTTACTTCTCCGCGAAAGATCGGGAGTATGCTGGAGGGAATAACGGATGGTTCTGCGCCGGAAGGAGCGGGTTACGATCACTGTTATGTGGTACGAAAGAAAGATGCGGAGGAAGAAGGTTTTCCCGGCTTATCGTGTGCCGCACGGGTGTATGAGGAGAAATCTGGGAGAGTGATGACGGTTTATACCACTTATCCTGGAGTGCAGCTTTATACGGCAAATTATGTTTCTGGTCTGAAGGGAAGTCATTATATCTGGAACCGCTGGAGTGGTTTTTGTCTGGAAACACAAAATTTTCCGGACTCTCCGAATCAGGTGGAGTTTCCCTGCACGGTACTTCGCCCGGGAGAAGTGTATCAGCACACGAGTGTTTTTTGTTTTGGTGTGAATAAATCATTTTGAGTCTGATTCGTGATGAATTTTTTCTTGGGTATTTTCGTTTTTTCGAATTTTTTATGGAAAAGAAAGCTCGTCTTCCGAACAAAAAACGTTTTTAAGATGGAGCCAGAGTGTTTTTTTACTGGAGAGGAATAAGTGATGGAACCGGTACGGCGTCCCATAAATACTCGAAGATTTTCGTGGCTGACAGAAGAGTCTCGGAAATGGGTGAATGACTCTTTTTTGACGGAAGAAATGAGAAGTCGGATTCTAGAAAGTTATGAACGTCCGGAAGTACGTCAGAAACAGAGCCAGCAGTATGGTGTCATGGCACTTTTGTCTTTGGCCATGTTTCTTCTGGGGCTGGCGGTTTTACTGGCGGTGGGCTTTAATTGGAAATGGATTTCGCCGGAGGTAAAACTGGTCATACTTTTCTCTTCCACGACGGGTGCGTATTTCGCGGCGTATTTATTTCATAAATTTTCCCAAGAGATTTTTTCGGAAGTCATGTTTTTTTTGGGTGGGATTTTATATGGAATCTGCATCTGGCAGATCGCACAGATATATAATGTCGTGACACATTATCCAGACGGTGTCTGGCTGTGGGCGGCAGGTGTTTTCTTGGTGGCACTTACACTGAAAACACAGATTTTACATTTTCTTGTCGTGGCGTTACTATATATTTGGGTGACGATGGAAATCATGGATTTTCATCATATGGGGCCAAGTTTTTTGAGAAATATGTGTCCGTGGATCCCGAATATCGCAGTGAGCTTACCTGTTTTTGTGCTGATCGGTGAATGGTGGGGAAGGCGGAGAGGTTTTTTGACGGTCCGTCTGTTTTACGTGATGGCATTTTTTTATTGGCTCTTTTTGCAGCCGATGGTCTGGGAAACGGAAGGCTGCGGTCCGTTTTATTTTATTTTTCTTGGATTTATGCTTTTCATGATACCTGAGTTATCTTCGGTTTTTCATGCGTCTGGCAGTGATCGGAGTACGGACTCAAAAGGCGTGGGTGTATTCTCCGGATTTTCTCAGACCGTGGGAACTCTGTGCATGGCGGGTGGACTGATACCGCTGTCATTTCATGAATACTGGGATTCTGTGTTATGGCGAAAGCCGCATCTTTTCGCGGATTATTCGTATGCGGCCAGTGCATTTCCTCTGGAGAATGAAGTACTGCACGTGATTTGTCTGGTCTGTATGCTTGGCATTTTGGGATGCTTGGGTGCTTGGATGTTAAGTGGTAATGCGGCCACCAAAAAAATACTGAAACAAAATTGGCCTGTTCTTCTCGTTTCCGTTTTATGTATGCTTACGTGGAGTCTGGTAATCGTCAGCAGAGTGATTTATGGTATGAATAGCGGTATCTCTCTGGAAGATCTTCAGATGGGTGTTATATGGCTGATGAAAGGGATGATGGTTCTTTTTGCGCTGAATTTTATTTTCAGGGGTGTTTATCTGGAACATTTTGGAGTGTTGGCGTTCGGCGTGTGTTACCTTATTCTTTGGGCGATTCTCCGTTTTGCAGTGCTTTTTATGTCTTCCATGTTATATGCGGCTGGAATTTTTGCATTTTGTGCGCTGCTGTTAATAGGCGTGTGTTATTTTTGGAAATACCGGAAAATTTATGATTCTGAAAATGAACTGGCCTGATTTTTTTTCGAGTGGTGAGTGAAAAATCAGGAAACCGAAAAACATGGGAAAGCCGAAATTTTACAGTCTGTCAGAAGTAAGAAACATTAAAAATTTTACAGGTGAATTTTATGTTAAAAATATTCGCGATAAGTGTCCAGTTTATCATTCTTTTAGGAATGGTGTATTATCATAGTCAGCCATTTTGTTCTGAGACGGAAATTGTGGTGCGCACAAGAGTGGTCGATCCGCGGGATATGTTTCGGGGTGATTATATCATTTTGAGATATGATTTTAATTTTATAAACTCAGTAGAAATGGAGAATATAAAAGAAGAATTGAGATCAGAAGGAAAATGTGACAGGCTTTTACGTGGAAGCAAAATTTATACTGTTATGGTGAAAGATGAGGAGAATCCAGGTTTATGGCGGATGGATAAAATGACGCTTTTTCGGCCGACAGAAGGTGTTTTTCTTACCGGGATTTATGAAAGGGAAGGGAGTTCTCATGTGAATTATGGAATCGGTCAGTTTTACGTTCAGGAAAAAAAAGGACGAATGTATGAAAGAGCTAAACATCTGAATGTGACAGTCGGCATTACGCCGGATGGTCGTGGCGGCGTGAAAGATGTGAAAATCGTGGAAGAGGTTTTTGAGTCGGGCGAAAGAACGGGCGTGGAAGAGGTTTTAGAATCAGGTGAAAAAGC
>JAUNBR010000115.1 GCA_030527015.1 Planctomycetia bacterium
TATCGTGCAAATTTTGACAAAACTTTTGCGAAATTTTAAAATGGAATGAGTATACTTCACTGAAAACGCCTGCTTTTAGAGCCGAGGCACTTTAAATTTTTGCTTCGCGGAAAGGCCTGTTTTCAGAACCGCACGAGACGGAAATGAAAGGAGAACCTGTATAAATATGCTATAAATTCTGCTTTCTCGGCGTTTTTCTTCACAGAAAATGGATGCGTCCAGAACCTCAGAAAATATACTGGTTCCAAATTAAAATTTCGTTTTGTGCGGCTCTAAAAGCAGGCTTTTTCAGCGAAGCAAAAAAGCCGGGGAAGCGGAATTTTATAATGTATCGGGTATAAAAGTGGGAAGTGGGAGCTACAGATTCTGAATGGAGGTTAAATTCTAGTTTTTTTGTGGCTAAGTATTTTCACCGAAACTTATACTGGTTCCACTTTAAATTTTCATTTTATACGGCTCTGAAAGCAGGCAGTTTCAGCGAAGCAAAATGCCGAGGAAGCGAAATTTTATAGTGTATCGGATATAAAATAGGAAGAATGAAGCCCGTCATGGATCGGGGAAGTTTTAAGGGAGATTCGGAGAAAGTACAGGGCATGCGTCGAACCATTTTTGTGAAAAACGCTGAATCCAGAGATCCGATTCTTCTGGTCCCCAAGTTCCGATCGGATATGGGAAAGGTGGAGGAGTGGAAGGTGCGTCCCAGACTTTTTGAATGGGGTCAATAATTTTCCATGCGTTTTCCACTTCGTCACTGCGTGCGAAAAGACTCGCGTCACCGTGAAGTGCATCCAGTAAAAGGCGCTGATACGCGTCGGGCATCTCCCCTGGAAAACGGTCGGCAAAATTAAATTGGAATTCTGTCTGGCGAATTTTCATTTCGGTATCCGGTACTTTTGTCTGGAAGTGAATCTGTATTCCCTCAGCGGGCTGAATCTGAATCAGTAATCGGTTCGACTGAAAACTGTGATCGGGAGTTCCGTTTTTCTGAAAGAGAGTGAGGGGCGGCTGGCGGAAATTTAAAATAATTTGTGTGGTCTGGCATCCTGCACCTTTTGTGGAACGCAGATAAAAGGGGACGCCAGTCCAGCGCCAGTTGTCGATCGTGAAGCGTAAAGCTCCGAAGGTGGCGATTTTACTGTCGGGGGCAACATTCGCGGTGGAAAGGTATCCCAGATACTGACCGCGGATCGAATTTTTGAGAATTTCTTCTGGTGAATGGAAGGGGCGAATACATCGAAGCACCTTTACTTTTTCGTCGCGGATGGCATCCGCCTCAAAACGCGCGGGCGGTTCCATGGCCGTCAGGGACAGTAGCTGTAAAAGATGATTTTGGAACATGTCTCGTAAGATGCCAGCTTTTTCATAGAATGCCGCACGCTGGCCTACGAGAGTTTCTTCGTTCGCGGTGATCTGGATGTCCGAGATATGATTTCGGTTCCAGAGTGGCTCAAAAATGGCGTTCGCGAAACGTAAAACCAGCAAATTTTGCGCGGTTTCTTTTCCCAAATAATGATCGATTCGAAAGATCTGGTCTTCACGAAAATGAGCATGTAAAGAATCGTTCAGTGATTGAGCCGTCTGCAGATCCACGCCGAAAGGCTTTTCGATAACCAGACGCTGAGTCGTGACGCATGACGTGTGGGCCAGTTGTTGGCCGAGATTTTCATATAAAACGGGTGAAGTCGCGAAGTAATATACCCGCTGCGATTTTTCGTGATGTTCCAGCGTCTGAAGATAAGTTTCGATTTTAGGAAAGTCAGCAGCCTGTGTTACGTCAGCCGCGAAATAAAAAATGGAAGGAGAAAAGGCGTTCCAAAAATCTTGTCGAAAATCGTCAGGCAGAAATTTTTTCAGACTTTCCCCCAGTTTTTCTCTCCACGTTTCTGAAGTGTAGGAAGAACGGGAAATCCCTACAATTTTTATGGATTTTGGCAGGCGATTTTTTCGAAAAAGCTGATAAAGTGCCGGAATAAGTTTTCTGGATGTCAGATCACCGGAAGCACCAAAAATAATGAGTGTATACATTATACTAAACTTAAAAGGGGTAATGTTTTTGGAAAGAGTAAACTCTGACGATTTTAAGTTCCATGCACTAAAAAATTTCCGTTTTTGCGGTGTGAAAATTCCGATTTTCTAGCATTTTGTGTCATATGAAATCCTCTGTTTTCGTGGCGCAAGAAATAAAGAAAGTGGAAATGAAAGCGCAAAAAAATTTTTGACACCGTGACCGCAAAAAACGGAAAGTTAAAATATACTGGTTCCACTTTAAATTTCCGCTTAGTGCGGCTCTGAAAGCAAACATTTTCGCGAAGCAAAATGCCGGACGAGCGGAATTTTATAGTGCATCGGGTATAAAACCAGTGAGAGTATATGGGGCGATCAAAAGATTTAATCCAGTTCTTTAATGCGAATATTCCGGAAACGCAGCTGGTCACCGTGCCCGAGGAAGCCGATCGCGCCGGATTTATTCTTTAAGCCGGGATGTTCCTGACCGTCCATGGTTTCTTCGATTTCCCAAATGTCTGCGTCCACGATCACCTGCCCGTTTACCGTCACTTTAATACGTCCATCTTTTGCGTAAATTTCTTCGGTATTCCACTCCCCGGCAGGTTTTGTGGCACCTTTTTTCGCGGGAACCACACCGTAAATGGAACCATGAAACTGGTAAGGCTTAAGATCTTTATACACCTCAGCATAATTATCCAGAATTTGAATTTCCATTCCATGATAGGCCGCGTTTTTACCGGGCGTGCAGCGAATGCCCACACCGTTATTGGCGCCGGGGGTGAGTTTAAATTCGAAACGGAAAATAAAATTTGAATAATCTTTGGGTAAATATAAATTTCCACCAGGTTTACAGACCAGGCAGTCGTTCTCGGGAATATAACCTTTTGTGTCGCCGCGCCAGCCGTCAAGATTTTTTCCGTTAAAGACCATGACGAAACCCTCTTCTTTCTCCTGCTGGGACAGTTCGGTAACACCCTGGTCAGTTTCCTTGGCTTCTTCGGAGAATACGCTGGAAGCCAGAACCAAAGAAAAAATAGTAAATGTAATTAAAAAACGTGTCATAAAAAATTCCTTTTGTCTAAAATAAGGGGAGATAAAAGTCACTCCATACATGAAATGTCCGCCAGGCGAAACCGTACGAAAGTAAACTGAGAATGAAAGTATTTTACACCGTTTTATAAAGTGTGTCAACATATGGTATTACCGAAGCTTTTTCCGTAAATAATGATTTTAGTTTGATATATTCTTAATTCCTCTTTAATTTTTGCTTCCTGCAGCCATGGAAGCTCCCATTTCATGCGCGTTATGAAATACCCGAAAAGCGAAAATGATAGGTGTCTCAGGTACACCATTATCGGAGATACAAAAGGATAAAAAATGTAAAATTGAATTTTGTAATGGCACTTGACAGTTTAAATAAAAAATATAATATAAGGAAATATAGTTATCAGAGAAATACTGATTTTACTTAAAATTTTCGTTTTCTGCGTTTCTAAACTCCGACGTTTTCCATGAAGAAAAACGGTGAAAAGTGAAAATTTATAGTACGTCGGGTATACATTATCTCCTTCTGACAGATATTTTGGTGTCATGTTTTCCGTTTTTCAGCTTCTTCGCCCACGACAGTGGTGTAAAAATGTATTTGTACTGATACCTCTGCTATTTTCAGGGGTACTGGAAAGAGATGAATTTTTTTCATCCGTGGGCATGGCATGGCTGGCATTTATCTGTTTTTGTAGCTGGTCCAGTGCTGTATATATTCTAAATGATATTTGTGATCGAGAAAAAGATCGGAAACATCCACGGAAAAAAAACCGTCCCTTGGCGGCAGGAAAAGTTTCTGTGTCTGTGGCCGCGTGTTTAGGATTTTTTCTGGCGGTGCTTCCTTTTACAGGAACTTTATTTGGTGCTGTGCCATTTTGGTTTTGGGTGTCGGGTATCTTTTATTTGCTGAATAACATCTTTTACAGCTTTTTGTTTCGGCATCAGGTTCTTTTGGATGTGTTTTCCATTTCTATAGGTTTTGTGCTTCGGCTTTTAGGAGGGTGCGTCGTTCTTGGTGTGACGCCTTCTCAGTGGATCGTCATTTGCGGATTTACACTAGCACTGTTTTTGGGTTTTGGAAAACGACGGATGGAAATCAGAGATGTCTCGCAGCAGGATTCAGTTCAGGAAGGGTATCGACTTTCCTTGATGCATTATTCCCGAGAGTTTTTGGATCTTTTACTGGGCGTTTCACTGTCGATGTGCCTGATAACGTATATGCTTTACACCATGGCATCTGAAACGGTGGAGGTGCATCAGACGAAAAATTTAATTTATACGGTCCCGTTCGTATTTTATGGAACGTTTCATTATTTATGGGTTAGTCTCCATGGTCGGTGAGATGGGCCGGTAGATGCGATTTTAAGTGATTTACGATTTTTGATCTGCGGCATTTTATGGCTGGTGAGTGTCCTTTTGGTTTTGCAGTTTTAATTTAGAAAATAGAAAATATACGGATTCTCCTTTAAATTTCCATTTTATGAGTTTCTGAAAGCAGGCATTTTTAACGAATAAAAAATGTCTGAGAAGTGGAAATTTATTGTGCATCGTTATACAAAATCACGCAAAAGTTTCCAAAACAGGTAATCTGGGAGCCGTACTGAAAAACAAAAGTTGTTAATAAGACGTAAGGTTACGCACTTATACCAGATACACGATAAATTCCCGCCTCCTCGGCATTTTTGCTTTGCGGAAAAACCTGTTTTCAGAACCGCACAAAATAAAAATTTTATACAGGATACAGATATGAAAACTGAAATGTCGTTTGACGAAAGTAATAAATTTCATTCCCGATGCTCTACTATAAATTTCCACTTCCCTGATATTTTTGCTTTGCCGAAGATGCTTGCTTTCAGAGCAGCACAAAACAGAACGCTAAAGGAGAACCCGTATACTTGGACACAGATCGTCTTGCTTTTTTTGATTCCTTCTTTTATATGGTTAGGTTTTGCGATTTTAAGTCAAAATAATCGCTATTCATTAGAGTCAATTGACACTCTTTTTTATATTCAGAATGCAGAAAATTTTGCATCGGGAAACGGATTTACGCATAATCCTCGCCGGACGCATCTTACTTCTGATATTTGGAATACAGAAAATCACTTGGTGCCCACGCGGCTTTTTCCGCCTGGTTTAGGAGTATTGGCGGCTCCCCTGATCCGAATGGGAATGTCTGCTTATAGTGCCGTGTTTTGGACGGCAACACTCTGCTCTTTCTTTGCATTATGGTTAATTTTATGGTTTTTCAGAATGAATTTGCCATTTCCATATGCTTTCGCGGCCGCGATTCCGACGGTCATATCTCTAAGAATTTTTTCTTTTTATTGTCAGAGTGAAGCTCCATATTTATTATTTAGTACCATGGCCCTGTTCGCGATTTATCTTGCTGTCCAAAACGCCGCGCGAGAAAATTTATGTTTTCCCTGCTTTATGATCGCGGGTCTGGCTGGAGGTTATGCCTGGACGATTCGAAATGCCGGTATGGCATTATTTTTTGCCGTATTCATTTATTTGTTGTACTTCTTTATCATACGAGGAAAGTTACGTGATGGGGTGAAAGGTGTGGGGTTATGGTTGCTTGGCTGGTTAAGTGGCAGCGGTTGGTTACTGATTTATAATTGTTGGACCTTCGGGACGGGAATACCATATAAAATGCCTCCTTCGACGGTTGGATTTTGGGAAAATTGCCGCTGGTTTTTATCAGGGATGTGGGGACAGGGAGTGTATTACGCTTCGATGTTATATCCAAATAAAATATTTCTTCTTTTATGTGGAATATTTTTCCTTGTCTTGATGTTTCTTTTAATTTTGTGTTATTTCTATTGGCGCCAAGTTTCTGTAGCCCTGAATCGTCTGTTTCAAACAAACACATTTACACTGCTGCTAATATTATATGGCTTGGGTATTGGTGGCGTAACGATTCTTGCGCGGACAAAATATCAGTGGGGGGAGTTTATTAACACCCGACATCATTATCCGATCGACTGGATTAAATGTTATTTGTTCTTTTTGCTGGCATGGTTTTTAGTAGATTTGCTAAAAATAAACGCAGGTTTACGAAATAAATTTCTTTATGCGGTCGTGGGAATTTGTTGTCTGTCTCCAGTTTACGCATTTTATACATACGCGAATATTTATCCCAGAGCCTTTACCGCACAAGAGATTGTGGAATTACAAAAATATGTTTCTCCGGACGAAGTACTTCTGTCGAATCACCCTTTTCATGCAGTGATTTTGGGTAATTTGACCTGTCGTAGTTCAGGAAATATTTCTTTAAGTACACTGCAAGAAGGAATGGAAAACGGGAAATTCGCAGGATTTATTTTTACTGACGAAAACGTTTTTATTAGAGAATGGGAGAATGAAGAATCCCGTAAACAATTTTTGCTCCCTCTTTTAGCGGAACCAGAAAAATACACAGAGTTCCGACGAATTGAACTTTCGCCGCGCGCAACTTTTTTTCAGTATCAGAACGTGTCAAAGAGCGTTAAATAAAATTTCACATGTCAGAAAAATAAGATGAATTCCAGGAGCTGTTCACTTCCGTTTGAACCTCACATTTTTATATCCGATACAGATAAATTCCCCACCTCCTCGGCATTTTGCTTTGCAAAAAAATGCTTTCAGAGCCGCATAAAATGGATCTGTAAGGTGGAAACAGGTATATATACTCATTCCATTTTAAAATTTCGCAAAAGTTTTGTCAAAATTTGCACGATATAATAATTATCACGAAGATTGAAAGCGTTGTCAAGTGGGAAAAATGCAAAATTACAAATTATCGCAGGAAGT
>JAUNBR010000036.1 GCA_030527015.1 Planctomycetia bacterium
GAAAGATTTTACGGAAAGATTTACTCCGTGGGGTGTTCGTTCCCTGGGACTTCCGTTACCTCGACATCTATAATATCTGGCTCGCCGGCAGACGCATTTTCCGAAGAAGTGGAGGTATTTTTATCGTAATCACTCTGCCATACACGTACCTGAGGTGTTACGGTATTCGGAGTACGCTTCTTGTGAAAAAATCTTTGGAACCATGATGCGGTCAGAACGACAGTTGCGAAACAGAAGGCGATAATAGAGAAAAAGATGAAAATGACGGCGGAAAAGAATAGAATCACTCCCAGAATCGTTAAAAGGAAAACGAAACCGAAAAAAAGTCGCAGGCGGTCCCAAATCGTTAAATTTCGATGAAAAAATTTATCGATAAAATTTTGGTACCGATAATTTGCTGCACGAAGGTAAAGACGGTATTTATTCCACTGCATGGCATGAAACCGAATGACTTTCTGAAATCTGAATGAGGGGTGGAGTTTCTGATTTACAAATATCTTTACAGATCGGGCACCGAGGATGAAATCGGCATCCTTTCGGCGGATGGATCGGACTGGGGACATCTCCCTGAAGGAGAATGCGTTTCGCTCGTTTTTTTGCGTCCATGGTCGGAATGGACGATAATAATGCCTGGGTATATGGATGACAGGGATTCGCGTAAAGCTCAGAGGCGAGAGCCGTTTCTACAATTTTCCCCAGGTACATGACCGCGACGCGATCTGATAAATACTCGACGACAGATAAATCATGCGAGATGAATAAATAAGTTAATTCCAGTTCGTCGCGTAATTTGGCCAGGAGGTTAATGATCTGTGACTGAATGGAGACGTCCAGCGCGGAAATCGGTTCATCCAGGACGATAAACTGTGGATTTAGTATGAGCGCCCGGGCGATACAGACCCGCTGTCTTTGTCCGCCAGAAAATTCGTGGGGATACCGATAAATGCAGGTGTCATCCAGACCGACTTTATGCAGGACGTCACGGACACGTTCAAAACGTTCTTTCGGAGTACCAATTTTTTGAACGATCAGCGCTTCTTCGACGATATTTCGTATGGTCATACGTGGATTCATGGAACCGTATGGATCCTGGAATACGATCTGCATATCACGTCTGAGAGAACGCATGTCGGCATCAGAAGCCCCGGAAATGTTTTTCCCGTTAAAAAGAATGCTTCCGGAAGAGGGGGGGATTAACTGCAGAATGGAACGCCCCGTGGTGGTTTTTCCGCATCCGCTTTCTCCCACCAGGCCGAGTGTTTCGCCTTTTTTCATGTCAAAACTTACGTCGTCCACAGCTTGAACGTATCCCACGGTCTTCTGAAAAATCCCTTTTCGGATGGGAAAATACGTTTTTAAATTTTTCACACTAAGCATTTTTTACTTCTCCTCGTCCTGCCAGCATCTTACAAAATGTCCTGGAGTGACTTCACGCAGTACGGGTGCTTCTTTCTTACATTTTTCGAAACAGTACTTACATCTGGGATGAAACTTACAGCCAGATGGAAACATTAAAGGACTCGGCACACTGCCGGGAATGGTATATAAGGTTTCTTTCCTCTCGGAGGCATTTCCCAGCTCAGGCCGAGAACGCATCAGTCCTTGAGTATATGGGTGCCGGGGTGAAGTGAAAATAGTCGTTACATCTGCTTTTTCGACCACTTCTGAAGCATACATCACGACCACTTCTTCAGCCATTTCTGAAACGACTCCCAAATCATGGGTGATAATCATGATGGACATTTTCGTCGACTGCTGAAGTTCACGCAATAAATCCAAAATTTGTGCCTGAATGGTAACGTCCAGAGCGGTGGTCGGTTCATCCGCGATTAATAGCGCTGGATCACAGGAAAGCGCCATGGCGATCATCGCGCGCTGACGCATACCGCCAGAAAACTGATGTGGAAATTCTTTTGCCCGCTGGTGCGGCTCCGGAATTCTGACCCGATCCAGCATTTCCACCGCACGTTTCCACGCATCCGCTTTCGTTACCCCCGGCTGATGCAGTAAAATGGCCTCCGAGATCTGTTTCCCGATACGAAATACGGGATTCAGAGAAGACATGGGCTCCTGAAAAATCATGGCGATCTGCTTTCCACGAACCTTTCTCATCTGTTTTTCCGAAAGTTTCAGCAGATCCTTCACTTCTCCATTCTGATGATGCAGCAGAATTTCTCCTCCGGTTACACGTCCCGGTTTCGCGACCAGACCCATGACGGACATGGCGGTAACCGATTTTCCGCATCCGCTTTCACCGACCACCCCCACGGTTTTCCCGCGTGGAATGCTAAATGATACGTCATGAACGGCTCTGGCGACACCTTCATCCGTGAAAAAACTCGTCTCAAGATTCTTAATTTCCAGCAGCATGATGATAACTCCAGTCCATGCTATTATATTTTACTTGGCAAAACTAATAAACCGAAATTTAGTTGTGCCCAAAATTTGTGTTCTTTATACGATAATTTTTGTGTTTCGGTCTGCCGGACCGACAGGCCAGTATTTTTGCTGTGATACAGGTTTATGTTTTACTGGTTTTACTTTAAATTTTTATTTTGTGCTTCGCTGAAAATGCCTGCTTTCAGAGCCGCAAAAAACTAAAATTTAAATAGGAACCAGTATAAATGGAAAATACAGGCATGATTATCCCTGATGAAAAGCGATTATTTTCCCGCTTCTCGTAACCGGGGGTCTGTGGCTTCCTGAAGTGCTTCTCCGATCAGATTATAGGCCAGCACCGTAAGGAAAATAGCCAGACCAGGGAAGAAGGTTAACCACCACATGGAGAGATTCGAACGTCCTTCACTGAGAATCTTTCCCCAGCTGGCGGTGGAGACGGAAGAGCCCACTCCTAAAAAACTTAAACCGCTTTCCGTTAAAATCGCGGCCGCGATTCCGAAAGTGATCGGTACTAAAACCGGAGCCAGAGCATTCGGCAAAATATGCCGGAAAATAATTCTCAGCTGACCCGTCCCCAGACTTCTTGCGGCAGTAACATATTCGGACTGTTTTAGTTTCATGAATTCACCACGCGTCAGACGTGCGATTCCCGGCCAAGTCGTTAAGCCGATAATGGCCATGGTGTGAAAAATAGAAGGACGCTCTAAAATGGCGATAAAGGCGAGAATCAGAACTAAAGTGGGAACACACATAACCACTTCAATAAAACGGCTTAAGATCATATCCACCCAGCCGCCAAAATAACCCGCCAGTGCACCGATGCAGATGCCGACCATCGCCGCGATTCCGGTGGAGATAAAACCCACCAGTAAGGCGATTCGTGTGCCGTGAATCATCATCGCCGCGACATCATATCCGTAAGCGTTCGTGCCGCAAGGATTCATGGCGGAGGGAACGCCGTTCGCAAAAGCTGGATTTCCAGGTCTGCCCGGCATTTCGTTTTCTTTCACGCGCCGTGTAATATCATTATACATCAGAGGAAAGATGGCCCAGCTGTCCGGATCATTTTCCTTCAGTTTCGTGGGATATTTATTTAAAACACCATCTGTAATAAAAATGGGATTTTCCCATCTCTGAAAAAAATATCCCAGGCAGGGAAAATAAATCTGACCTTTATATTTACATATGATGGGTTTTGTGCCCGCGATGGCCGGTGAAAAAATCGCGACGAGAGCCATAATACACACATAAACCAGAGCGCACATGGCTAATTTCCGCCGCCGAAATCGCCGCCATGTTTCCCGC
Organism: Planctomycetia bacterium; assembly: GCA_030527015.1. Classification (GTDB taxonomy): domain Bacteria; phylum Planctomycetota; class Planctomycetia; order Pirellulales; family Thermoguttaceae; genus RGIG3701. The sequence continues at coordinate 3,706 of JAUNBR010000036.1, forward strand.
CAGTAACCCTGTGACGCGGGAACCTGTGACTGCTGAATATCTTCGATGATCGTGCTTTCCTGCTGTTCCATGATTTTTATTTTTTATAAAATTATAAAATGTGAAATTTAAACTGTAAACTGTGAAATGAATCGGTCGTGAATACCATAAATTTTTATTTTGAGTGTCCGTGGAAACAGACGTTTTCTTTTACATCTCGAAATGCCGCGGAAACGGAAATTTTTGGTGTGTCGTGAAGATGAATCCATCTTTACTTATATGTAACGCGTGGATCTACAAAAACATACAAAATATCTGCCAGTAACTGACCCAGCAGAGTAAGTACCGAGTACATCAGGATCATTCCCATAATGACAGGATAATCGCGATCTGTGATGGATTTAAAAAATAATTGCCCCATTCCCGGCCATTCAAAAATCTGTTCCAGAATAATAGATCCACCTAAAAGTCCAGGCAGAGTCAGACCGATCATGGTGACGAAAGGAATTAACGTGTTTCGAAACGCATGGTTTACGATAATATTTAATGGTGCCACACCTTTTGCTTTAGCAGTACGAATATAATCTTGCCGGATGACCTCTTCCATATTCGATTTTACAAAACGGCTTAAAGAAGCCAGCGTGCCGTAAGTATAACACAGGACAGGAAGGATCATGTGTTTCGCGATATCCAGTATTTTGTATGTGGGCTCCAGCTGACTGTAATCATCACTAAACATTCCCGGAGGAAGCCAGCCCAAGCGCTGATAAAAAAGGATTAATAGTCCGATCGCCACGACAAAAGATGGTAATGAATACAGCATATAAAGAGTAGTGCTGAGAATCCGTTCGGATGGCCGCCCGCGATTTACCACAGAAAAAAGTCCCATGGGTACGGCCAGAGAATATGTGATGATTAGGGAAGTGATGGAAAGCAGCAGAGTAGGGCCGATTCGCCGTGAAATGACGATCGCTACATTTTCATGTTCTTTAAAGGACGTTCCCATGTCTCCCTGAAAAATATTTCCGATCCAAATAAAGTAAGCCGTTATCGGACCTTTATCCAGTCCATAAATTTTGTTCAGCATCTCCATGTTTTCTTGACTGATTTCGCGACTGGGATCCGCCAGAGTTAACTGCGTAATCGGTGTGCCCGGCATTTTTCGCACCAGCACAAAAACAATGATAGTAATAATGAATAATGTTACGAAACTTATAAGTATTCGCCGACATAAATAGGTGAACATGATCGTTTCTCTAAAAGAATTCTGAAATAAGATAAAACTGGTGGAGAACTTTTTAGTTATTTTTCATATATTAACATACTTTTCCTCTCTTGACAAGCGTAAATTATAGTTTTCTTCCGAATAAAATTTTTATATCCATAAATTCAATTTTTTTACCATATACTTTTAAATGGGAAAGAAAAAATTTTATAATACTGGTTCCACTTTAAATTTCCGTTTTGTGCTGCTCTGAAATCAGGCATTTTCAGCGAAGTAAAATGCCGGAAAAGCGGAATTTTAGTGTATCGGATATAAAAAAGTAAAAAAAGTAGTTATTTTTTAAATTAGAATAATGTGTGATTTATGGAATTTAGTGAGAGAAAAGAAAATTTTTTGTAAAAAGCATAAATTTTTATTTTTATTTCTCCATATATATTATAAGCTTTTACTCTTTTTAAATTTCAGAGACTGGGAAATGTCTGCACCGGCAGGCAGATAAAAAGGATGAAGGTGTATCAGTTTAGAAAGATAATACCTTATAATCGTTACATTAAAATGAAAAAAATAATAAAAATTTAATTTTTTTAAAAAAATATAGATTACAGACAAATTTTTTGAATCAGGAATTGAAAAAAACCAGTAATTTTGCTACAATCATTTTATTCTGAGTAAACATAACTGTCAGAATTACAAAAATTTTAAATTTTTATCGTATGTAAAAAGACCGTTTTTTAGAAAAAATGGAACCGTATCAGAGGAGACCTGAAATTTTTTGTATGCGTCATAATTTTATACCCGATACATTATAAAATTCAGCTTCACCGGCTTTTTTGCTTCGCTGAAAAAGCCTGCTTTTAGAGCCGCACAAAACGAAATTTTAAATTGGAACCAGTATATTATAAATTCAGGATAAATAAATAAAGTAAAGATGTGTTTTTTGCACCTTTTTGTACCCGATACACCTATTATTTTTTGCTTTTCCGTTTTTTGTTTTGTGGAAACGGACAGCATTTAAAACCGCATAAAACGGAAATTTAAAATAGGAGGATCGGGCGATAATTATTATGATTGTTGAGTCATTTTGTTTTGTACATTATAATTTTTTAAGGGCATGGAGAGAGGATGAATTCACGAGAACGCGTTCTGGCCACATTAAATCATGAAATTTCTGATCGGATTCCAGTAGATTTTGGAGGCACTCGGCGGACAGGAATAACTGCTGCCGCGATGTATCGTTTACGTCAGTGCCTGGGAGTGGAAACGGTCACTCGGGTTTATGATGTGTATACCTGTCTGGCGGAAATAGATGATGCGGTGGCAGACATGGTGGGAAGTGATGTGCTGCGTCTGCCGACACCTGTGGCATTATTAAATGTGGAAAGTCTTGCCGATCAGTCAAGAAAACGCTGGAAACCGTATGCACTGGAGGACGGAACGCCTGTGCTGGTACCGAATGATTTTTATCCGGAACGTGAATTAAATGGAGATTTATGTTTTCGTGATATGGAAGATCGGCGATTTGCGCTGCTTTCGCGCGGAAAATTTCAGTTTCTGCCCTTAATGAAAGGCCCAGGTGTTTCTTTACAGACTTTAGATGAACTGGAAACAGAAATTTCGAAGAAAAATCCGGCGATTTTTGTTGAAAAAAATTCGAGATACTGGGAAATGCTCCAGCTGGCCACCTCCGTTTTTTCAAAAACCAGTCAGAAAGCGTTACTGCTGGAAGCGGGGCCACCGTCACCATTTTTTTCTGGACTGGGACGAGGTGATATTTCTTTGTGGAAATCTCGATTAATGGAACAAAATACATTTACGAAGCAGCTTTTAGAGAAATGGCTGGCATTATGGCTGGAATCAGTCGAAAATATAAAGTCGGCGGTGGGAACGTCCGTGGATGTTTTTGTTTTGGAAGAGGATTTTTCTGAAATACATACACAAATTGAATTTCAGATGATTCGAGAATTTATATTACCTCTGTACAAAAAGGGAATTCAGGTGATTCGTGAGCATATTTCACCGAAAGCTAAATTTTTATGGCAGTCGCCGGGAAATATTTTGCCCCTGGTGCCAGATTTAATTTTAGCTGGAGTGGATGCGCTGAATCTGGTGGATCAGACGGTGGTGAATGGACAGGCGGCAGAGGTAAAGCGAGATTTTGGAAAGCAGCTTACATTTTGGGGAGGAATCTGTTCTGCGGAAGAATTACAGAGCAGGACACCAGAAGAGATTTTAGGTTTTTCACGGGATGCCATGTATCAGCTGGCACGGGAAGGAAATTTTGTTTTGGCCACATCCGGAAATATTTTACCGGAAACGCCTCCTGAAAATATACTGACATTTTTTGGAAAAACAGGTGAAATCTGAACTTATATTATTCATGAATGGTGGAAATCATTTTATTTTCAAAATTTTATAATATACTGGTTCCAATTTAAAATTTCGTTTTGTGCGGCTCTAAAAGCAGGCTTTTTCAGCGAAGCAAAAAAGCCGGTGAAGTTAAATTTTATAATGTATCGGGTATATAAAATTCAGGTATACTGTAATTTTATTCTGTCTGATGTTTTGTTTTACTAAAAATGCTCTGGTTTTTAGGTCGTGCTTAAAACAGAATTTAAAGAGAATCAGTATAAAAATAGGGAATACCAGAATTCAGGACTAAAAAACTGAAATATGCATGTAAAATCAGAATGAAAAATAGGGAAAAAATATCGGAATATGATAATCCGATATTTTTTCTTTTTTTATTTTCACCCCTTGAATCGGGGAGTGCTGTATGGTAAATTAAAAAAGGTTAAATAAAAATGGATGTGTTTCCAGTGAAACAAGATTTTATTTTTTTACATTAAATAAGAAGGAGATACGGTATGGTAATGAAAAAATTTATTAATAATCCGGATAATTTGACAGCGGAACTTCTGGAAGGTTTAGTAATTTCAGAAGGAAAAATTGTGAAACTGGAACAAGAAAAGTTGGTATGTCGTGTGGAAGAGAAGCCGAAAGATAAAGTCGCGCTGGTGACACTCGGCGGAGCAGGGCATGAACCGGCCTTAAGTGGTTTTGTGGGATATGGAATGCTGGACGTGAGCGTCGTGGGTGATATTTTTGCTGCACCGGGAGCACCGGATGTGCTGGAAGGTCTGAAGCTGGCGGATCGTCCAGCTGGAACCCTGCTGGTGATTTTAAATCATGCGGGAGATGTGCTGAACGGGACCATGGGGCTCCAGATGGCGGAGGAGATGGAGGGCCTGAAGAATATTCGTAGCATAAACACACATGATGATATCGCGCCGGGAGCGGATGCACCGATCGAGGATCGTCGTGGTCTGGGTGGCTGTATTCCATTATTTAAAATTGCGGGTGCGGCGGCGGAACTTGGCTGGAGTCTGGACGAAGTATGTCGGGTGGCGAATAAATTTAATGATAATGTGGCGACATTAGCCGTGGCGGCGGTGGGCGCGACACATCCGCAGACGGGTGGGCTTATCGCGGAGCTGGGTGATGATGAAATGGAAATTGGAATGGGACAGCATGGGGAGGCGGGAACTGGCCGGTGTAAAATGCTTTCGGCGGATGAAACGGTGGCGAAAATGATGGAACCTCTGCTGGACGCGGTAAAGGCACAGGCTGGGGATAAAATTATGGTTTTAGTGAATGGTTCAGGTGCTGCCACGCCGATGGAATTATTAATTGTGGCACGTGCCGCGAAGAAATTTTTGGATGGGAAAAACATGGAACTCGCGATTTGTAAAACGGGTGAAATGCTGACCGTTCAGGAAACGGCGGGATTTCAGTTAATTGTCGCGAAAGTGGATGATGAAATAATAGACCTGTGGAATCAGCCATGTAAAACGCCTGCGTGGTCGTGGTGAGATTTTTTGATGAGTGTATGGTTATGCCCGTACCACTTTAAATTTTCGTTTTGCCGTGTTTCTGAAAGCAGGCATTTTCATTTCAGTCTGTGCGGGACGTGAAGTAAAGTGTTTATCTGTTGGCGGACAGGTGAAGCGAAAATTTATAGTGCATGGGGATACTGGTACCACTTTAATTTTCGTTTCGTGCGCCTCTTAAAGCAGGCATTCTCAGCGAAGCAAAATGTCTGGGAAGCGGAATTTTATCGTGTATCATAATATTTTCCGTGATTTTTCATCAGAGTTTCCTGAGGATATTTTGGTGAAATGTCTGATTAAAGTAAAGAGTTAAAAAAGTATTTTTTGGTGAGAAATTATGGTGGAAAAAGTTTCTTTGGCGGACTTAATGGCGCGATTTCGGAAGGCATTTCAGAATATTCGTGATGAAGTGGAGCTTCTGTCTAAACTTGACGCGGCGACAGGTGATGGTGATCATGGTGTGACCATGGTTCGGATCGTGGATAAGGCAGAAGATGCGCTGAATACGAAAGGTGTTTCTGATCCGGCGGCACTTTTTAAGTCCATGGGAATGGGTGCCATGTCTGCTGGTGGTGGATCTGCGGGTCCATTAATGGGACAATTTTTTATAGGTTTAGCAGGCGGAATTCCTGAAAATGTGGAGGCCATGACGGCTGGAGATGTGGCGAAACTGCTGGAATCTGGATATGCGGGAATGTATAAATTCTCGAAAGCGAATGTCGGTGATCGCACGATGATGGATGCTTTAAAACCGGCAGTGGACGCGCTGCTGGAATATTCACATACGGGCACGGATATCGATGAAATGCTGCAGAGGGCTGCCCATGCTGCGAAAGATGGTGCGCAGGCCACGGAACAGATGCTGGCGAAATTTGGCCGTGCGCGAAATTTGGGAGACAGAGTTTTAGGAAATCCTGATCCGGGGGCCACTTCGTGGAGCCTGATTTTTAGAGGTCTGGCAGAAAAAAATTGATGCGGATGGAATTCAGAAAACGGAATTTCGTGGCGGATCGGACTTTCTCTGTGGTAATTTTCAGGAGGGGGCACACACGGGGGCCGATTTTTGAGGAAGGAAGTCTGCAGAAGAAGATTTACTCGGAGAGTTACGTCTGTTTCGGTGCAGAAAGATTTTGAGGACAGGTACTGTTTCTGTATTCAGATATGATGTTCTGTCTTGAGTATACCTTATGAGTGTGGCAGCGCATATTTTGGCGGGAGAATGCTCTGGGAAATAGGAAAATGAACGGATGCTGATTTACATCACGGAGTGTATATATACCCGATACACTATAAATTTTCACTTTCCTGGCATTTTGCTTCACTGAAAATGCCTGCTTACAGAGCTGCAAAAAACTAAAATTTAAAGTGGACCCAGTACATTACCATTTTGTATAGTATTTTGCATTAAGAAAAACTGCTTTCATGACCCTATAATTTTGTGAGTGTGGAATGTTTTTCAGGTACGTCGAAAGGCGTTTCTGAAACGTAAAATATTTGTGACGCGGAATTTATGCTGAATCTCCTTTTGGTGTGGTGATTCCAGGAACACATTTTCAGTGAAACAAAAATGCTGGAGAACGACAAATTTAGAATGTATCGAGTTTTAATTGTATCAGGTATAATAAAAATTGTATAAGAATAATAAATTATAAAGGATAAAATGAGATTTTCTATTAAAACATATTTTAATCATTATTTTATGAGTTTTTCTTGCTTAAAAGTGATCCTGGTATTATCTTTTATTGTTTCAGGAACATCTGCATATGGCTCGGAGAAAGATGGAAAAGGAATCGTTTTTCTTGGTGACTCGATTACCCAGGGCGGAACGTATCTTGCAGGAACGGTCGCTGGATGGCGTTATCAGCTTTTCAAAAATTATGTGGATAACGAGGTTCCATTTTTTCCCATGGGAATGACAGACGGGGATAATAGAGGCACGGTAACGATAACGCATACGCCGATTTATCGGGGACATCTGTTTAAAAATGTTTCGGAGGCGGCAGCCAGTGCTCGGTCTTACCAGTATTCTGGGCATCCGGAAAATTCAGGAAATGTTTTAGGGGTTTCTCAGTTTAAATCAGATCCTGGAACGGTTAGGAAGGCGGTGAATCGTGGGCCGGTGTGTGTAAAACTTGGGCTGGTGAATCCGTATACGGGTACGGCGAATACGTATTATGATGGTGGGCGTCTGGTATCTTATACGGGCGAAACGTATATGTCGCGGTATGGAGATCTCAGACCTGAAAAACTCTGTGTTTTAATTGGAATTAATGATATTTATGACGGCGGAGATAAGGTCAGAGAGACTGTACGCTGGGTGCGAGAAATCGTGCAGACATACCAGACATATAATCCGAATATCGAAATTCATGTGTTTAAACTGCTTCCCACGGGGAAAAATAATGGAACGGGAGCGAAAAGCGGGTATCCTTATAAGAAATATAATGAATATCTTCAGTCGCTGAATATCTCGAAAGCCTGGTCCACGAAAACATCTAAAGTTTTTCTTCATGATATTTCGAAAGGTTTTTACGCGAAAGATGGAAGCATGGTGGATGGGCCGGGAGGTGCGCATCCGACAGCTCAGGGAGAACTTATTATCGCGGGAAATGTGGCGCGTGTACTGGGAGTCGGGCAGCGTACCTGTGGTTTTTCAGAATCTGTGATTCCCATGACAGAGCTGGAATCACAAATTTCTTTTATTTCGAATAAGGCCCAGGCGTGTGCGAAAATATCCAAAAAGGGTGAATCAGAACGGGTTTTTACCACAGCGGATGTTTCGAAAGTATGTTCACTGAACTCTGCAAAAAATTTGGTAATAAAAGAGAAGGATTCTGCGCAGGCACAGTTTACCGCGAAATGGTTTTCGTCTGTGGAAGCGACTAAACCTCAGAGAGAATTCGTTACTGTTTTTAAGGTAAAGATGAATCCGGCGGATAAGGGCGAGACGGTTACGAAACTGACGAAAAAGAACCGATTTTCCATTTCCTGTGGGAATGGGAAAGATATGGCCGGTACGCTGGAAATCGGAGAAAATGCCGTTTATTGGAACGGTTCTGTCTTGCTTTATGGCACGAATCTGGATATTTACGGATCCGAAACGCTGGAGGAAGTCGCGGCGGATGACCCCATGACCGGATATTTTACGAAAGAGTTTCATGAATTTCGGATCGTGCATAAAGTGGATCCGGATGGAAATGCTTCTGGCGGTTATTATGTCTGGCTGAATGATCAGCTTATCGGCGAAAATCTTTCGGGAAAGAAGGTTTCGGATGCACAGAAAGACGTGCTGACGTATGGTAATCTGAGTGGCGAAAACGTCTGTTTCGCGGAGATCGCGGGTGCGGCGTTTCAGGTGTCGGCTCTGGAGGAAAACGTGGTCCGCGAGAATAAAGATTCTGGCTCGGAAGCTTTTGTGAATGGTACAGCGGATTTTAATGATCTTCGAAATGTCTCTAATTTTACTGAAATTTTGACAGAAGTCGGAACTCTGACCGCGTCGGGGGGGGCTCTTGGTGTTTATACAGGGAATCATGCGGTGGGAGGGACGGCGCTTCAGCTGAAAGGAAATAAACAGGGCAGTTTTACGCTGACGTTCCCGCGGCCGCTTTCTCGTGAAAAAGTCTTGGAATTTTTGGCAGAAAGATGGACGAATAATAATATTAAAACGAAAACTTTTCTTGTTTATGCACTCGTGGAAGGGGAAGAAAAACAGATTTTTGATGGTTCAGAAAAAATCGTCGCAGGGAATATGGCTGCTCAGTCCGTACCCTTTTCGGCTAAAATCCCTGCGGGGACAGGTGCTCTGGTATTTAAATGGGAAACGAATGTTCCTGGATATATAATTGATGAAGTTACACTGAAAGATTCACCGGAGAATTTTAGTTCTCTGAAAGAAGGAATGTCGGTCACGACATTTAAAATGCCCATGGGAACTCTTAGCGCGAAAGAAGGGAGTGTTAAGGCCAAGAAAAATCACGTGGATGATATGGCACTTCATCTTCTCGGTGATGAGAAAAACGATAAGATAATGAGGGTGAATTTTCCGGAGGCCACTCAGGGGGAAAGTACTCTGAGTTTTGAAGCGTGGCGGCTTTCTGAGAAAAAAACATTCTCGTTTTCAGTCTTCGCGATAAATCCGGAGAATGTTTCTAAGAAAATTTTTGATGGTTCAGACGTAATTTCTGGAAAACCATTAAAAGCGGCTCCACGCTTTTTCATGTCAGTTCCTTCCGAAACAAAAGCCCTTCTGTTTCGGTGGAAAACTCCGGCGGAAGCAGGAATTATTTTGGATCACCTGCTGCTGGAAGAAGGTGGAAATTATCCTGCATGTTTTACGGATTACACGGTCTCCACGGGGACGTGGCCGGTACTGAAGCGTTTTGAGCAGAATGCTGTGATGAAAATTACGGTAACCTGTGCGAAAGGTGGACTGCATAAAGGAACGCAGTTCGTTTTCGATTTTTCAAAAACGAATGATCTGGCAGATATAAAGAAGGTGGAACTGTACACGTCTTTAACGGAAAATGCCGATTTAACCACCGGCGCGACTCTTGTGTCAGAGGCGGCGGTTCCTGATACGGACGGGAAAGTTACGCTGGAAGTATCGAAGGATATTTCACATGTAAAGACTGTGTCGTATTTTCTGAGTGTTACGCTCAGTGATGATGCGAATATCGATAATCGGATCGCGGCGCGGCTCATTTCGATTAAATGTCCGGGAGATGCGCGGGCTGTATATCCTTCGGGTGAGTATGTCTTCCAGCGGATGGGAATCGTGCTGGCCAGAGGTGGAGATTCTGTCATACGGGGAAATTCTCAGAAGGCCTCTAATAATTTCGCGATTCCAGGAATCGCGGCCGGGAAGGGAAGAATTGTTGCGGTTTTTGACGCACGTTACCGAAATGCGACTGACTTGGCCATGTCCACTCCGATAGACGTGGCGAGTATCGTATCTAAAGACGGTGGAAAAACGTGGGGGAAAATTCGTCTGGCGCAGCACTGGACGTGGGAAGGAAAGGAAGATACTTGGGAAACCGGAGTCGGGGATCCTGCGATTCTTTTTGATCCTGCGGGTGAAGGGACGTTCTGGGTGGCAGGTCTGACCGGGCGTGGGATCCGTACCTCCACGAAAGCTCCTGCGCAGATAATTCTCTCGCGCAGTACAGACGGTGAAAACTGGAGTGGATCCGTACAGGGAACCACGTATGATGATATTACCAGTCAGGTGAAACATGATTCGTGGAAGAATTGTATCTTTCAGGGACCGGGGCACGGAATTACCATGCGTGACGGAACGCTTGTTTTTCCGACTCAGATCTGGAGTACCCACGGTGTTTCGGATGGTGGTGCTTATGCGAATATTATTTATTCGAAAGATAATGGTGTTACCTGGCGGTGTGAGGATAAGGAGAATAATACGAAAGGTAACGGAGCGTCAAAAAGTACTGAGTCGACAGTCGCAGAGCTTTCCACGGATGGTGTTTTAATGCTTAACGCGAGAAATCAGACAGGGAATCATTATCGCACGGTCCACACTTCTTCTGATTATGGCAAAACATGGACGCAGCATCCGACACATGCGAATACGCTTGTGGAACCAGGCGCCTGTCAGGGAAGTCTTCTGTCGGTGCAAAATATTTGTGCGGGAGAAGTGGCGAACGCCCTCTTTTTCTCGAATCCTGCGTCAGCCGGAAATCGTTCTAAAATGACGATTAAACTTTCACTGGATGATGGAAAGACCTGGGTCAGAAGTCTCCTTTATGATGAACGTCAGTGTGCGGGCTATTCGGATATATGCATGGCAGATGACGAATATGTCGGTATAATTTATGAGTGTCTGAATGGGAGAAAACATTTAGCGTTTATACGGATACCGGTAAAGGATCTTCTTCCGAAAGTTATATCGGTTTCCCAATAAATGATATTTTGTGTTCGTGTGGGAGCGGATATTTTGGGCGAAAGTGTCCGGATTCCACTTAAATCCGTTTTTATGCTGTTTTATATCTGATGCGCGATTTTATGGATGCATGATAAATTTTCGCTTCACAGGCATTTTCGCCTCACTAAAAATGCCTGTTTCGGAGCTGCATAAACGGATTTTTAAAGAAGAATTGGTATATATATATTACGTCAGGTGGTAATAAAATATCTGAGAAATGGAAAATTTATTGTATATGATAAATAATGACATTTCGGAAATATGAAATTTCCAGAATTTAATTTATTTCTGGAATAAGGTGTTTTAAGTTTTATTTGAGTTTAAATTTTGTGGAGAAAAATATGGCTGACGCAACAGGAAATAAAAATGCGAAAAATTTTCATGTAGATATTCCAGTCGAAAGTACAGGATTTTATTTGAAAGGTCTAAACGGATATGACTGGGGAATTAAAGACCGTATGACGCGGATGTTCGATAAGAAGAGCGGGAAGACCGTGATGCTGGCTTTCGATCATGGATATATTATGGGGCCGACTTCCGGACTGGAACGGATGGATCTGGCGATTACGCCATTAATAGAATATGCCGATGTATTAATGTGTACTCGCGGCGCGTTACGTTCCTGTGTGCCGCCGACCAGTAATAAGCCGATCGCCCTGCGGTGCAGTACAGGAGCGACGATTCTTGGCCGTGAAATGAGTTATGAATGTCTGGGAGTGGCGATCGATGATGCGATTCGGCTGAATGCCAGCTGTATGGCGGTGCAGGTTTTTATCGGAGCGGAGTATGAGCATAATTCACTGGATAATTTAGCTCAGAGTATAGACGCGGGGGTGCGTCATGGAATTCCCACGCTGGGAGTGACGGCGGTGGGGAAAGATATGGTGCGTGATTCCCGGTATCTTGGAATGGCGACTCGTGTATGTGCGGAAATTGGCTGTCAGTTCGTCAAGACTTATTACTGTGAAGGTTTTGAGGATGTCGCGGCGGGATGTCCTGTTCCGATCGTAGTGGCAGGGGGAAAGAAAATTCCCGAAAAAGATGCCTTACAGCTCTGTTATGATTCGATTAATGAAGGAGCGGCAGGTGTGGATATGGGGCGGAATATTTTTCAGGCGGAATGTCCTGTTTCCATGCTTCAGGCGGTGCGGGAAGTGGTGCATCACGGTCAGTCGGTGGAACATGCGTATCAGATGTACTGTGATTTAAAAGAAAAAAAATAAGTGCACCGATTTAAATTTTTATGATGTTTTCCGGATTTACAGCAGAAGAAATTTTGTGTGTAAATCCGGTTTCCTGATTTTTTGTTGATTCATCCATGTGGATATGGTGGCATTTTTGATGGAGTAAGTGACTGTATTTTTACGGTGTAAAATGTCTCGGAGAGAGTATCTCTGACGGTCTGATGAAATAAAAATAACACGGTAAATATGCTGGCTCCACTTTAAATTTTCGTTTTGTGCTTCTCTGAAAGCAGGCATTTTCAGTGAAGCATAATGCCGGAGAAGTGGAATTTTGTAGAGTGTATCGGGGATAATCTTTGTGTTTTTTATACCCGATGCACATAAAATTTTTTTCTTGCATTTCACGGTTTTTGAAATGCTGCCGACCGGTTCCAGAAACTTTATTTTCAGAGACGCTATAAATTTTTACTTCTCATGTCTGCTGACAGGCCAGCTTTTTTTGCCTTACTGAAAACATCTGCTTTTATGGCTGAGTAAAATGGAAAATGATACTGGCTCCACTTTAAATTTCCGTTTTGTGCTTCTCTGAAAACAGGCATTTTCAGCGAAGCATAATGCCGGAGAAGTGGAATTTATAGTGCATCGGGTATAAAGCAGCATCAGTATGAAATGAATCGCGGGGGTATAAAATGTTTGGGGCAAGAAAGATACCGGTGCAGGACATGTTTAGCGTGTGTTTATCGATAATTTTGTGGAAGTGGTGTGCGCATTCATGTTTTGAGTAATCAGTGACCACTTTTAAATTTCTGTTTTTAAGAGAGATGGATAATCCAGTTTTTCAGGCTTCTTTGGCGGTTTTTTTGATTATGCTTGTCGGATGCGTGCTGCGACATTTTCGTTGGCTGGCACCGGAAGCAGATCGAACTTTATTAAATCTTTCCGTTAATTTTTTGTATCCGTGTCTGATTTTTAGTAAAATCTTTCGGACAGATCTCAGCGCACATTTTTCGTCACTCTGGTTATTTCCAGTATGTGGTTTCACGGTAATTATTATAGGGATATTTTTTTCTTGGATTTTTACCATTTTTCCCGCGGTGGTAACGGGATTACATAATAAGGCGCAGCGACGGACGTTTATTGCGTGTGTTTCCATGATTAATTATGGGTTTTTGCCCATTCCATTAATCATGCAGCTGTATCCAGAGAATGATGAACTGTTAACTCTTCTTTTTGTGTTTAATCTTGGTCTGGAATTCGCACTCTGGACGTGTGTTGTGCCTCTGATGGCTGGTGGCCTGGAGCGGGGGTGGTGGAAAAAACTTTTTAGGATTCCGTTACTGGCGATTCTTTTTGCGGTTACGGCGAATTTTTTAGGATTCAGTCATTATATTTCTGGGGGAATGATGACCGCTCTGGATATGCTGGGCATGTCACAGATTCCACTGGCGTTAATTATGATAGGTGCAATTATTTATGATGAGCTGGCCGGGAATTTTCGTTCCGTCAGGCGCAGAGACACAGTTAAAATTATTATAGGAACTCTGCTTGTGCGTGCAGCCATTTTGCCTCTGTGTATGATTTTACTTGCCTGCTGTCTGCCGGATTATCCGTGGCTTCAAAAAATAATTGTGATTCAGGCGGCCATGCCCTGTGCGACGACTCCGATTATGTTCGCAAGAATGTATGAAGGTGCGTCAGATGTCGCGGTACGAACTGTTCTGGTCTCGAGTGTCGCGTCACTGGTTACGGTGGTCTTCTGGGTCTCATGGGGAATGTGGATGATCGGCTCACCTCTTCTGGCGTAAATATGGCTCGAGGTAAATATGTCGCAGAATTTTAGTGATTTTATGCCTGGTGGAATTAAGGATGCTATAATTCAGATGGAATTATTTCTCGAGTTATGTTTCATCGATACATGATGAATTTCCACATTCCAGGCATTTTTTATGCCAGATACATTATAAATTTCCGCTTCCCTGGTATTTTACTTTGTTGAAAATACAGGCGTTCCGAGCTGCAGAAAACGGAAATTTAGAGTGGAACCAGGATATTTCGAAGAAAATCATTTTCTTTTGTGGCAGCAAAAAAGAATTTTATATGGAAACCCGTAAATTTGGGTTTTTGCATGGCGTACGTCCGGTCTGAAATAATACGATTAACATGCTTTTTGCGCTTCAGAAATCGCTTCCCGAATACGCTGGAAGGGTTCTTGAAGGTCAAAATCTATTAAAAGATCTTCCAAACATTTTTGCATGGCCTGAATATCTTCCGGTTTATTGTGCGCAGCACGTAAAAGATGATGATTCCAGAGAAACTCGGTTTCCGTGGCCTCAGGTTCTTTAGAAAATGCCTGAGGGGAAGTGTCTTTTCCCTGAGTCGTTCCTGATTTTTCGCAGACCAGTAAAATGGGAAGTGAAAACAGGTTCCGTACGCACATGATGCTGGGTAAATCGACACAGATGGCGCGCGGCATAATTTTTGATTTTTCGATAAGCGTTTTTGCGATCTGCTCTCCATAAAGAAAGGGTTCCAGCGTGGGACCGTAAAGAATCTGCTGGGCACGATTCGGACGTACCGGCGCGGTACAGTGAAATTCCACGGGCCGACCAGCGGGATTTAAAATCAGGTAACCGCCAAAAAGACCTTTTGTGGCATCCTGAATGACGGTTAAAAATCCGAGTGCTGATTTTTGTGATGTGGATGAATCTGCCAAAATAAATGTTCCCGAAAAATAAAATTTAAGATGAGATATTTCTGTCTGCTTCCAGGTTCTGCTTTATAGTGTTCTGGTATTATGAGCTGGAACCAGTAAAAATAAGGAGGTACCCATGTTTTCGAAAGAGTTTCTCAAAAAAAGTTTTTCATGTTCCATACAGATTTATTCTATCAAAAATTTTTCATGAGAAAAGTAGGAGTGGAGAAATTCAGTCTGAAATTTCTTATACCGGATACACGATAAAATCGTGCTTTCTTGGCATTTTGCTTTACTGAAAATACCGGGTTTAGAACCACAGAAAACGGAAATTTGAAGGAGAGCCAGTGTAACGCAAAATTCGAATTATGTCTGGAACCACTTTAAATTTTCGTTTTATTCAGTTACTAAAATATATCCATTTTAATCAGTGCAAAATACAGAGAAAACAGGAATTTACCGTGCGTCGGGTGCATGACGATAAAAAAAAGGATAAAAAGTAAATGTCTTTTTATCCTTTATGTTCTGATGACGTATCTCGATTTCAGTTTTCATTTTTTGCATTATAAGAACATGAGTTTCATCATGCATAAAATGCCAAAAAATCAAAATTCATAATGCATCGAGCAGAAATCATAGTACACGGAGTGAATTTATTTCTTTTTCAGTTCCAGCTGATACGAATTATTTTCAGCTAAATCAGGATTAATATCTGCGATTTCCAGACCCATTTTTTCAGGAGCATTCGAGATTCCTTCAAAAGTAATAATGTAAAAACCCCAGGGCATTCCGGTGAGATTAGGGGGATTTACCGCAGCATCACAGGAGGCGGTGGCAGATCCCTCTGTAATGGAAGCAGTCGCGGGGTGAAATGCACTTCCTAAAAAAGGTTCTGGTGTGAAAATGATCGTTCCACTTTTAACGGGCTTTCCATTATACGTGACACTAAAGGCCGGACTGTGCAGCCCGACTCTGGCCGCCTGCCACTCTTTAATGCGATTCGCGATTTCATCTGCGCTGATGCCACCATCCCCGTTTTTGTCCAGCCAGGCCAGTGAGGCCTTTAATGCAGGTGTGGCATCCAATTCATCTCCGCTGATTTTCCCGTCTCCATTTTTGTCGTAAAGTTTCATCGCTTCACTGCCAGCCGTGGACGCATTTACGGATGGTGGCTCAATTCGAGAGGGCTTCTTGTTTCCAAAACATCCCGTCAGTGAAATGAGAGAAAGAAATGTGACACATAAAAAAAATCGTTTCATCTTTTGTTTCCTTAATTAAAAATAATCTCTTTATTTTAATATAAATTTAAATGTTTTATGCCTGATGTATATAAAATTCCACTTTCTCGGTAAAACAAAAATGTCGACCAGCCTGCCAGAGGACAGAAAAATGATAAATTATAGAATTTCGAATATAAAAATAAAATCAGAACGAAGATATAATATATTATCACCTGTGTCTGTCATTACGTCAAGAGGATTTACAAAAAAATAAAAAATTTTTCATAAAAACCTGGACATAAGTTCATTCAGATGTCCGTGAAACTACGTAAAATTTTAGTTCTGTGTCCGATTTATTAATAAATTTTAACTTTTGCGGTATCCGGCTGTATGAGCCTTTTTGCCTGCACACGATAAAATTCCATTTTACGGCAGCATTTTCTTCGCGAAAAATACATATTTCGTGGTCATATATTTAGGTTCTCCTTTAAATTCCCATTTTGTGCGGTTCCTAAAACAGGCATTTTCAGCGAAGCAAAAATACCGGAGAAGCGGAAATTTATAGTGCCTCAGATAAAATGAAAATTTAATGGAAGTGCCGGTAAAAACGCATGAAAATAAAACGGAATGATACCAGTTTCTTTTTTATTTCTCTGCGTGGTAACGCAAAACAAAAAATAAAGTGACGTCAGAAAAAAAGGTTATTTTTCAGAAGGTTTTTTATTTTGTGGCGTATTTTCCGCTGCGATTACCGTTTCTCTGAGCCGAATCTGTTCTTCCAATTCATTTATAGGAGCATTATCGTAAAATTTGGCCATCAGGACCAGCGTTTCCGTAAACATTTTTTCGATCTGTTTTTGTGTGTTTTTCTCTGAAGAGTAAAACTCTTTTTGTTTTTCCAGAACTGTGCGTTCAAAAACTTCACGAGTCGGCAGGAGGCGAATTTCTGCCAGCATTTTTTTTGCATTTTCCACATCATCCTCTTCCAGAAAAGTTTTAGCCCGGGCAAGATAAATCTGGCGGGAGGCGACCATATCCACCAGCTCTTGCTGCAGGCCGACATTAATAGATTCCGTTTCAAGAATCATGTCCATATCTGGAATTTCTGCCGTAAGAAATGGTTCCTGACCAGGAATTATTGGAAGTTTTGCCAGAATAGTGGCTCCACTTTTAACGATTACCAGAGCCAGAGGAGAGTCTTTTTGGGGCGGGATTTCGATTTCCCCGTGCCGATTCGTACGGCCTACAAGATAAAGTTTTTTTCCTGTCTTTTTGTCCAGCGTGTCGGCAGGCTTTAATTCTTCTGGAAGTAAATCTCTATTTTTATTTTCAGGGGTTACCGAGGCAGACGTTCCTAAAGTGTAAACTGCGTAACCGGCCAGAGGTTTTCCTCGTTCCTGACGTGAAGTTAAACGCAGTATGGTACTTTTTTGGGTCGGATGGATGGCCAGTACCGTCTGTTCGATTCGGCCACGGCGGCGATTACTCAGCGGAGAACGTATTCCTGTTTCCAGTTTACAGAAAACATCTCTGTTCTGAAGTTCCTCCACGACTAAAAATGTCCATATGACAGGCTGAATTTTTTGCGCCACACCTTTCGCATTATTATATCGGACGATTGGCATTCCGACCATTCCCGGTTTCATCAGCAGAATGCCTTTTTCCGGTGTGGGTAAATTGGCCGCTCTGACCCGTAAAGTCACTTTTTCACCGTCCAGAGATTCAATTATACTTATCGGAGCGAAAACACTCATCATGGAATGAAATAAACAAGATCCCAGTTTCCAGGAAACAGGCACCTCTTCTTGGTAAATAGAGGAGAATGTTTGCATCCTGACATCCAGCTCCCGAGCAAAAATTTTATAGGACCGAGTATCTGGAATGAAACGAACAGCCAAAAAAATAACTTTATCACCTCCGAGTATGTTTTCAGGAAGTGTACTGAACTGCAGGGAGTCTAAATTATTTATCATATTTCCCGCCAACGAACCAGGTGGTTCCATAAATGTAACATTCCAAGCACCGCCGATTCTGCTGTTTATCTGGTTTTCCAGATCAGATTTTAAATGCGCTGTTATTTCAGAAGAATTTTGATTAGGCTCCACCGTTAATATAATAGTAATATTATACGGCGACATTTCCAGTAAAGACTGCGAAAAAACAGATGTCTGTACGCAGAAAATGAGCAAAAAAACAAAAATGGAAAATAATATACGTGTTTTCATGTCTGTATGATATATCTGGTTATGTTTTATCCTCGATGCACTATAAATTTCCGCTTCCCCGGCATTTTTTGCTTCGCTGAAGATGCCGGCTTTCCGATCTGTACAAAATGGAAATTTAAAGGCGTATCTGTATAAAAATTTTAATTTCGCACTTTTCGGTCTGCATTTTCTGCGAAACAAAATACTGGGGAAACCGGAAAATGCTGTTTTTACGTTAAATTTTAATTTTGCGTGTTTATGAAAACAGGGATTTCATCTGTCACGAAATGCACGAAAGTGAGAATTTATAAAGTGCGGGTATATATCGGCCTCTACTTATACCCGATGCACTATAAATTTTCGCTTTCTCGGCATTTTTGCTTCGCTAAAAATTCTGCTTTAAGAGCCGCATAAAAGGAAATTTAAAGGAGAAGCTGTATAAATTAAATTTTCGCGTGGTTCTGAATGCGGATATTTTCAGCAAAATAAAATATTTCGGAGGTGAAAATTTACATAAGTCTGGAATAAAATATCTGGCTTTCTGATCACATAAAACTGAAATTTAAAATGGAATCATCATGTTATAACCGAGGTGCTATAAAATTTCATTTTCCCGGCATTTTATACCCGATATACGATAAAATTCCGTCTTCCCGGCATTTTTGTTTCGCTGAAAATACTTGATTCAGAGGCACATAAAAAGGAAATTTAAAGTGAAACCAGTATTATACTTCCTGGAAATACCTGTGTTTTCTGATCCATATAAAAAGGAAATTTAAAGTATACCCGATACACGATAAAATTCCGTTTTCTCGGCATTTTTGTTTCGCTGAAAATACCTGATTCAGAGGCGCACAAAAAGGAAATTTAAAGTGGAATCAGTATGCATGAAAAAAACTTACGGAAAAGTTCCGGAGGGATAACGTCATTCAGTGATTCTTCCTTCCATGGGACTACTGGCGGTGGCGTATAATTTACGTGGAATTCTTCCAGCATGATATGAATCGTAACCGGCCTGACAGGCATTTTTCATCGCCAGGGCCATTTTAACAGGGTCTTTCGCGTGAGCGATCGCCGTATTTAATAAAACGCCGTCCGCTCCGAGTTCCATGGCGTATGCCACATCACTGGCGGTTCCCACGCCTGCGTCTACAATTACAGGATAATCCGGATCATTTTCCTTTAAATATTCCAGGCAGATGCGAATATTATTTGGGTTTAATATTCCCTGGCCGGATCCGATCGGACTTCCTGCAGGCATGACACTTTTTGCCCCAGCTTCCTTTAGTCGCCGGGCGGTAATCGGATCATCTGTCGTATAAACCAGAACATGAAAACCATCTGCCACCAGCTGTTTTGTAGCCTCAAGTGTCGCCACAGGATCTGGTAAAAGTGTTTTCGTGTCTCCCAGTACTTCTAATTTTACCCAATTTGCGCCAGGATTTTTCGCCTGAGTAAGAAGTTCTCGGCCCAGACGTGCGACACGAATCGCGTCTTCTGCAGAAAAGCATCCGGCGGTATTCGGTAAAATGGTATATTTATTTAAATCGATAAAATCTAAAATATTTTTTCCGTCTTTATTATAAAGGCGTTCTCTGCGAACCGCGACAGTTACACATTCTGTTCCGGAAATTTCCAGGGCCTGACGCATTAATTCATAAGTCGCATATTTTCCTGTTCCGACAAAAAGCCGGCTGTGAAAGTGATGTGTACCGATACACAGGAGATCACTCATAATCTATTATCCTTCTATTTTTATAATATTATATATTTTTAAGAAATTATACCCGACACACTATAAATTTTCGCATTTCCGACATTTTTTCTCTGCTAAAAATGTTTGCGTACAGAGCCACAAAACGGTAATTTAAAGTAAAACAGCATGACAAAAAATACGGGAAAATAAAATATACATTTATGGAGTATAAAACCAGTATAAATTTAGATTTTCTAAATTTTCCAAAAATGGCTGATTAACCCCCGCCCACGAAAGTGACTGCTTCCACCTGATCACAGTCAGAAAGGATATAATCAGAATGTCTTGTCTGAGGAATTAACACTTTATTTACTTCCACGGCAACTAATTTTTCAGCTAAACCTAATTCTTGTAAAAGATCCGTGATACTCTTTACTGAATCTGGAATTTCTGTCGGTGTTCCGTTAACGATTAAATGCACTTTTATATTCCTCTCTTCAAAAAATGATGAAAAATTTTTCGGATTCTCTTTTATACCCGATACACTATAAATTTCTGCCTCTCCGGCATTTTTGCTTCGCAGAAAATACCTGCTTTCAGAGCCGCACAAAACGGAAATTTAAAGTGGAATCAGTATAAGTTTTCAGTTTCCTAGAATTTACTTGGCAGGGAATTCTGCCCGAGCAGGGTAAAGGAAAATGGATTTAAATAGTATCCGTATTTATCATTCTTCTTCTGTCTGCATGGGGCGAATAAGTCGATCCGCGTGAATGCAATTAATCTCTTGAGTGAATGGAGCATTACTGGCGTGGGCAGTTCGATTCCAGGGCAAAACATAAGTCAGCGTAATACCTGTATTAACTTCTGTAATATGAAGTGCGGAAGACGCATAAGAGACATTTCCCCGACGTTCCGAATTATCATGTGCCGCCGTGGTCATAATATATTTTGGCTGGGAAGGCATCTGGACAGAACGAAGAGTGTTCGTACGGCTTTTCCCTTTTTTGGATGTTTGTACGTTATTTGCTAAAGTGATGGCTTTTTGTAAATCAGAAGTTACGTTTCCGGAATATTTCGCCTGAAATCCACTTCCTTTTTTGGCCATAACCGCGGCAGAGAGGTTTCCGCTAATGGTGTCTAAAACATATAGTGCCTCCACATTACTTTCGATCGTTCCAGCACAAGTAATAAAACCTTCCAGACGGTCACATCCATCTGCATAAACCACAGAAGGAGCGTTTTCCGTAAACGGACGATTATTTGTGCTGCCGTAAAGGATCCATGCAGTCATAAAACTGGCCATGATTCCTGTAAAAATACATAGTCCACAGACACAAAACACATAAAAATGAAAGGTACGGGTTTTCACGTTTTCTCTCCTAATAAAAATTTTATTTATTCTGAATGACCGGAGATTCTTCTTTTCAGACTAAAATCTCCATAAATATGCCAGGTTATATATTTATACTGATTTTCATTTTAAGTAGTACCGGCAGCAAATATTCATATATCGTGAATAATGTACTGGTTCCACTTTAATTTTCCGTTTTTTGCGGTTCTTAAAGCCAGGTATTTTCTGCGAAACAAAAATGCCGGTGAAGCGAAATTTATAGCGTATCGGGTATAAAATACAGGATATAAATTTTCGTTTTTTGAGGCACGACCAATAATTTTCTGCAGAGCAGGGAAATACCGTAAAACGAAAATTTAATAAAAGCTCTCGTATAATATTTTAACCTATTTACATTAAAAACCAAGTTATGTCCCGTGTTTTTTATTTAAAAAAGTTTTTTTTTATGAAAAAACGGAAAAATATCCTTCATTTTTTATGGTTTCAGAAGCAGATATTTTATATCAGGTGGTGTACATAATAAAATATATACAGAAATAAATAAGATAAAATGTTAAGAAAAAAGTGCTTAAAACGAAAATAAAAAAAGATATGTTTTTGACATTCATTAATAATATTTATAATGTATAAATATTAAAAAAATATAAAAGAAGATAAAAAATCGTGAAATGGAGAATGTTTTTCATCGTGACTCCCAATCGTCGAGGAACGAAGCACCACACACTTCCTCTGATGGAAAATATTCATCCAGATCACGAAATATGAATTATTTATACTCGATGTACGATAAAATTCCGCTTCTTCGGCATTTTTGCTTCACCGAAAATGCCTGCTTTAAGCCGCACAAAATGGAAATTTAAACAAGAACCAGCTGTATGTAAATAAAATTCATTTTTGTAGAAATCAGACAACAATTTTTTAATGTGAAATAATTTATTAGAAATGTATAAAAAGGAAATATTAAACGACCACGGTTATTATACATTATCGCATTTTTTTGCCAGATGTATGAGAAAATACTGTAAAAACGTAAAATTCGATATAAATTTCACTTAAATTATAATAGAAAAATGGAAAAAAAGAGAAAATACAAAAAAAAGTAAAAAATTTTGTATTTTGACACAAAATAAAGAAACAGATATATTTTAAATTATAGTTTTTTGTAACTATTAAAATATTTTTACATAAAAATATTTAGTGAAACAAAAAGTAAAGTGTATCAGAAATAAGAATGATACTCCCGATGCACTATAAAATTCTGCTTTTTCGGCATTATACTTCGCTGAAAATACCTGTTTTCAGAGCTGCACAAAACGGAAATTTAAAGGAGAATTAGTATAAAACAGAACTTGTGAATTATGAAATATATAATAAAATAATGAAAAAAAGAGAACATACTAATTTTATTTTAAAAGTGTCGTTTTATGTGTTCATGAAACAAAAGGTATTTTATATCTGATGCACTATAAATTTCCGCTTCTCCGGCAGTTATGCTTCGCTGAAAATATCTGCTTTCAGAGCTGCACAAAATGGAAATTTAATGTGGAACCAGGATATCGTATGTTGGAAATTTATTTTTTATAGGAGTTTATATGATGGAGAGAATGGTGTCCATACGCTGGGAGGGAAGCACGGACGGTTTTTTATGTTTAATAGATCAGACGTTATTACCTCTGGAATATGTGGAACTGAAATTTGGTTGCGGAGATCTGGAAAAGGTGTATGAGGCGATTCAAAAATTACGTGTGCGTGGTGCACCGGCGATCGGAATCGCGGCAGCGTATGGTGTATGTGTGGGCATACAGGATTTTTTGGATGCCGATAAAGAGAGATTTTTTTCTGGATGTTCGAAATGTATCTCCTATTTACGGAAGAGTCGGCCCACGGCAGTAAATCTTTTCTGGGCATTAGATCGGATGTCGCGGAAGCTGCAAGAAATAGAGAAAATGTATACTCCTGAACAATTTTCGGCTCGGATGGCGGCGGAAATGTTACTGGCAGAGGCGAAAGAGATTCATCAGCAGGACAGGTGTCTGTGTGCAGCGATCGGTAAGCATGGCGCCGCACTTCTTAAAGATGATATGGGGGTGTTAACTCACTGTAATGCGGGAGCGCTGGCCACGGGCGGTGACGGAACTGCGCTGGCGGTGATTTATACTGCGGTGGCGGAGGGAAAAAAAATTCATGTGTACGCAGATGAAACTCGGCCTCTGTTACAGGGTGCCCGACTCACCACCTGGGAACTGATGCAGAGAAATATTCCTGTGACACTTATATGTGATAATATGGCGGCGAAAGTTATGTGTGAAGGCCGTGTTCAGGCAGTTATGGTCGGAGCGGACAGAATTACCAGAAATGGTGATACTGCGAATAAAATCGGTACTTATGGCGTGGCGTGCCTGGCGGCCATGCATAAAATTCCTTTTTATGTGGCTGCACCGACGAGTACTTTTGATTTTTCGTTACATCGTGGCGAAGAAATTCCGATCGAGGAACGTGATCGTGCCGAAATCATAAAAGGTTTTGGAATGCGGACTGCTCCTGAAAATGTACAGGTATATAATCCGGCTTTTGATGTAACTCCTGCGGAACTTATTCATGGAATTATCACGGAAAATGGAATCATTACCCCTGTTACAGAGGAAAATATTTTGCGTGTATGCCAGCAAAAATAATTATGGAAAAAATATGCCTGATGGATAAATTCAGATGTTTTACGCTCAGTGGATAAATTCGGAAGTTTATCCCCGGTGCATTATATGCTCGAAATGCTATAAATTTTTGCTTTTCCGGCGTTTCGCTAAAAATGCCGAGGAATCTGAAATTTATTGTGTATCGGGGAGATATTCACTGAAACCGTGGCCATTTTTGGTGAAGAAAAAGGCCGGGAAATGAAAGATTAAAACATAATCATACCTGATGCACGATAAAATTCCACTTTACCGACATTTTTAGCGAAGAAAAAACGCCGTGGAAGCGGAAATTCATAATGCATCAGGTATAAAAACACTGTGGAAGCGGAAGTTCATAATGCATCAGGTATAAAAACGCTGTGGAAGCGGAATTTTATAATGCATCGGGTATAAAAAGATGACCCGGTATGAAATTTAGCACAGAATATCTTATGAAATTTCTTAAATATTTCGTATTTTCGTGAAATTTTTTCTCGTGAAAAATTTTTCTGTTATGCTTCGGTTTTTTTGCCGTTTTCTCTCTTGCCCAAAATTCCATATTTTTCTATACTCCGTTCACTTATGTGTGAAAGTTTTCGAAATTTAATTCCGCGCTTCTTTCTCGAACGTCTGAAAGGACGGATCCGAACAGGGAAAATATGGAAATACAGAAACCTGTTCAGCGTGAGTTTTTTTGTTTTTATTGCGTGTTTTTTTGCTTTTAGTGCATCTGCTGGTCAGGCAGATGAGTTACCGTATCTTGGAGATTATGAAAATTCAGAGCCGGTGCCGGTGTTTTCCATACCAGAAAATTTACCGGAAGAACTTCCCGGGGCGCGTATGGGTGAATTTTCGGAAATGTCGGCAAAATTTTTATCTGTATCGAAAGATGAAGATTTTTTAAGTGTTCCTGTTCACGAAACTTCTTTGGCGGAAAGTACGCCGGAAGATTCTCGAGAATCTTTAATGCAGGAGACAGAATCTGATTTAGGTTACTGGAGAGCCAAGGAATATGACACGGTAACTCATGCGGAGTATAAAGTACCCACGTTAACGGATGACGGAGGCATAACATTTCCACGTACTGCTGCACTGGAAGATATGACGGTTACGGCCTGTCGCGCGGTGACGTTTTCTCAGGGAAGTTATAATATTCATGTTTTAGAGGGTAATTGTAAATTACGGCAGGGAAAAGATCTTTTCTGTGCACAAAAGATGGTTATCTGGGAAGATCAGAGCCTCTCCTATGAAAATGCGGCGGATTTCGGTGAAGTCCCTATTCGTGGGGAAGGTGTTTTATCGGAAGAGATGCGAAAAATCGGGAATTCTGTCACAGAAGGATCTCATACTCTGCCCGTTTACCGTGTTTTAGTGTATCTGGATGGAGATGCGCGAATTTCTTTTGTTGCACGAGGAACGACTTCCCGGGTGAATGCTCCCGTGTGGAGTGGGCGGCTTTTCACACTAAAAAAGATTTTATTAAACGCCGAAACTCATGAAAAGCTACACGATAAAACGGCGTTACACGGAATAAAATTTTCGGATGCATTTACCCTTTATAAAAAAGCGGAGAAACATGTTTTCCGTGAAGTGAAAGTTATTCTGACGCAGTGGTCCGAAAATACAGAGCTTTTACCGGAAGCGTTTTCTCTGCCGGAAGAAAATACGTCAGAAGAGCCTTTACCGGAAGTTTTACTGCCTCTGGAGGATTCTTCGCCGCGAGAACATTCTTTGGATGTGTCCACGGAAGATGTTCGCAGGGAAAGAGAAAATAGTTTACAGGGTGTTATCACGGATCGTCAAGAGGAGACAGAACGTGGTGTGAATCCTCTTCCGGGAGAGAGAAATTTATTACTGGAGTCAGAATCTTTTCCAGAGCAAGATTCCAGATCAGGGGAAAAGAAAGAGAGAGATTATGGGAGTCCGACTTCCGAACCACGGGGAGTCCTGATACCTCCGACTTCAGAGGAAATGGAGCGTTTCCCAGGTACATTTTCATCGGGTCATGTAACACCGGGAATGCTTTCCTCTTCCTTTTTATCCCGGAGAGATGTATCCGGACTGGATCCGAATGTTCCTTCACCGGGAACTCAGAGTATAAGTATTTATCCGCGCAGTGATGTGCCATTACAGTTTAAATGGTTCCGTGATCCAAAAACGCAGCAGTGGATCGGAATTATAGATAGCGGAGTAAATGTGATAATAGAGGGAGCGGACAGTTTCCTTAAAGAGAATGTAAATGGTACCGAAAAAATCTTTAGGCGGATGGACGGAGCAGAAGTCGGGACGATCGACATTTCCACCGATCGACTGGTGGTGTGGGCACCGGCCAGTTCTCAGACGCCGATGCTTCATGGAAATACTTTCGCGAAAGAAAGTGAACCACCGGAAATTTATATGGAAGGGAATGTCATATTTCGTCAGGGAGACAGAAAAATCCATGCAGATCGGATGTATTTTGATGTTTTAACGAAACGAGGCATTATCCGGGAGGCAGAAGTTTTTACGTCTTTACCGAAGATGGAAGGTCTGCTGCGCTTACGTGCGGAAGAAATTCGTGTGCCGGAAGAGGGGATTTTTGTTGCGCGGAATACATACGTAACCACCAGTCGGATGGGAGATCCGCTGTACCGTTTCCAGATGGGGCAAATTATGCTCCGTTCCCAGCAGCACCCGAAAGTGGATCCACATACAGGAATGGTGATTCTTGATCCAGTCACCGGGGAAGCGGTGATGGAGGGACCGAATGAATTAATCGGTCAGGATGCCGTGGTTCGGGCGGGAGATATACCCATTTTTTATTGGCGGCAGTTTACGATTCCTCTGGAACGTCCGACGACGATTATTAATCGATTATCGTTAAGGCATGACTCGATTTTTGGTTTCCAGCCGATTATAGGTGTGGACGCATACCGACTTTTTGGGATTCAGCGTCCGTGGACGGGTACCGAGTGGGATTTATATGCCAGTTATTATACGAAACGTGGTCCGGGATTCGGAACAAAATTTTCCTGGAACCGGATGGATCGGGATCTGAAACTCGGGTGGTTTTCCGGACCGGGGCAGGGATACGTGGATTTTTGGGGGATTTATGATACGGGTTATGATAATTTAGGTTTTGGTCGGTACCATCTTCGTCCAGAAGTGAAATGGCGTTATCAGATTATCGGAAAACATCACAGTATTTTTGCGAATGATATTCAGTTAAAAGTTCAGCTGGGTGTTCTTAGTGACCGAAACTTTCAGGAAGAGTATTTTCAGAATTCATGGTATACGGAACCGGACAGAGCCACTCAGATCGAGTTTCGTCAGGAAAGAGAAAATCGGGTATGGAGTGTCTGGGCGGATTTACGAGTAAATGATTTTCATACACAGACGCAGCGTACTCCGCAGGCAGAGTTTTACTGGATCGGCCAGCCTCTGTTTCGGGATGTTCTCAGCTGGAGTTCATATTCTCAGGTGGGGTATGTGCATCTGTTTCCAGATACTTATCCGACAGATCCGGCGGATCGTGCCTTATTTCATCTTTTAGAGTGGGAAACGAATCAGGCCGGGGATCCTGAGTCACGAAAGGGTTACCGTGCGTCGACACGCCATGAAATTTCATATCCTTTTCAGGCCGGCGCGGTAAAAATCGTACCGTATGCGCTGGGAGAGCTGGCAGCTTGGGGTGAAGATTTAAATGGAGAATCGGCAGAACGTGCATACGGTCAGGTGGGTATTCGTGCCAGTCTGCCCATGTGGCGTCATTTCGATTTTCATAGTGAACTGCTGAATGTACATGGTGTGAGACATAAAGTGGAATTTCGTGTGGAGGCTTCCTGGTCAAAAGCCAGTATGAGTGCATATGATTTACCGCTTTATGATTTAATAGATGATCGCGCAATTCTTGATTTCCGTCATCATATGCAGAGTGCGATTTTTGGTGGAATGCGGATACCGCCAAAATATGACTCGCGGTCTTACGCGATTCGAAGTAATCTCGGAGGCTGGGTTACTTCCCCGAGCACGGAACTGGCAGACGATTTAATCTTGGTGCGTTTTGGAATGCATCACCGCTGGCAGACAAAACGTGGCATGCCGGGGCGTGAAAGAATAATTGACTGGATGACTTTTGATCTGAATTTTAATATTTATCCCGATAAAGACCGAGATAATTTTGGAAGTCTGATCGGATTACTGGATTATGATTTTCGTTATCACGTGGGAGACCGACTGACGTTATTTACCTCTGGAAGTTTTGACTTCTTCTCAGATGGTCTGCGAATAATAGATGTCGGCGCAATTATTGACCGTCCGGGGAGTGGCTCATTCTTTACCAGCCTGCATTATCTTACTGGTCCGGTGGATAATGTGGTAATGAGAATCGGATATAATTACTGGATGTCTGAAAAATGGGCGTCTACTTTCCTGACGACTTTCGACATTTCGGGAAAGGGAAATATCGGCGAATCTCTTTCGGTAACACGAATCGGGGAGTCGGCACTCTGGACTCTGGGGGTTTCGTATGATGGTCCCTCGGATAATTTCGGTGTATTCTTTACGCTGGAACCGCGTTTTGGAAAACTGGGAAATATTTCACGTCAGCTGGGGATTCCAGCGCCAGGGACAAGAGGTGTGGATTAAACGGAGGATTCATTAAGTATACTGATTCCACTTTAAATTCCCGTTTTGTGCGGCTCTGAAAGCCTGCATTTTCAGCGAAGTAAAATGCAGGTGAAGCAGAATTTTATAGTGTATCGGGGATAAAAAGAAAATACGGATGTGTCAGAAAGATCTGAAAAAAGAGCAGGAAAGGCGCTGCCCGAAAGACGTATTTTGATTCAGAGAGGGAAATTTTTGTGGTGGGTGTATACCCGAGATATGATGAATTTCCCCTTTTTTGTGCGTGATGTGTCCGTTTATAAACGTGTTTATCTGCGTATGTCTGTGAATGTCTGTTTATACAGGTGTGTATTCCTATGAATTATACTCTGGTTTTAATTTAAGATTCTGTTTTGTGCAGTTCTGTACTGGTTCCAATTTAAAATTTCATTTTGTGCGGCTCTAAAAGCAGGCTTTTCAGCGAAGCAAAAAAGCCGGTGAAGCTAAATTTTATAATGTATCGGGTATAAAAACCGTATTTTTAGTGAAGCGAGAATGCCGAAAAAGGGAAATTTATAGTGCATCGGGCCTATATATTTTGGGGTATTTTTTGCTGAAAATATCTGTTTTCGTGGCATTCAAAATAAAATTTTAAGAGACTTCAGGTTTTCATGGAAGTGTAAGCATGACAGACGTTTCTTTTGGGCATTTTGCGCTGCAGAAAGAAACGTCTGTTTTTGTGGGCGTCACCGGTATAAAATAAAATTTTATATGAAAGCAAAAACTTTCTTAGTTACAAGAAATCTGAAATTTATTCTGGATTCTGAATATTACAAATTTCCACTGCTTCTTTCAGGCTCTGAAAAGCGTCGCGCCGAGGACAAAATTCCTGGCCGACAAAACCCGTGTAACCGGATGTGGAAATCGCGAGCATAAGTTCAGCGTAATCTAATTTTTGAGATTTTGTGTCGATTTCCGCGCGGCCAGGGAATCCGGCGGTGTGATAATGCCCCCAGCACAGGTGATGTTTCTCGATATCTTTTAATGGATTTTCGTCCATCATGGCGGCGTGATAAATATCATAAAGAATACGAAAATGGTCGGAGGCGACTTCATTTACCAGCGCAGTACACCATTCTGTGCTGTCCGCCATATAATCTTTATGGTCTTTTGAATTCAGAAATTCCATGCAGATGACGACTTTTTTTTCTTTTGCGTAAGGCATTAATTCTTTCAGGCCAGCTGCGCATTTTTTCAGTCCTTCTTTTTTATCCATACCGTTACAGTTTCCAGAGAAACAAATTACGTTAGGAAATCCTGCTGCGCTGGTTTCGTCGATACTTTTTTTGACTTTTTCGATTAAATTTTTATGATTTTCGGGGCGATTAAAGCCGTGTGGAATACTGTGGCTGTTCGACATGGCGCAGATCAGTCCATATTTTTTCATCGTTTCCCATTCTTTAGGGCCCGTTAATTCGATCGATTTTAGGCCGAGTTCCTGGCAAAATTTACAAAAGTCCTCAAAAGAAATCTGTTTATTTCTTAAGTATCCATTATAACACCAGAGGCAGACAGACTGTTTTATGTTATGTTTTTTAGCTTCGGTGAAAGCGGAAAGGTGGGTTAAGGGCAGGACGGACGCCAGTCCGGCGGCGGTGACTGTTTTTAATAATTTACGGCGATTTAACATAAAGGTACTCCTGTTTTAAAGTTTTTTATACCCGATGCACTATAAAATTCTGTTTTTTCACAGTATATACGCTGCTTGAAACGCCTGTTTTTGTGGCCGCGTGAAACGTAATTTTATAGTAAGGCAGGATACGACATATAACAAGAAAATAAAAATTTTCTGATCTTCCATGGTTTATGCGGCGGATTTCATCAGAATTCACTGTTTTGGGCGATAATTGTTGTCGGAAGAGTGAATATTTTTTCTTTTCCTCTTAATCTTTAGTGTATCCGAAAGAGGGGTGTCTTGTCAAGAGTTTTCGAAAAAAGTAAAATTATATTAAATTTATATATAATGTGCTGTAAATTTCATTTTTAAGGCATTCTGCCGATATTTTCGGCGAAATATGCCTGGTTTTATATTAAATTTTCGTTTTGCACGGCTCTAAAAGCAGACATTTTCAGCGAACCAAAATGCTGGAGAAACGGAAATTTATAGTGTCTCGGACATAAAATGCCTCGGTCTTTCTGTCGGATGACTGGGAAAAGTGGAAATTTAGAGTGCGTCGGGTATAAATAGTTGTATTTTGTCAGTGAAACAAAATTTTATGTGAGCTGGTATAATTTAAAATATTTACTTTAAAATATAATTGAATAAAGGTGCAGGAATGACTGAAAGTGAAAATCCCCGAGAAATTCTTGAAACGTTTCCTAATAATTATCCGCAGCGAGATTATACGATCGAAATCGTGTGTCCGGAATTTACGTCGGTATGTCCTAAAACGGGGCAGCCAGATTTCGGCACGATGACGATTCGTTATATCCCGCAGCAGAAATGCGTGGAGTTAAAAAGTCTGAAATTTTATTTACAGAGTTTTCGAAATAAGGGAATCTTTTATGAAAATGTGACGAATTATATTTTAGATGATCTCGTGGCGGTACTTCAGCCGCGGTGGTTAATGTTAGAGGCGGCGTTTACTCCCAGAGGTGGGATTTCCACGAATGTAACCGTGGAGTATTCTGTACAGACGGATGAGGGATCTGAAGAATAAAGGTGTGGGTATTTTATATCCGATACACGATAAATTTCCGCCTCACCAGCATTTTTGCTTCACTGAAAGTGCCTGCTTTAAGAACCGCACAAAATGGAAAATTAGAGGGAGACGCAGTATAATCGTGCCAGAGATATAATGATGGGTATAAGAAACTTATCATGGAGATTTATCAGAGTATTTTTGTAAAATTTTTGTAGGCATGTTCACGTCAGGAGAGTATATCATGGATAAATCAGAAAAGAAGATTTCTCGTCGTGAGTTATTAAAATCCACATTACCAGTCGCCGCGTGTACTCTTTCGGGGGCTTATCTTTCGGCGTCTTGTCCTGCGGGGGCATATGGCTGGTTAAATCCGGAAGCAGAAAAAACTTTTCCTGTGGAAATTTTTCGTGCGAATCCTGCGATACGTCATTATCGTGGCAGATGTCATGCATGTGGTGCCTGTGCAGAAAATTGTGTCACGCAGAAGAAAGCGCAGGAAATGGCGGGAAATTTTCAGAAGTCACCATGTATTCACTGTGGTCAGTGTATTTTGTCTTGTCCTGACGGTGCACTGGTGGAGAAATATGATTCTCCAGAAGTGCATCAGCTGATGAAAGAAGGAATTCATGACGAAACAAGAAGAGACGAAAAATGTTTTGTTGCGATTCTTGCTCCTGCTGTCCGTGTTTCTTTAGGTGAAATGTTTCGTATGGAGCCTGGAACGGATGTAGAGCGAAAAATAGTTACCGGTCTGAGAAAATTAGGGTTTCATTATGTTTTGGATGTAACTTTTGGTGCGGATCTGACGGTTATGGAGGAGACGGCGGAATTACTGACACGCCTAAAACATTCAGGGAAGACGGATTCTTCGCCGGCAGAATTTCCGTTTTTCACCAGCTGCTGTCCTGCATGGGTGAAATATGCAGAGTATTTTTATCCGGAGCTTCTGCCGCATATTTCGACATGTAAAAGCCCGATCGCCATGCAGGGCGCGGTAATAAAAACATGGTTCGCGAAAGAAAAAAATATTGCGCCGGAAAATATTATTGTTGTCGCGATTACTCCCTGTACTGCGAAGAAATTCGAGATTCAGAGACCGGAAATGAATGCGTCAGAGCATTTTTGGCCATCTCTGAAAAAAGAGATTCGGGATGTGGATTTTGCTTTGAC
The DNA here is from genome assembly GCA_030527015.1 of Planctomycetia bacterium. Lineage (GTDB taxonomy): Bacteria > Planctomycetota > Planctomycetia > Pirellulales > Thermoguttaceae > RGIG3701. The sequence continues at coordinate 36,216 of JAUNBR010000036.1, forward strand.
CACACGGGAAATTGGCTGGTGGCTGCGTGAATCGGGTGTCCAGCTCTCTGTTTTGAAAAATGGAAATTTTGATGATTTAATGAATCGTGGATCTGGCGCGGGTGTTATTTTTGGAAATACAGGTGGCGTTACGGAAGCTGTTTTACGCACACTTCATTTTAATATTACGGGAAAGAATCCCCCGGAGGAATTTTTACAGTTTTCTTCTGTCCGGGGAATGAATGGGATGAAAATCGCGGAAGTGGAAATCGCCAGCCGAAAATTTCGTGTCGGAGTGATTCACGGAATGGAAAATGTCGAAAAATACTTACAGAGCCTTAAAGCGTCTCCTGAGAATGAAAATCAGCGACTGGATTTTGTTGAGGTCATGGCGTGTCCTGGTGGGTGCATCGGTGGTGGAGGCCAGCCGTTTACTTTTATGGTGAATGGTGTTCCTCCGCTGGAAAAACGGATGGCCGGACTTTACAAAAAAGATAAAAACGATAAAATTCGTCTCAGTTATGAAAATCAGGATGTGAAAAAAATTTATGAAGAATTTCTTGGTGTTCCCTTAAGTGAGATGAGTGAAAAGTTACTTCATACGAAGTATGTTTCACGAAAAGAATAGTTGAGGTATTTTGATTTAATAGGTATATATCGGGTATAATACCCGATACACTATGAATTTTTATCCTCATACATTTTTGATTTACTGAAAATGCAGAAATTTAGGGTTCTGGAATGGAAATTTAGTGAAGTGTCAGAATGATCGTGTATCGGATATAAAAATTTTGGCTTTTAATTTTTTAAGTGTAATTTTATGATGGCGTTAACAGAACATACCATGCGCCTGCGCGTGCGTTATACAGAATGTGACCCGATGGGTGTGGTGCATCATTCTCGTTATTTTGTATATTTTGAACTCGCGCGGACAGAACTATATAAATTAAACGGTGGTAATCATCGTGAAATGGAGAAAGAAGGTGTGTTTTTTGTAGTCGCCAGCGTGGACTGTAAGTACATAAAACCATTACATTATGATGATTTAATTGATGTGACCGTTCGTGTTACGAGGACTACTCGCGCAAAGATTCAGCATGAATATCAGATTTTTCGTGATGGTGAGTTAATGGCGGTCGGGCATACCACTCTGGCGATGATCAGTAAAGAGGGTAAAATTATACTTATACCAGAAAAATTTCATATCGGGTTTTAACTTTTTCTGGTATTTCAGGTATTATTATGTCCGATGCACTATAAATTTCCGCTTCTCCGGCATTTTGCTTTGCTGAAAATGCCTGCTTTCA
>JAUNBR010000037.1 GCA_030527015.1 Planctomycetia bacterium
AGTTCTTCAGAAAATCTCTCTTGCACACTTTTTCTTTTTTTGGTAAATAACGTATATCGCGTACAGAGGTACACTAAAAGTAATAAACGTGCTAATTTTATGCCCAATATACTATAAAATTCCGCTTCTCCGGCATTTTGCTTCGCTGAAAATGCCTTGCATTCAGGGCCGCACCGAACAGAAATTTAAAGTGGAACCAGCATATGTACTGCGGAAACTAGCGTTTTGGCAGACAGAGGAATAAAATACTGTCGGAGAAACAGAAATTTAAAGTGTATCAGGCTATAATATTTTGGATACAGAATACTTCAGGGAATCAAAAATATAACATATCTGGAAAATTGATCGTGTTATTTTCTTTTCAAAAGATTTCAGACTCCCTTTTTTCAGATTTTCTGACACATAATCAGGAAGAATATAAAATGAAACAAAAACAGCCTATTTTCACCAAAAATCACCCCTTTTGGGTTATTTTTATGATATTCAGCTGCCCATGTTTATTTATGCTGGAAATGCCTGCAATTTTATATGCTCAAGCAGCGCCAGAAGCAGGCACATGGCCGCTTCCCGCCCCTCCAGGAGAAAGCGCACTGATACAAGATCCCTATATGCCACCAGTACAGGAATCACCACCGCTTTTTAGTGGAAATGGAGCTTTCGCCTCTAATCCATTTCAGTATGACTCAGACACATCCACAGGGCCAAGATTATTCCAGCACTGGGGCACCGATTTAACCTGGATCACCACATCCAGTGACGGAGGAAAAAAACTCGGCCTTTTCCGACTCTCTTTTGACGGTGAAATTACCATCCCTATTTTTGCTTTAGAACACCCTTTATATTTTAAGCCTCGTTTTGCCGTCAATTATTGGAATGGGCCACAGTCAGATATTTATGATATGCCGCCACAAACTTTTGACGCTTCGCTGGGTCTGGCCTGGCAGCCACAGTGGAAAGCAGAATGCTTGGGAGGAACCGAAATAAATTTTGATCTTTACTTTAGTGTCGGCATTTATTCCGACTTCCGAAAAGTCAGTGGAAAAAGTTTCCGTTTCCCAAGTTATGGTTATTTCTCCTTAAAATTAACACCAAACGTCCAATTAAAACTGGGAGTTTATTACCTGGATCGTGTCCGTTACAAAATTTCTCCCGCAGGTGGTCTGATATGGACCCCCAACAATCAGTGGGAATTCCAGTTCCTTTTTCCGAATCCCCAAGTGACGTACCGTCCTGAAATGTCTTCCTTTAATAATTTAGTACTTTATGCCCGCGGAGAATACGGCGGAGGAAGCTGGACCATAAAACACATGAATGGCCGCGGAGTGGAACGAGTCGACTATAACGATTATCGCATTATGTTCGGCGGAAGTTGGGTTACCACTCGGCGTCATGAAGGATACTTCGAAATCGGACTTTCTTTCGCCAGAGAATTATATTATTCGGACCTAAGAAGCCATTCCGTAAATGCAGGATTTATCATGTCCGGCGGATTCCATTTTTAACTTTATTCGCGAATTCCTGTCCACGTTTTACATCCCTTATTTTTTAAGAATACACAAAAAACACCCATGAAATCACCACTTCCTAAATATTCCTTTCTTTTTATGATGATACTTTTCGGTACCTTTCTGTACTTTCAGTCAGTATCCTTATATTCCCAGTCATTTTCCTCGCCATTCTCTGCCCCCGACAGCACGCCCTACGAATCTCCCTCCCAGCAAAATAACTCGCGAACATACTCCCCGTCCACCTTTTCGCCCTCTCTCTCCACTTCCCAACCATCCGCCACTTCCACTTCTTATACCTCCACAAATCCTACTTTTAATATTCAGAATACACATTCCCCCACTTCTGAAAATGTTCCCATCACTCCTCACGCCTGTGTTTTACTAAAAAATCAGTGTATTCTAGAAGGAAAAGTTATCCAGCAAGAAAAAAATTACCATATTTTATTCACCCAGGGAAGTATGACTCTCCCCCAGGACCAAATCGAATTTATCGCAAAAGATATTCTCGAAATTTATCGTTATCTTCGTCAGAAAATTAGCCCTCTCGACATTTCTGGCCGCCAAACATTAATCGAATGGTGCCTGAAACACGAATTAATTGATGAAGCCACCGCAGAAATTCAGGCGCTGGAACAGGAAAATGTTTCGTCTCCCTTACTGGAAATATTAAAATTACGCTGCCACACATTACAAAAAACTCTTCTGGAACAGTCTGTCGAGGAAAATATCTTTTCCCCTCAAGACATTTCAGCGCATGTCCCAGAAGAAAATCCACGAGAAAACCGGGGACCATCCAACACAGAATTACAAAAAATGGCGAACAGCCTTCCGCCCGATGTATCCAAGATATTCGCAAAAAAAATTCAGCCTATTCTTCTAAAAAATTGTTTAACCACAGAATGTCATGGACCGAATACCCCAACAGAATTTCAGCTTCTGCGTCCCGGACGTGGAAGCCGTGTCACATTACGAAACATGCATGCCGCACTGCGCCAAATTAATCTTCAGAATCCTGAAGCCAGTCCTTTATTACGAAAACCTGTCACCCGACACGGCCAAGACGGCCATGTGGTTTTTCTCAGCCCGGATTACCCAACATACCAGCTTTTAATCGCATGGACATATCTCGTGGCAAAAAATGAATATGTCATCCCTCGCGACCGTCTGCTTCCCCCCTCAAAATCCATTCCCATGCTCACCCCCACTCCCACAGGTCTGCAGCCGATAACCACAAATTACTCTCAAAATGATAACTCCACCATCTCTCTTATGAAAGGTGTCCATCCAGATTTATATCCTCAAAATCTTTATCCTTCGGAATTCCACCTTTATAGTGCCGATTATGCAGAAACTGCGCCTGCGATTTACCTTCCCGGCACATCGGCACAAGGTACATACACCAGCAAAGAAATTCCAGATGCCGCTCGGGATATTTCCCCAGCCATTCCCACAGGCGATCTTCCGTCCCCCCCTACTTATACAGATCACCAGGTAACTCCGGCCGCTCACACAAAACCTGTTTCCACCGAAATTCCAGATGCCGCCGAAGTTTTTCACACAAATCCCCAAAGATCAAAAACTTCTTCACACGACGGAATTCCCCATACTGAAAAAGAAACTGTCAGCACAGAATATTCTCAAAATTTAACAAAAGAAACAGGTACGGAAATAGAAAAAAACACGGACACAGAAATTGATGACGCCACGATTCGCACCATGATGATTCAAAATGGTGAACATATTCAATTTATCCGTCCACCTAAAACATATACCCCGGGACAGTCCACCAGTAATATAATTTCGACGAATTCTGACATGACCATCCTTTCTCCACCCATGCCCACGATGACGCCTCAGACTTCCACGGAAATGATGGCACCCCAAAAAGAGGGAATTATCAGCCATATCGACAGTACAGCAAATTATTCTCCTGAATATTTAAAAACTCTGGAAGAAACTTCCGCAAAACGAGCTGCCACCAAAAAAAATCGCTCCGTGAATCCCGCAGCCGCAAAAAATAATCCGAATGCTTTTCATCCATGGAAAGCTCAGCTGGAAATGCAGCGTATTTTAAAAGGTGAAACGAATCAAAAACCATAAAATACCCCATATTTTCTTAATCTTTTCTTTATTTTCTTGACTTTTCTCCTAAAATAAATTGGCAGTAAACCACAATTTATTTCTGGAGGAAGTTCATGAAAACTTTTTCTCAATTTCTTTTAGGCACCAGTCTTATCTGTCTTTTTTGGACAGTCGCAGAAGAAAATCCTTTCAAAAATTTTACTCCTTATGCCAGCGTCTGGCTCTGGAGTTTACCTGAAAACGACGAAATTACCCCTGTGAAAAATTGGAAAACCACCTCTCAGGAACTTACAAAATCTCAGTATGAGCAGTTTCAAAAAAGACTCGCCACGCGGTATAATGAAATACGTCAGTATATTACTCCTGAACGAATACAAAAACTCTCACGCTGGGCGAACGACGAAATGAAATATTATCGTCCTTCCATTCCGAATTATCGTTCTTTAAAATGGAATGTTATAAAATGCGCTCCTACCAACGATAAATTTTTATTAGAAACCACTCTGGAAACACTCCCCTCACCACATCTTTTAGCGAAACGCTGGTTAAAAGCATACGCTGTTTTTAATACAGAAAATGGGTATATCGAATGGTGCTTAATCACAATTCATGGAGAAATACGAGAATAAACTTTTTTCTCATCAGATTTCTAACTTTTTTTCTGCTGCCTTTTATGGCCCGATCTTTTATTCTTTTTTTGATAAACCATCTGAATTTCATCCGGTATTCTGATAATCACACAAAAATATTTTCCACTCTCTGAAAAAATGCCATCATTTTTGAAATATACTCCGACTTTTCCTTTAAATTTCCATTTTGTACGGCTCCGAAAGCAAGGCATTTTCTGCGGCAAAAATGCAAGAAAAGCAAAATTTTATCGTATATCGGGTATAAAAATAAAAAATTTTTAAAAACTCTTGAATAATCTTTCGAATCAGTATAAAATAAACTCATACAGTTCTGTACTCAGTGCTCTGCAAAATTTCATTTCCCTGGTATTTTGCTTCTCTGTCAGCATCCTGCAGAAAAATATAAATGCAGCCAGAACCCCAAAAATATAAATTTTCAAAAAAAGAAATTGGTACACATATACTAGAATATGCCCCTTCCTTCCTGATTTTAACAAAAATATAATTCATATGTTATTACCTTCCTCACAAAAAATACTTCGATTTATTATTTTCACCGTTTATATTTCTTGTGGATGTCTTTTATCTGCATCAGATTCTGCACAGACCTTTCGTGCAGAACCAGTCACCCTCCCCAGTGGACGAATTCTTGTAGCACCCCATCCTGAATCGGTGGTCGTCGTCAGCAGAGTCTGGCTCATCATAAAAGGAGAATGTGGAGACCTAAAATTAAATGGCGTTCCGAAAAAATGGAATGACCGTTTTAGTGGTGATGTTCATGTCGCCACGCTGGGTCTGGAAATCGGAATGGTAACTCTGGAAATCGGCGAAGATAAATATCGTTTCGTTTTTGGACAAAATGAAGTGGATCATGCCGGTCCCAAAGAATGGTCGGTTTACCGGATGCATAACATGAAACCTGGAATAAATCCCTGTAAAGAATGCCATGACTGTCAGCGGAATGACGATAAAAAAATTCTTGTCGGAAATCTGAATCCTCCAGACAAAGCATGTTTTCACTGCCATGAAACTGAGCTGCTGACAAAACAGCACATAAATACGATTTTAGAAAATAACTGGCTTCAGAACTGTAAAGACTGTCATTTTATTCATATGTCTCCACATAAATATTTATTACGTAAACCCAGAACAGAATATCTTAAACCAGGAACAGAGTAAATTTCATTCACTCTGACTTCATTTAATTTCTGCTCGCAGGCATTTATACTGGTTTTCCTTTATTTCCGTTTTACGTGGGTTCTGTGCAGCATTTTCAGCGAAGCAAAAATATCTGGAAAGTAAAAATTTATAGTATCTCGGGTACAAAACAAAAATACCGCAGGTACTGAAATTTATTTTATACCCGATGCACGACAAAATTTCGCTTCTCTGGCATTTTACTTCGTATAAAAAAGCCTGGCTTTCAGAGCTGCACAAAACGGAAAATTAAAAGAAAACCAGTATAAAATCGGGCATATGGTATAATACTCATACTATTTTAAATTTCCACTTTTAAAACCACCGTCGGCGCTACGCACCACGTCTGCTGTGTTCTCGTGAAAACAGAAATTTAAACGAGAATCGGTATAAGTCAAAAAAAACGAATTATTTTGTTAAACGTTTCTTTACATCATGCAAAAAATTGAGAAAATCATTAGTCAGATCCATTATGCCACAGCGAATACTTCAAAATTATCTGCTGAACAGTTAAGAGATTTAGCTCAGCAGTATACGCATATCTGTGAACATGTTTCTTGCCAGATCAAAGAATGTTTTTCTTTAATTACCCCAGAAAACAAAAGAAAATTTTTAAGTTTTCTGCACTATCACCCTCATCTTTTAAAACAGTGTGAAATTTTAAACATTCCAGAACGTAAAGAGTGGCTTATTATCACACAATTTTTAGGATGTTTACCGCCACCAGAACTTCCACTGAAAGAATTATCTGCGATTCGTCGTGCTAAAAAATTACTTCTTTCATCCGATACTACAACAAAAAAACAAAAAGATTTAGAGAACTCCACACTTAAGATTACCCCTCCATCCTTTTTACAAAATACATCTGCTAAAATATCTCCTGTGGCTCACCCTCCCGTCATATCTGAATCATCATCCGTTTCTGAATCCCCCACGGCACTTAACGCTCCCGCTCTTTCTGTCAGCACAAAACCTTCCGCCAAATTAACCATTACAAAAACATTAAACACCTCTGCAGAAAGCTCTGATTCTGCTTCACCTCCTATTACTAATTCTTTTGAAAAAAACTTTAAAACACCGATATTTCCACCTCCATTACCTCCTTTATCTTCAGAAAACTTAAAAAAATATCCGTCCACACACGATTCTATTTCTTCCTCAAAAAATGTTTTATCAGAAACAGAAGATAAATATCATCCACTGGAAAATACAGATCCCACCACTCCCACCTTACCGTGTGCGGGTTCCTTTTTAAAATTTCCATTTATGTGGTTCTTTACGAAGAAATTTCAGCAAAATAAAACATCAGAAAACTCAGCCTTACCTATATTTCCCCAAAAAAAGTTAAATTTACGGTTTATTTTTACTTTTCTCTTTCTGATTCTATTTTCTGTCGCAGCAGTCGGAGGAGTTTATTTTTGGACGAGCCAACTTTATATATCGGATAACATTTCTCTTACCATTCCGGAAAACGAAAATAATGCCAAAACAAATATTTTACTGAAAGAAAACTCCTCTCCGCCGGCAGACATGCCCCCTTCTTCGGATGCACATGAAGAAAATACATCCGATTCAGAATTCCAGACGAATGAAAATCAGCAGATGGAAATTCTTAAAACATTAATACTTACAGGAGAAACACAAAAAGACACGAAAACATCTAAAAATGAGGAACCGGACGTGCCGACCACTCCCCAGATAACAGCTCAAGAAGTCATGACCGCAGCGAATCTCATAAAAAGAATTCCCAGAAATGCAGTTTATCAGGATGCTGGCCGAATGATTCTTCTTCCTGAGATTAATAAAATTTTTCAGGAATTATGGAAACTTCGAAATGCAGTAAAAATTGTCGCCACAACTTATATTTTGGAAAAAAAAATCATTTTCAGGGAAATGCACTCCACATGGATACTTCTGCCCATAAAAGAAAAAAATCCCCGTGCAAAAGGGGATTTTATATACTGGTCTGATGCAGGATTTCAGTTACTGGCATCTCATTCAAAATCTCAGGAACTGTTTTTTACCGAATTTCTCATTCAGACCGTGGATTTTCCTGACATTTCTCCGACAAAAACTACTTTTTCATTTTTACCTTCCGCGGTGAATTCCTCTTCCAGTTCCAAAACACTTTTTATTTCTGAAACATCCACATTCTATTTTTCATGGAATGACGCTAACATAATTCATGCCATCCAAAATGCTTCTCTCCAATTAAACGTCCAGTTCACTTTTCCAAAAAACACAGATTCCATTACCTTTAAAATATCTCAGCGCGCCCTTCATGATTCCGACGTACCTAAAATTTCCCCAGGCCAAATCAGTTTATCTCCTGTCCATACGAATATTCCTGAAATGGAAAAACATTTTAAAATTAAATATCATCTTTCCCCAGCTGACAAAAAATTATTCATAAAAATCATCCCAAAAGATAAACATATTTCCTCACAAAAAATACAGAGAGGAATTCAAAAATTTCAAAATGAAATCATGAGCCAATTACATAAAGATCTCGAAAATTATGCTGCAAAAGAAAAATATCTCATGCAGGCAGAGAAAATATTTCAAAACACGCAAAATACCGACGAAAAATATCTCCGAAACTTGGAAAAACAGTGGATTTCAGAGGATGTTCCTCTTCAGGCACAATTAACTCTGGAAAAGATTTTACCTTTCCTTGAGTACCTGAACGTCATTCGTTCTTCCAAAATCCCAATTCAGATACAGTTATTCGCCGTACACCCCGGAGAAGAAAAAGCACTGGAAATTCTCTCCACCGAGTAATACTTCTTCACGTTTTTCTCCTCCAGATTTTCTCTTTTACTAATTCTGCTTCAAATTTCCATTTTACACGGTTAAAAAAGCCGCCATTTTTAGCGTATCAAAAATATCGGAAAACGAAATTTTATACCCGATACACTATAAATTTCCACTTCTTCGGCATTTTTGCTTCACTGGGAATGAATCAGAACCACTTAAATCCGATACACTATAAATTTTCACTTTACCGGCATTTTTACTTCACTGAAAATGCATGCTTTCAGAGCCACTTAAAACGGAAATTTAAAGTGGAAACAGTATAAAACAAAATTTATAGTGAAACGGCATTCAGGCATTTTCTCACCGCCTGCGAAAAAATCGTGACGGAGCCGAGTTTCTCCCGTAAGATACCGCTCCCGTCCCCTGCCCATTTTCACTTTCTTTCGCTACACGCCTCACACCATTCACTGCGGAAAGACGCTCCGTTACAGATGAAGCAGTCGTGGAAGAAGACACTCCTTCTTTTAGGGGCACGTGACGAGCATCCGATAACTCCAGCCGTTTTCGTAATCTGTCCCGTAATACACTCTGAGCATTTTTTCGGGTTCCGCCTAATTTTTTTTGTAATACTTCCAGTGCTCGACATAACTGAGGATCCTCAAAAATATTTTCTTTTCGGACATTCATCTCTCCTCCATGAGTACGTAACCCCTGGCGCCTCCGCTGGTCCTCCGATAAACGGTAATGCTGCACCACCGTCATCGGCACCACATTTTCCTCTTCCGGGGTAACTCCCCATTCTTCAGACTCTCCCACGCCCTCTTCCCGATGAATATTTTTTCCATTCGGCCGAAAGTACCCGGCTGTCGTTAATTTCAGTGCTCCATACCCACTTTCCATTTCCATAACATTCTGCACGCTTCCCTTTCCCCATGTACGTTCTCCGACCAAAACAGCACGTCCATGATCCTGAAGACATGCAGACACGATTTCACTCGCACTGGCACTATAATGATTTATAAGCACTACCATCGGCACATCACAGACTGTATTTTCAGGTTTCGCATCCCAGACCTGCTCTTCCACATTTCGCCCCTTTATACTCACAATTCGCCCTTCCCGAACGAACATATCACACACGTCGATCGCCACGGGCAAAATCCCTCCTGGATTAAAACGTAAATCCAGCACCAGCCCTTTCAGACATGTATCTTCCGTATTCTTCAGTAATTCCAACACTCGTTTCAGCTCTTTCGCGGTCCCATGACTAAATGTGGAAATCAAAATATACGCGATTCCATTTTCTTTATCCAGCCAGTAATCCCATGAATCATCCTCCCGGCGATCAAAACCAAAAACCGTTTCCAGATGGATTATCTCACGCACGATTTCCACCTCAAAAGGCTCTGGATTTCCCTGACGCCTCAGTTTCAGAATAACCGGCGTTCCTATTTCTCCTTTCATCATTCCCACCGCCTCATCCACAGAAATTTTGTCCGCGGAATGACCATTTATCGACAAAATCATATCTCCTGAATGAACCCCCTTTTCATACGCAGGAGTGCCGGGTAACGGCGCCACCACAATTAAATTACCGCCCTCCGACTGAAGCTGCACGCCGATTCCACCAAATTTTGAATCCACCGACGCACGAAATTTTTCCATCTCTGGAGCTCTTATATAATCCGAATAGGGATCCAGTTTTTTCATCACTCCCTGAAGTGCTGCTTCTATTAACTCTTGACGACTGACCTGATTTACATAATTCCTGTCCACCTGATCGATCGTATCTATTAACATCCGATAATCCTGAAAATAATCTTCCTCTTTATTTTTAGCAGAAGCCGACGTATCAGTTCCTTTTACATTTAAGACGTCCTCTCCGTACGCCTTCTGCAGAATTCCTCCGATAAATATTATCACAACAAAAAACACAAAATATATATTAAAAAAATGACGCACGTTCCAGACTCCTGTGAATGTTTTTATTCCACCTTTTATAGAAGATTCACTATAAAATTTTTCTTTACCTGCATTTATTTCCTCCCGCGACAGGCCGAGAAATAAAATGCCGGTTTCAGAACCATATAAAACTTAACTTTAAAATAAAATCAGATATATTTATATCCGATGCACGATAAATTTCCGCTTCCTCGGTCCGCCGACAGCAGCCATTTCTGCTTCTCTAAAAGTATCAGCATTTTATACCCGATGCACGATAAATTCCGTTTCGCCGACATTTTACTTCGCTAAAAATGTCGGGCTTTCAGAACCGCACTAAACGGAAATTTAATGGAAAAACAGTATATATCCGATGCACGATAAATTTCCGCTTCCTCGGTCCGCCGACAGCCGCCATTTCTGCTTCTCTAAAAGTATCAGCATTTTATACCCGATGCACGATAAATTCCGTTTCGCCGACATTTTACTTCGCTAAAAATGCCGGGCTTTCAGAACCACACTAAACGGAAATTTAAAGAAGAAACAGAAAAGAGGAACATATATACATACAAAAATTCTCCCTTTTCACATTCTTACTTATGAATGGAAAAATGAAAAGATGTCGCCGTCTGATACAGATCACCAGGAGATAAAAACGTACAAGGAAAATCCTCCTTATTCGGTGAATCCGGAAAATGCTGCGTTTCAAGACAAAAACCGAAATGTTTCTGATAAGAAATTCCGCCTTTTCCTTTCAGGCTGCCATCCAAAATATTACCCGTATAAAACTGAAGTCCTGGTTCAAGCGTTCTTACTTCCAGTTTTCTGCCACTCTCTGGATCATAAACTGTCGCGGCCAGTCTCAGTTCTTCTTTTGAACGATTCAGCACCCAATTATGATCATAACCACCACCAAGTTTTATCTGTTCATGATCTGCACCGATTCGCTCTCCAATTTTTGTCGGACTCCGGAAATCAAAAGGCGTACCCTCCACCTTCATAAGTTCACCCGTCGGTATCAAATTTTTATCCACCGGAGTAATCTCCTCCGCATTAATACTCAAAACATGATCTAAAATAGTGCCCTTCCCTGCCCCACGAAGATTAAAATATGTGTGCTGTGTAAGATTTATCGGTGTAACTTTATCCGTTTTAGCTCCATAAAGAATCAGCAGATCATTACTCTTTTTCGCGATAAAATAACATACCGTAACATCCAGATTACCAGGAAACCCTTCTTCTCCATCCGGACTGGTATACGTCAGCAAAAGTCCGAGAGCCTCATCACTCTGAAGTTCTTTAACTTTCCAGATTTTTTTATCAAAACCCGATTTTCCACCATGAAGAGAGGTAATTCCATTTTCATTTCTCGTCACGTGATACGTCTGCTCACCTATTTTAAATTCACCATTCGCGATCCGATTCCCATATCGGCCAATCAGCGCACCAAAATAAGGCACGCCTTCCTGTAAATAATCTTCCAGCGAATCGAAACCCAGCACGACATCTTCTGATTTTCCATTTTTATCTGGAACGGTCAGTGAAACAATTAAACCACCATAATTCGATACTTGCACCGTCATTCCCGTTTCGTTCTTCAGCGTATACAGATCCACTTCCGTTCCATCTGAAAGTTTTCCCCAGCCTTCTTTTTTAATGGAAGATTCCGAGGCATGAATTCCTTCCACACAAAACACGGTCAGAATACAAAACACAATAAATAATGACGCTTTCTTCATAAACCACTCCTTCTTATACCCGACATTATTAATTTCCACTTCACCGGCATTTTTGCTTCGCTGAAAATACCTGCTTTCAGAACCGCACTAAACGAAAATTTAAAGTGGAAACAGAGCATCATTCACCTGAGTTCCACCTTAAAATTTTCTTTTCTTCCGGGAACACACGATTTCAAAAAAAACAACAAAGGAAAACACATGTCAGACATAAATTTTAATTCCAGATCGCAGGATTCTCAATATACGATAACTTTCCGCTTCCAGGACATTTTTACCGTCTCCAAAATGCCTGCTTCAGAGCCGCACAAAACAAAAAATTAAAAGAGAACCTGTGTATATTCACTCTCTGTTCAAAAAAAACTTACGAATTCTGATAACCTGATGGATGTGCCTGATGCCATTTCCAGGCACTCTCAATTATTTTTTCCAGTTCAGGAAACTCAGGCTTCCAATTCAGATCTTTTCTGATCGCGTCACTGCAGGCCACCAACACATCTGGATCCCCCCCACGCCGGGCGACAACTTCCGCGGGAATCGCATGTCCCGTAATTTTTCTGGCCGTTTCGATCACCTGTTTCACGGAATATCCCTGACCATTTCCCAAATTATATTTACAGCTTTTCCCTTTCTTCACGAGAGATTCCAGCGCAAGAATATGCGCCTGCGCTAAATCCGCCACATGAATATAATCCCGAACACAGGTACCATCCGGTGTATTATAATCATCTCCAAAAATCTTGATTTTCTCACGTTTTCCTTGCGCCACCTGTAACACGAGAGGAATGAGATGACACTCCGGATGATGTGCTTCTCCATAAGATTCCGTGGCACCCGCCGCATTAAAATACCGAAGCGCCGCATACCGAAATCCATGATACCGATCCAGCCAGTAAAGCATCCGCTCTATCATGGCTTTCGATTCCCCATATGGACTGCCCGGCACAATTTTTTCCCTCTCACTTATAGGCATTTTTTCCGGCTCATCAAATAAATTCGCCGTACTGGAAAGAATGAAATAATGGATTCCATGATTCATCATACATTCCAGTAAATTCCCTGCGTTATTCACATTTTCTCTTAAATAAAGAAACGGTTTTTCCACCGACTCTCCCACCAGGGTATAAGAAGCAAAATGCATTACCGCCGCAGGCTCATATTTCTCCAGCGTTTCATCGATTACCTCTGGATCTGACAGATCACCCTCCACTAAAACAGCCTTCGGGTGCACGGCCGCGCGGTGTCCCTGTGATAAATTATCGAAAACCACCACGTCATAATTCGCCGCTACGAGTTTTTCCACCACGACGCTTCCTATATATCCGGCACCACCGGTTACCAGTACTTTCATTACCCTTTTACCTTTCTCATCTTAACACTTTCTTAATTCATATCTTCGACTCTATTTTTACACCCGATACACCATAAATTTTCACTTTCCCTGTCCGCAGATAGGCATCATTTTTGCTTTCCCTGCCAGCTGCAGGCCCAGCTTAAAATGCATGCTTTCAGAACCACATAAAACGAAAATTTAAAGTAGTACCAGATAATTTTCGTTTAGTGAGACCGAAAAACAGGTGTTTCATCGGCACAGAATACGAAAATAATCATTTATACGCTCAGCATAACTGATTTCTCAAAATTATTTATCCGTCCGAAAAGGTGTGACCGGAAGCCCCTGTGCACTATATAAATTACATCCAGCTGGATTCATCTGCCAGGCGTAACGCACATAAATCGGTGCTTTTACTTCTTCAGAAAATAATTCCACGGTGTCTTTTCCTATGATTTTTGCTTCTGCCCAGAAAAACTTTTTATCTTCCCCAGCCACAGCAAAACGTTTCAGTACACCACCTTCCAGAACCTTCATCGGCTCCCTGCCCGTCTTTTCTCCAAGAACCAGTCCTCCTCCGACATGCGAAAACGTAACCGTTACCTTACTTCCGGATACTTTTAACTCCTTAAACATAGGACTGCAGCACTCCACTTTTTTTCCGTAATCTTTCGCTAAAGCCCAAAGTGCCAACCGATTTCCCACGTCATATTTATTTCTCGGATGAATATCTTTTGCCTCACCAAGATCTATCGTTACTGCCTGTCCAGTATTTACCACTTCCATACACCTGGTCTGAGCGTCACGAATCGCCGTCCAGCCGAGTCCTGTATTCGGATCATCTGACGCATCTCGAAAATTCGCCAGCTGCACCCAATAAAACGGAAAATCACCCTGATTCCAGTTTTTCCTCCACTGCTGAATCATGGCTTTCTGCTTAAAATAATAAAAATCACCCTCTCCAGCATTCGAGCACCCCTGATACCATATACACCCTTTAATCGCATAATTACACCAGGGAGCGATCATCGCGTAATACATTCCACCACACTCTTCTTTTTGCCCTTTTTCGCGATTCGCCTTAATATTTTCTCCCTGCTTCTTCAGTTCCGGCAAAAGAAACCACGCCTCGTCCGGCATCCAGCTATTAATATTAGAACCGCCCCAATTCGAGTCAATTAACCCCACAGGGACTCCCGTTTCCTTAAACATCCGTACCGCGAAATGAAACCCCACCGCGGTGGTATACGCCTGTGCCCCCTCCTTACACACCCTCCATCCTGTGGTATTTATCTCCTCTTGCGCAGAAGATGCCAGAGTATGCGCCGCACGATTATAACGAATATAACTATAATCGCCGTTCACCTCTTCCGGTGTACCTGACTGCTGACCAAGTTTCCATTCCATATTTGACTGTCCACTACAGATCCAGACATCTCCCACCACGACATTCCGAAAAACCAGCGTATTTTTCCCAGAAATGGTTAAATCTTTTCCTTCCGTGGATGCCACCAGAGGTAATAGCGTAATCAGCCATTTTCCATTCTCATCCGCTTTTGTCTCCACTTTTTGATCCGCAAAAGAAACAGACACGTGTTCTCCAGCCTCTGCCCATCCCCATACTTTTACAGAAACATCTCGCTGCAGTACCGCATTATCCGTGAAAACTTTCGAAACCCGAACATCCGCCACGGCAGACGCCACCAGCATTAAACTCATTATCAGCAAAAAAAATGTAAAAAAATATTTTCTCATAATTACCCTACAAATAAATTTCTTCATCATTTTAATCTCTCCGCCTTACATGGTTTTATACCCGATACACTATAAAATTCCGCTTCTCCAGCATTTTGCTTCGAGTAAAAATGCCTGCGTTCAGAACCGCACAAAACGGAAATTTAATGTGGAACCAGAGTATATACAAAAAAATCTGCCGGCAAACACCTTTACCATTCACGGAAACTCAGGAAATTTCACTGCTGTGACCATCATTTCCCAGCAGATAATCATAAATTTTAGGTACACCCGCCCATGCGGAACGGAGAAAAAGAGTTTTTAAAGCCTGAATCAGGGCATCTTTCTGTGAACGCTGAAGACCCGACTCAGAAATAATCGTCGTGAGAATATCATTTTCATCTCCCGATAATTTCGTCAGCGTATACTGCCGCGCCAGCTGATAAATGCGTAAAGCAACTATTTTTAACCCATCATCGGCCTCTTCCATCTGAAGCTCCACCAGCCGAAAATCACCCTGGCGAGGAAGCATTTCCATGTTATTTTTCGCTGGCACTAAAGAACCTCCCGTGGTACTTAACTGCCAGCCTTTCACCGCTTCCCAGTACGCCAACATACGCTGATTATCTAAAATCATATACCGATTTTTTCGATGAAGCTGACGTAAAAGACTCCCCGCCTTTATCGCTGGTGTTTCATCGATTACCACGTGCGGAATACTGGCCTCTTCCTCCTGCTGTGCCTTTTTTGTAGCTTCCATATCCGCGAGTTTCATTAAAACATGCGCAGGTGGTTCTCGCCCTTCTCCATCCGTCTGGGGAACAATAAACGGCACTTTACATGCTGGACACCTTAAAACCCGGCCAGCGTATTCCATCTTCGCTTTCATCACCACTTTACATGCCGGACACCGAACCTTTATCACTTCCACCAGAAATTCTCCCATATTATATACATTTTTCTAAACATTTACACCGGACACATATAAATTATCGTTTTCTGGCATTTTGATCCGCTAAAAAATTGACAGACCGCCATAAATATGAAATTAAATTAAAACCGACTTATATGACTAACATACACAAATTTCTCTTTCTCAAACATTTAATTCATTCTGATTATTCCTCGTCTCTACTTTAAATTTCCATATTTACGCGAAAACAAAAAATAACATTTACAGCAAAAGTATGCTGGTTCCACTTTAAGCGGTAAGCGGCTCTGAAAGCAGGCTTTTTCTGCGAAGCAAAATGCCCTGAAAGCAAAAATTATATAGTATCCAGTGTATATATCACTATACACGAATTTTAAAAGCCTTTCAAGATATGGAATATCTTTTCCAAAAAATAAATTCCTTTCGTTTTGGCCTCACATTTTTATGCACAAAAACACTTCGGTCCACTATTTTTATTTCTAAACCTGGTACAAATTTTAAAAGATAAGAAATTATAATCCTGGTATCTAAAATGCACACCAATAAGAAGTGGTTCACTTTTCGTACACAGTAAAAATCTCAAAAAATACCATTTTACTGCGTTTCAGAGACTGTCCTCAAAATCAGTTTTCAGACAAAATATACAGAAAAATTTTAAAAGAATCAAAAAATTTCAAGAAATCATTTTTTGAAGTTACGATACATTTCATTATTTCATTTTTGTATTCACACCACCGTTAACTTCAATAATTTGTGCATTTATATATTTTCCCGCCTCTGAAGTCAGAAAAAAAACCACATCCGCCACTTCCTCTGCAGTCCCCCAGCGCTGGAGCAGAGAATCCGCCATCACATATTTATTCCAGTTTTCCGGGGCGCGTTCCCCCCACTCCGTGCATATCCACCCAGGCGCGACACAATTTACTCTTATATCCGGAGCTATTTTTTGCGCCAAACTTTTCGTAAAAGCCATAATTCCGCCTTTTGTGACGGCAAAAAGTTCTGCCGAATCACCAGCGATTCCCCGCTGAACCGCATCCCAACCAAAATTTATAATAACTCCCTTTTTTTTGCTGGCCATCATTCTAGAAGCGATATTCCGTGCGATTCGCATACTGGCCACCACGTCCACCGCCAACATTTTTTCTAATTTTTCTTCATATGTAAAAAATTTCGCAGGCGGTGTAAGAATATCGATTCCCGCACACTGAATCAGCACATCCACACCACCAGGCAGGGAATTCCAGGCCATTTCACATAAAGCATTCTGCTGTGAAACATCCGAAAGATCAAAAAAACCATGGAAAATTCTTGTTTCTTGCTTCTTGTTATTCCGTTCTGTTTCAGAAAAGATCTCTTCTTCCGTCAAAAGTGCATTCAGCAGAGAATCCATCTTCTGACGATTCATAAATCCATGTAAAAATAATCTGTTTTTCGTCTGATTAAAACGCCTCGCGACCGCCGCGCCAATTCCCCCTGTGGCACCAGTAATAAAAATATTTTGATTCTTCATTTTCAGTTTTTCTTCTGATTTCTTCCCGTTTCATACTGAGTGGTTTTCTTTCATTTTCCGTACCATACCAGCTCTTATACCCGATACATTCAAAATTTCAGCTTCTCCGGCATTTTGCTTCGCTGGAAATGCCTCTTTTAGATCCGCACATAACAGAAATATAAAGTGGAACCAGTATATGTCAGGAAAAAATCACGGACAGCCAGAGCAGCATCCACCGTAAGCACCATCCATCAAAATAAGTCCCTGTGGCGTTTCCATATACACTCCACCGTCAATAATTCCTCCATTTATTGCGCCACCATACATTATATCCCCACCACCCATCATTCCTCCCGGATAAACATCTCCCACATAATTCGGAGAACGTCCCGGCATAACTTCCTGACCATAAGAGGGATAAATTGGCACCGAATTTTCCGTACGAGCCATTCCTCCAGCCGCAGGTGGAGGAATAACGTACCGGCCACGATCATCAGCGATACTTCCAGACAAAGAAGATTTTTTCGGTGGAGCCGGCGGGGCGTTCACTTTAGGATATGGATGTTCTTGTGCCGTCCGAATCACATCCTGCGGCACCCCCCGCTGCTGGAGCGTCAAAACTTCCTGTGGCGACAGAGGTTTATATGCTCCATGTGTCCGAATATGCACAATAATTGCTTCTGGCGGAACATTCGCCTGCCGCCAAGCGATAAGATCATCCACAGAAACAGGTCTTGCCGCGACAGGCCGGCCAGTAGCGGTCTCAATAATTCGACGATTTCTTGCATCTTCTTTCACAGACCGAGATGCAAAAAGAGGAACACTGGTCGCAGTACCTTCAGGCACAGGCTGCCGTGACTGACCCCGAACATCTCCCGCAGAAACAGGAGCCGAAGAGCCTCCTGGCCCTACATACGCTCCACGACTTAATGGATGAGACTGGCACCCCACAAAAAAAACCACCACACATACCATAAAAAAGAATGGAACATTATATGGCGTTTTTTGTACATATCTTTGGCTCATAATTCTGACCCTATCTACAAAAATAGAAACGAAATAAGGTTCTTAAACAAATTAAAAAAATATCTCATCCACAAAATTTAATATACACTTTTTTCGAAATTTAAAGTGAAACCAGTATAAATACGCTAAAAATTTCATTTTCTCAGCGTTTTTTATATGAAAATACCCTTCTCATTAAATGCACATAAAGCAAAAATTTAAATTCTTTCTGCTGGGTGTAACTGTGCTGCTGACAGACTTCATACGTCGTAAAACACCTGAAAGTAAATACATAATTTATCAGAGGTAAAATAAGAGGCCTGCATCACGTATTCTGTATTTTCTTAAAACATCATAAGATACCATAATAAAAAACAGAATTAGCGTCAAGAGCAGATTTTTGCACCGCATAATAAAAATGATATACGGTATATAACCTGGTATAATACTAAATTTCCGTTTTGCGCGGCTCTGAAAGCAGGCATTTTCAGCGAAGCAAAATGCCGGGGAAACAAAAATTATAGTGTATCGGGTATATAAATTTTTCTGGCGATTCGTGGTACATAATTAAGGTAATACCAGATTTTCATCCTCTCTACTTGACGGCCAAAGATAAAAAATTATACTTTATATATTAATCCCACTTTAATATATTCCATTATATGCACTTTTTCTGACAGGTATTTTCAGAGAGATTATGCCGGTTTTACTTTAAATTTTCATTTTATACGGCTCTAAAAGCAGTCACTTTCAGTGAAAACTAAAACGCCGGATATCTGTGATATTTATGACGCATCAGGTATAAAATGTAAAATAAGTTTTAGCTAAAAATAAAAGTTAATCATACATCTGATACAAAATACCAGGAAGTAAAGCTGGTGTATTAAGGGAATAAATATATAATTTATATGAAATGATTTTAGGAATCATAAACTTTCCTGTTAAATTAACATATTATCTCATGGAGACATTTTATGAGTTTTAGAGCATACCTGCGTAATCATCCTGACGAAAAGGGTTATTATGGTGAATATGGCGGCGTATTTTTACCTCCGGAATTAGAGGAAGCATTCACTGAAATTACGCAAGCATATCAGACCATCTGTCATTCTGCTCAGTTTATTAATGAATTACGCAGAATACGCCGAGAATTCCAGGGACGCCCCACCCCTGTTTATCACTGTGAACGTCTTTCAAAAAAACTCGGTGGAGCACAGATATACCTAAAACGGGAAGACCTGAACCATTCCGGTGCCCATAAACTTAATCACTGCATGGGCGAAGCACTTTTAGCTAAATACATGGGGAAAAAGAAAATTATCGCAGAAACCGGCGCGGGTCAGCACGGAGTGGCGCTGGCCACAGCCGCAGCTTTTTTCGGTCTGGAATGTGAAATTCACATGGGAGAAGTGGATATCGCGAAACAGGCTCCGAATGTTACGCGAATGAAAATTCTTGGTGCAAAAGTTATTCCGGTCAGTACCGGGTTAAAAGCCTTAAAAGAAGCGGTGGATTCCGCTTTTGAATCTTATGCAAAAAGTTATAAAGATTCCATTTACTGTATCGGATCCGCGCTAGGTCCCCACCCATTCCCCCTTATGGTCAGAGATTTTCAGATGGTAATTGGCCAAGAATCCCGGGAGCAGTTTCTAGAAATGACAGGCCTTCTTCCTGATGCCATCTGTGCATGTGTCGGTGGCGGCAGTAACGCGATCGGAATGTTCATTCCATTTTTGAATGATCCTGTGGATATTTATGGTGTGGAACCGCTGGGACGAGGAGAAAAAATAGGTGATCATGCCGCGACCATGAGTTATGGATCAAAAGGTACTCTCCACGGTTTCGTCAGTCAGGTACTGATGAATGAGGACGGTTCACCCGCACCCGTTTATTCCGTGGCCAGCGGTCTGGATTATCCGTCAGTTGGTCCTGAACATGCCTATTTACGAGATGTCGGCCGCATTCATTACACCTCCGCGACAGACGAAGAAGCCGTGGATGCCTTCTTTAAACTTTCACGTTATGAAGGGATTATTCCTGCTCTGGAAAGTTCTCATGCGGTGGCTTTCGCCATGAGATACGCAAAAGAGAAAAAAACCGGGGCAATTCTTGTAAACCTCAGTGGTCGTGGTGATAAAGATGTGGATTATGTCGTGGAACATTATGGTTACGGTGACAATTATATGAAATTTTGAATTTTTACGAAAATTCACTAAAAAATAACCCCTCCCATTTCCTTTTTTAAAGTTCAGTTTAATTATTTATCTAGAATTCCAGCAGAGATATAAATGCCTGCTGCAGTGAAAACCTGCACAAAAGCATATATGTTTTTAGTTACACTGGTTCCACTTTAAATTTCCATTTTGTGCGGCTCTTAAAGCAGGTATTTTCAGCGAAGCAAAATGCCGGGGAAGCGGAAATTTATCGTGTATCGGGTATAAAAAATATCGAAAAGGTGGAATTCATAGTGCATCGGGTATAAAACTTTTTTCACAAAATTTTAAACCATTACCATTTATTATTTAGAAGCAAAAATAATGAGCATGAAAAATATTATTTGTATGAAATGGGGAAATCGTTACGATGCAAAATATGTAAATATTTTAGCGGCCATGGTAAAACGCCACTTAACTCCACCGTACCGTTTTGTATGTTTTACCGATAATGTGGAGAACATTCATCCGGAAGTGGAGACCTTTCCTTTACCTGAAATGCAATTAAACCAGCATGATCCAGAACGTGGCTGGCGAAAACTCACGGTTTTCCAAGAAAAACTCGCCGATCTTTCTGGTCCCGCTCTGTATCTGGATTTAGATGTCGTCATTCTGAACAGTCTGGATGATTTTTTTACGGTACCTGGAGAATTCAGAATTATAAAAGACTGGAATCTTCATGGCACGATCATCGGAAACTCCTCTGTTTTTCGTTTTGAAATCGGAAAACATCCAGATGTGCTTCACCGTTTTTATGAAAATCGAGAAAATATCAAAAAAAACTTTCGAAACGAGCAGGCTTTTCTTTCTTTCGCGATGCATGAAAAAGGAGTTCTCGAATACTGGGATGCCGACTGGTGTAAAAGTTTTAAAACGCACTGTATGCGTACTTTTCCTTTAGGTTATTTCATGGCCGCAAAATATCCCGGTACCGAAACAAAAATTGTCGTTTTTCATGGAAAACCGAATCCTCATGAAATCTGCAAGAACTGGCATTCTCACATATTTTTACGTTCTGTACGTCCGACTTCCTGGTTTTTAGAAAACTGGCATGAATAAAAACTCCCCCTCTGTACAGTTCTTTTCTAAAGTGCTATAATTTATACATATAAGCCATCCTTCGCAAATAACCGAATTACAAAAACTTTTACAATTATCCGAAACCACTCTTTTCGCTCATTTTACAGACCCTTCATCTATTTTTCTGAGCGCAAAAACAGATAGAGTTTCATGTACACAAAACTCTGGAAAAATTTAAAATTTTTTATGAAATAAATTTTTTTTCTGATATTTTTGCTTTCAGAAATTTTGACCGTAAAAAATTTTTAACCCATTTTAAATTTATTAAGTCATTTATACCTGATGCACGATAAAATTCCGCATCTCCAGCATTTTTACTTCGCTGAAGATGCCTGCTTTTAAAACTAAATAAAGATAAAATTTGAGCGAGAACCAGCATGAATCTGATACATTTT
The DNA here is from genome assembly GCA_030527015.1 of Planctomycetia bacterium. Classification (GTDB taxonomy): domain Bacteria; phylum Planctomycetota; class Planctomycetia; order Pirellulales; family Thermoguttaceae; genus RGIG3701. The sequence continues at coordinate 22,037 of JAUNBR010000037.1, forward strand.
CATTAATTCTCGCTTCCGGTTATGAATTCCTCTGCTTCCGGAAACATTTTTGTTTCACTAAAATGTTTCTTTTATGGCTGCAAAATTCGTTAATTTTAAAACAAAAATAAATGTAAGAAGTTTAAAATCTGACATTTTCATTAAAGGACAAAAAACAGAACGCATCTTGTTAAACTTTACGCTTTATTCCAATTATCCGTTTACCATAAAAGTTTATGTTCTCGAGTATAAAAAAATCCGATAACGGAAAGGAATTATGGAAGATGGTTTATATCGGTGTGTTTACCAGAGGAGGTACACCGGCAGAATTTCAGAAAAACCAAAAATTCTGTACAAAACATCCCCCCCTGAGTCACAAAATAAAAGGAAAAAGGAGTTAAAAATGATAATGAAATGGAAAATTGTCGTTTCGTCCATGGTTTTAGCGGCGTCAGTCTTCACATGCACCCAGGCGTCTGCGTGGTGGGGCATCCATGCTTATGGTGGACCGCGCCATATTATAGGTGCTGGCTGCTGTGATCCATGTCTGCCATCACCATGTATTTCGACATGCTGTGATCCATGTATCGCCACATGTGATCCATGTTTCACATGTTCCCCGTGCTTTGATCCCTGTGGTCCATGTTTTCGTCCGGCACCGATTCGCCGAATTTTATTTGCTCCTTTTCGCTGGGTTTTTGGCCGAGGATGCTGCGCTGGATGGTCTGACTGCTGTGTGCCCGCATGTATCGAAGATCCGTGTATGACAGTAAATGACGGTTCAGAGATTATATATGAAAATAGTGATCCTGCAGTTTCTCCGACCACGGCTCCGGCACCAGCCACAAATAATAAATCCACGGTAATTGAGCCTTCACCAGTCACCACGATTCAGACACACCGGGACGGAGTAAACATTCACCACGCAAGTTATTCTTCCCTGCAAAATTCTCAGAATGCAAAAAATAGCGGCCTGCTTACTATTTATGTGCCCATGGACGCAAAAGTTTATGTAAATGGACAATTAACAGAAATGAAAGGCTCCCGCAGAGCTTTCGTCTCTTTTGACCTGCAGGAAGGTTATGAGTACGATTATGTGATTAAAGCTATCGTCGTCCGAGATGGCCAAAAATATGAAGAAACAAAAACCGTTACCCTTCAGGCCGGTGATAATCAGGGCGTAACATTTCCTTTCGAAGCACTGAATTTAGTCCCCAGTGAAGAAGATTATGTAATTTATTAATATAATTCTTTCTTTTTTCAAAAATTGATAGGGAGAGTTTAAGCTCTCCTTTTTTTATTTTAAAATTAAAGCACAATAAGATTATTCTGCTCTTTACTATTAAATATCACTGCAACAAAAATTGTAATATTTTAAAAAAGGGTAAAATCTTTTTAAAAAATAGGTTTATCTTTAAATTTCAGATTGTGCTGGCATTCCAAAAAGGATATACTTTAATTGTAAAAAACAGAGAGTGTGAGTAATTTTAATATTTTTTATATTTTGAAACGCTTAAGTTTTATTATACCCGATATACTATAAATTTTCGCTTCTCCGGCATGAAGCTTTCGCTGAAAACACCTGGCTTTCAGAGCCGCACAAAACGGAAATTTAAAGTGAAACCCGTATAAATATCGTTTTTTATTTAAATTTCAGTTTTTTTGCGACAATGAAAAATGCTTTTCTGTAAGAGAGTAAGTCTCTGTGAACAAGATAAAGTATATCACGATTAAAATTTTATAAAGGATCCTTTTATGAAAAGGAATTTTTTCTCTTTTATTTTTATACTTTTTTTATTGAGCCATACACCAGGAAACGAAAAGATGTTCGGTTTTCTTTTTGCCAGTGAAAACGCGCGATTACGCAGCGTATACGATAATAAAGATGTCCCGACGTACGTTCTGCCTGACCCTCTTATGACTCCGGAAGGAAATCGTATTTCCTCTGCACGTCAGTGGACGGACACGCAGCGATCGGTGATTTACCATCTTTTTGAAACAAAAATGTTTGGCAAATTACCAGAATCTCTGCAGCAGGCTGGCAATTATCCAGATTTTGTAACGTATGAGCTTATGGAGGAAGATTCTGACGCCCTGAACGGAACCGCCATACGGCGTCAGGTGGCCATTTTTTTTAGTCCTCTGCAAGAAGAAGACCCTGGAGATTCTATTCTTCCGACAGGTGAACTGGAATCTTCAGATTCTGACAGCTCTGACGTGACTGGCATCTCGGAGGACGACATTTTATCCGATGAACCTCCGGCGATTCTTACCCCAGACGCCGCTTCTGCTTCTGTGCGTCAGCATGCGGAAATCGCTTTCCCGCGCACGGCCGGCGTCCATGCAAAAGAATCTCAGACGGTTATCATGCTTATTTATATTCCAAAAAATACACAAAAACCCGTCCCCGTATTTTTAGTTCCTAATTTTCATGGAAACCATACGATTCATGAAGATCCCGGGATTTTTCCGCACCATGCTTTCGACGAAAACGGAGACGTTATTCCTGAAGATAAAATCTTACAGAAATTTCCTCGTGGATGCATGAAATCGCGCTGGCCTGTCAAAAAGATTCTCGACGAAGGTTTTGCCCTGGCGACTTTTTGTTACCAGGACGTGCAGCCGGACGTCAAAACAGCTTCAGATCATGGAATCATGGGCATTTACGCGAAAGATTTTTCCTCGACAGACGAAAATAATGAAACCTCAGATTTTTCACAAAATCCCGAAATCTCACCTCCCGCCGACAGTTGGGGCGCGATCAGCGCGTGGGCATGGGGTTTACGCCGTGCTTTGGATTATATGGAAACGGACAAAATTTTTGACACTTCAAAAGTTATCCTCATGGGACATTCTCGGCTCGGGAAAACTGCGCTCTGGGCCGGTGCCAGCGATCCACGTTTTGCCATCATCATTTCGAATAATTCTGGATGTGGCGGTGCGGCGATCAGTCGTCGGGAATTCGGAGAAACCGTCAGTAAAATAAATCAGACTTTCCCTCACTGGTTCTGTAAAAATTTTCATGCGTATGGAACAAAAGTGAACGATTTACCTTTCGATCAGCATGAATTAATCGCGCTCATCGCGCCCCGCCCCGTTTATATTTCCAGCGCCCTGGAAGATCTTTGGGCGGACCCTTACGGTGAATTTCTGGCCGCTTTTCATGCCGCCGACGTTTATAAACTTTTCGGTACGGATGCTTTCGGAAACATCTCGGATCCCTCCAAACTTCCACCTCTAAACACTTCGGTCGGTGGAAAAATTGGATACCATATCCGTACCGGAAAACACGGCGTCACTGATTTTGATTGGACGCAGTTTCTCCGTTTCGCAAAAAAACATTTTTCCTCGATTCCTGAGTAATTCTCTCTTTTTTCTCTGAATTTTAACTCATTCTCCTTTTTACGGTTCCACCTTAAATTTCCGTTTTCAGCGGCTCTGAAAGCATGCATTTTTCTTAATGCAAAATGCCTGGAAAACGGAATTTTATCGTGTATCGGGAATAACTTTTCTTTTCGCGCGGCCACACGAAAGTCCATATCTTCACGCCGCACGAAAATCAAAAAAACAAAAATTTTTTACGTCTGGGTGAACTCTCATCACGTGCATTTTTCTATATATACTCTCTCTTTTTTGAGTAAAAAGTGCTATACTTTGACGAAAAAAAACCGTGGACAATCCATTACTTCCGTGTTAAAATATAAAACATAGAAAATGCGGTAACGTTCTCGGAAACGCACCGGGCAGGTCGCGCCCATTTTTAATTTAAGTTTCTTGTGAACACGGAAACCGCGGGTTTTCTTATTTCACGGAATTTAATTTATACTGGTTCCACTTTAAATTTCCGTTTTGTGCAGCCTGAAAGCATCATTTTCAGCGAAGCAAAAATTTCGGAAACACGAAAAATTTATCGTGGTTCGGATATAATATTTTATTTTCTCTCCATATATTTTCACTTATTTTCACTAAAGGATAAAAACATGAAAACATCACGACGACATTTTCTGAAAATCACCTCCGCGACGCTTGCGGCTCCCATGATTATTTCTCGCTGTGCCCTGGCGCAGGACGGCGTTCCCGGCGCGAATGAGCGTATCGGCGTGGCAGGAATCGGTGTCGGACGACAGGGCTCTTTCGTCTTTCGGAACACCGTAAAACTCCCTCAGGCTCAGGCCATCTGTACTGCTGACGTTTATCTCCCACGTGCCGCCGCGGTGGCAAAATCCGTTAATTTAGACCCTGAAAATGCATATCAGGATTATCGCCGTGTCTTGGAACGAAAAGACGTCGACGCTGTCATCTCCGCCACGCCCGAGCACTGGCGTTCTCTGACCTGCATTCATGCCGCTCAGGCCGGCAAGCATATTTATTCCGAGAAGCCCATGTCGCTGACCGTCTCGGAAGGCCGACTCATGGTTCAGGCCGCAAGAAAATATAAGATCACCTTTCAGACCGGTTCTCAGCAGCGAAGCCAGCGTGCCAACGCAATCGGATGTAAATTTATCCGTGAGGGCGGTTTAGGATCCATCAAAGAAGTTCTTGCCGCAAATTACGAAAGTCCATGGTTAGCCGCCATGCCCGAATCTCCCATTCCGAATGGTCTGGACTGGGATATGTGGTGTGGTCCCACCGAAAAAGTTCCTTATAATGGTCAGATCTTCACTCCCCGTGGAAATCCAGGATGGCTTTCTTTGCGCCCCTATTCTGGTGGCGAAATGACAGGCTGGGGGACTCACGGCCTGGATCAGATCCAGTGGGCACTGGGAATGCAGGAAACCGGCCCGGTGGAAATCATCGTCACCGGCGAAAAACTCGTCCCTCCCGTTTATAATGAACCCGAATCCTCAAAACGCGGGAACTCCCTCTGCAATTCCCCACGTTTAGCTTTCCGTTACGCAAACGGTATTACCGTTCTTCTTGGTGACCCAAAAACAGGAAAACAATCAAATCGCGGCGGCGCCATTTTCTTTGGTTCTCAGGGAAAAATGGAAATCTTCCGTGGACGCATCGGCACAAATCCCCCCGAAATCGCTAAAACTTTACTTGACGAATCCCCCATTAAAGAACAGAACCATTATGAAAACTGGCTAAACTGCATTAAATCCGGTGAAACGCCCATTTCCGATGTCGAATTCGGCCACCGTACCGCTTCTTTATGCCACATCTTAAACATCGCACGGTATATCGGGCATTCCCTGAAATGGGATCCCGTGGCCGAGCGTTTCGATGATGAACAAGCGAATGAAATGCTTTCTCGAAAACATCGGGCTGGATACGAATTACCCGCCGAAATTTAGTAACTTTTTCATCCATGGCACGATAATTTTCCGCTTTATCCTGCCCACCAACAGACACACCGGCATTTTCAGTAAAGCAAAATGCCGGGAAAGCGGATTTTATAGTACATCGGATATAAAATAACACTTTTTATTAATATAATTTTCACCTTATTTCATTCTTTATTCTATTTCACAGGAGTGCGCCATGCGGCAAAGTTTTTTAAAAATGAATCTTAACGTTAAATTAGGGGGGGGGGGCAGTTTATACACCTTCCTGTTTATCATTCTCTATTCATCTTTGCCGCTTTTCGCGCAAACGACGTATACCGACACGGACATTACGTCATCCGTCTACACCTCCGGCAACAATATTATAATTAACACAACAGGAACCAACGTGTACGGAATCGCGGCCGATTATATCATTTCCGGAACAGGCACCGTGACCAAAACGGGTACCGGCCAGTTCAACATCCTAAGCACCAGCACCTACACCGGCGGAACAATCATCTCGGAAGGAACCTTGCACCTGCAAGGAGACGGCCTCCTGTTTATAAATAATGTAAATACCAAAAAGTTCACAATAGAAGAAAATGGCACCCTGGAATTTCACGTCAATGATGCCGAGGGAGCCGCCGCTCATACTCCAAACTTCGCTTATGGTGACGTCACCGGCACCGGAACGATCATGCTTACCGGCCAAGGCCACCTCTCCACTGTAGACGTAGGCTCCATGTTTTATTTAACCGCCTCCACTTTATACGATGCCGATGGCGCAACGAATTTTACTGGAAAATTTATAATTGACGGCGCGCGGCTCCAAGTGCAGAGAAATGGTAATTTCGGTCCTACTACCACTGAAATCACCGTCAGGGACACTGGACAATTATTTGTCGGTAACCGTGGGGGTTCTGCTTCAGCGAACATCACCGCAAACGTAATAATTTCCGGGAGCGGCATTACCGAACCCATGAACGCATCAAATGATATGCAACTCGGCGCCATCCGTTTACAAAACGGCACGATTAATGGCACCATCACCCTGGCTGGCGACGCTTCCATCGGCACTTATGGGGGTTCCACTGCCGGAACGGTCAATTCTACGATCAACCTTAATTCGTACAAACTAACGATCACTCCAAATACTAATTATGCCTCTTCTTCTATGAAAGACACTGTCGTTAATGGCATTATCAGCGGAACAGGTTCTGTCGCCGTGGACGGTAAAAAAACTAGCGGCTTCACCAATGTTACCACCCTCACCGCCCAAAACACCTACTCCGGCGGAACCGAAGTGATGTCCGGAATTTTGAGAATTTCCTCCAACGCGAATCTCGGCGACGAATCTGGCGAATTAAAATTTTCCAATTCATCAGCGGGTTCAACCACTTATCGTCCCACCTTAAACACCACGGCAGACATAAATTTAAGCGGCCGCTCCATTTCTTTTACCGACAACTTCACGCTGGACGTGGATCCTAACACCACACTGACCATGGGAAACATCACGGGCACCACTGGGCGCACACTCACCAAATCAGACTCCGGACGCCTCAATATTAACGGAACCATCAGCGCGGGGCATATATCAGTCACCGAAGGCACTTTTTCGCCCGGTGAAACCATCGGCACAACCATCTTATCCGGCGGAAACGTCACCGTCGGTGCCACCTCCACCTTATTATTAGACATCGGAAAGGTCAGCGGAACTTTCAACGTGGATTACCTGCAAGCCTCTGGATCCATCACCATGCTCGCCGCCAACGAAGAAGCTTTCATAAATTATTTCAAATTTTCATGGGATGGCTCCCCAGGCATTCTTGGCGAAACTTATACACTGCTCAGTGCTTCAGGGGGGATTTTCTCTCCCAGCAGAACAAGTATTACGAATATTTCTCAAGCAACTTGGGAAGCCATTCTCAGAAATGCCGGAATGAACCCCGACAACTGGGAAGTGGTAACTGATACCAATACCATTAAACTGCGTTACCTCGGCGGAATCATCGAAACCCCGGAACCCTCAACTTACTTTTTATTACTTTTCGCCGGCGCATGCCTGATGGTTTATCGTCGCATGAAAAAAAACCCTTCGTAAATCAATCTTCCCTCCTTCACCTCCGCCAACGCGGCACAAAACTTTTCATACGCCTCTTCCCTTCACTTTTTATATATAAATAAATAGTATAAATTTTCATTCACTTTTATCATTTACAAACAATTATTATGAATATGAAAAAAACATTTTTTATTGTGTTAAGTGTCGCATCACTTTTCGTCGCATCACCGCTTTTCGCGCAAACCGCGCAAACGACGTATACCGGAAACATCACGGAAAACGTCGATATCACGGATAATCCCATCGCGATTACAATCACTGAAGGCAACACGTACGGAATCGCAGACACTTATAAAATTTCCGGCACCGGTACCGTAACCTTTAATGGTACCGGCCAATTTAACATCAACAGTGCGAACGACTACTCCGGCGACACAACCATTTCCGCCGGCACAGTCTCCGCAAACAACAACTCAGCTTTCGGTACCAGCGACATCAAGTGGTCTGGCGGGACGATTACCGTCAACGCGGCTAGAACTTTAAGCAATAACATTCACGTCGCCAACGAAGTTACGCTCAACACAGGGGGTAATCGAAACATCACTCTCACCGGTAACCTCACTGGTGATGGAGTGATTACTCGTACTGGTCCATACACAGTCTTTTTACAAGGTGACAACTCTGAATTTTCCGGAACGTGGAACGCGTCACAGTCAAATACTTACATCGACAATGCCAATAGTGGAAGTGCTTTAGCGACCTGGAACGTCGACGCCGGCTGCATTCTAGCAGGAGAGTTTGGCAACGGAACCATCGATTTAGGTGCTTTAACCGGCTCCGGCACCGTACGGAACACCGTCGCCAACACTGCTCTGACGTATAACATCGGCGGGAAAAATATCGACTCCGAATTTTCCGGCATAATCCAAGACTATCGCGGAACGGTCGCGATTACTAAAACCGGCACCAGAACGCTCACCCTTTCCGGCGCAAACACATACGCCAGCGGAACCACCGTTTCACAGGGAACGCTTGTTTTAAACAATGCAACCGCCGCTGGATCCGGCACCATCACGCTGGGCGACGCGAACACCGGCGCGAACAATACCCAACTGACCCTGGCGACAAGTATCGCGAACGACATCATCATCTCCGAAAATGGTACCGGAACCGCAACGATTGTCGGTGCAACCCATACAGGCACACATACCGGTACGCTGACGGTCAATCGGGACACGTACCTGACGACCACTTTCAACGGAAACGCCCAGTGGTTTAGTTTTTCAGATGGAGGAATTACTGGCACCGGAAACTTGATCATCAAAACCGCAAACAACACCGATGCTTCCTCAGGAGGAGATCGTATCTCGCTGGCTGGCGATAACACCGACTTTTCAGGAAACCTAATCGTCGAATCTGGAATGCTCCAAATTGGTAGCGCAGATGCAGCTGGAAGCGGACAAATTATTTTGGGGAACAACCAAACGGCGGATGGCGCGAAGGTACAATTGCGCCTTGGGGCAAATATTACAAATGCCATTACCGTGGACAAAACAGCGGAAATCGGAACTTGGATTGGCATGCAGATAGTAGCGAGTCCTATCACATTTAACGCAAACACAACTTTTTACCCTGGCTCTGATCGTTTTACATTCCAAGGCGCTTGGTCGGGAGATGGCGACATCACCATCGCCCAAAGTCGTGTAACACACGACACCGCCGCCAACACGTGGACGGGCAACATGACCATCAACTCGGGAACAATTTTCCAGCCTGGACACGCGCAAACGCTGAATCAAGCGAATTCCGTGACAGTCAACGGTACGCTGCAGCTTAATAATGTTGACCAAACCATTAATGGTCTCTCGGGCAGCGGTACCGTTCAAAATGTTTGGGCATCCGACACCAACACACTGACCGTCGGCGCCGGCAACGCAGACTCGACCTTCGACGGAACGATCCAAAACGGTCATGGTACACTCGCATTAACGAAATCCGGTACCGGAACGCTGACCTTAATAAACGACGGTGACAAACTCACCTACACCGGAAACACAACGCTAAACCAAGGACAGCTGAACGTTTCCGGAAAGCTCGTCAGTAACCTCATCGCGGACACAATCGACGGCTCTTCTTCCCTTGCGATATTCTCGCCCGGCGCGGAAGATGCAGTCGGAACGGCCACGCTCAGCGGCGCTGCAAGCTTCTCGGACGCAATTCTAAAAATTGAAGTCGACGATTCCGGGATGGATTTTCTTTCCGTCAACGAAATTTCTTTCACGAACGATTCCCTTTTATCGATCGAATTGATTAACAATTTCACTTTACCCGTAGGATTAGAAACGGAATATGCGTTTTTGAGTTCCACAAACGCACTACCTGACATCGACTGGGAATCCATCGCAACTCCTGCAACGAGTGCCTTATGGAATTTCCGAACGGAAGGAAACGTAGTTTATGCCTCACTCGACCCGACGCAAGTGCCGGAACCCTCGACTTACCTTTTATTACTTTTCGCCGGCGCATGCCTGATGGTTTATCGTCGCATGAAAAAATAGTCTTCACACCGAACAAAACTACAAAAAAAAGATGGAACGTCGCATAACGTTTCATCTTTTTTTTATGATTTTTTTTGAAAAAGCAACGTATATTTCTCGTTGCAATTTTCAGCAATTAAAAAAAAACTGTAAAAAAATATTAAAATTTTTCTTTCTACCCTTGTTTTTTGTTTTTAATTAGGATAAAATGTAATACATGAATTAGCAAAACTTTTAATTCTTCTTTTTTGATCCGAATTTTACAGGAGTGTACCATGCGGCAAAGTTTTCGAAAAATGAATCTTCACGTTAAACTAGGGGGGGGGGGGGTAGTTTATACACTATTCTGTTTATCGCTCTCTATTCTGTGTCGCCTCTTTTTGCACAAACGACGTATACCAACACGAACATTACGTCATTCGTCGACACTACGGACAATAACATCACGATCGAAACCACCAACGGTGATTATTCCATCGCATCTGGCAATATAATTTCCGGCTCCGGAACGGTAACCAAAACGGGAACAAGACAGTTTACCATCAACAGTGCGAACACCTACGCCGGCGGGACGACGCTCTCACAGGGAACGCTTGTTTTAAGCAATGCAACCGCCGCTGGATCCGGCACCATCACGCTGGGCGACGCGAACACCGGCACGAACAATATCCAACTGACGGTGGGGGCAACTATCACGAATAATGTTGTCGTCTCCGAAAATGGTACCGGAACCGTGACGATTGCTGGCGGAACCAAATACGGTACATCTTCTGGCACACTCGAAGTCAATCGCGACACGTACCTGACGACCACAAACACGGGCACGGGCGACTGGTGGTTTGCGTTTGGAGCTGGTGGAATTACTGGCGACGGGAATTTGATCATCAAGACTTTAGGTGGCGCGAATGCCGCATCGGCAGGGAATCGAATCACTTTGGGGGGCACAAATACTGGTTTTTCAGGAAACCTAATCGTCGAGTCGGGAATGCTCCAGATTAACTCAGCAACTGTGATGGGAACTACTGGCAACTTCATCCTGGGCAACGACAATACGGGTACTGCTAAGGTACAATTGCGCCTCAATGCAAATATTTCCAATGACATTATCGTGAACAAGACGGCGGAGATCGGATGTTATGGCAGCCTACGGACCATAACAGGCGGAATCACGTTCAACGAAAACGCGACGCTCTACGGTACCTCAAATCGCCTCACGTTCCAAGGCGCTTGGTCGGGAGATGGCGACATCACCATCGCCCAAAATCGTGTAACACACGACACCGCCGCCAACACGTGGACGGGCGACATGACCATCAACTCGGGAGCAATTTTCCAGCCTGGGCACGCGCAAACGCTGAATCAAGCGAATTCCGTGAAAGTCGACGGTACGCTGCAGCTTAATAATGTTGACCAAACCATTAATGGACTTTCCGGCAAAGGAACCATTAAGAATATTGTCGCAGCGGGAGGCAAAACCAACACGCTGACCGTCGGAGCGGGCGGCGCGTCCTCAACCTTCTCCGGAACGATTCAGGACAGTACGGGGAAACTCGCTTTGACGAAAACCGGCACCGGAACGCTCACCCTTTCCGGCACGAACACCTATTCCGGCGGAACCACCGTCACGGGCGGTATTTTAAGCATTTCCGATAACGCAAATCTCGGCGCGGAAACCGGCACTTTAACGCTTTCCGGCGGAACCCTCCAGACCACGGCCAGTGTGGACTTATCCTCACGAACAGTTTCTCTCACCGCGGATTCTTCCGTGGACGTGGCCGAAGGTTTCTCCTCAACGATGCAGGGAATCTCCGGCGCTGGCGGACTGACGAAATCCGGCACCGGAACGCTCACCCTCTCCAGCGCAAACACCTATTCCGGCGGAACCACCGTCACGGGCGGTATTTTAAGCATTTCCGATAACGCAAATCTCGGCGCGGAAACCGGCACTTTAACGCTTTCCGGCGGAACCCTCCAAACCACGGCCGCTATGGACTTATCCTCACGGACAATTTCTTTCACCGCGGATTCCTCCGTGGACGTGGCCAACGGAACCACGCTAAAAATGGCGGGCATTACCGGAACCGCAGCAGATTATACACTCTCTAAAATCGGCACGGGGCGGCTCGACCTTTCCGGTGCCCTCTCCGCAGGAAATCTGACCATCCATGCGGGTATCTTTTCCCCGGGAAATTCGCCTGGCAGGACGACAATTTCCAACGGAAACTTCACGCTGGAATCGGATGCCACGCTGCTGATCGAAATGGCGGCGGACGGACAAATTTGGGATCAGATTTATTTCGAAGCGGCCAACAGTACCGCGACTGCGCAGACAGGTTCTACTCTTGAATTTAACCTGAATGGTTACACTCCCATGATAGACAGTACCTATCAGATTTTCTCAGGGGAAAATTTAACTTTAGATGGATGGGGCACGGATAACATAACGGTTATCGGCTTAACGGATGGCTGGCGCTGGAATGGCAGCGCGGGCGCCCTATTATTCACGGCGGAAGCTCGTGTGCCGGAACCCTCGACTTACCTTTTATTACTTTGTGCCGGCGCATGCCTGATGGTTTATCGTCGCATGAAAAAATAGTCTTCACACCGAACAAAACTATAAAAAAGAGATGGAACGTCGCATAACGTTTCATCTTTTTTTTATGACCAAATTTTCCGAAAAGCCGTGATTTTCCCCCCTTCACCGTGGTGAAAATCGAAACGGGGTGAACAGGTATTATTATTCCGTCATGGCCGCGGCAAGTTGAGCGTTAGGCGTACGGCCTAATTTTGTATTATCTTGCGTTCTGTCTTGAAGTTCTTCGACCGGACTGGGATGGTCCTCATGTCGGTAATCTTCGCCGAAATGTTCTTCGAAATTCAAGATGACTTCATGGCTTGGGACTTTCTTAATTGGCTTGTTGACTAACTTTTGATATGCGAAAAAATCATGTTCCTTCGGCAGCTGGTCGACCGATACAAAATTTTCTTTATCCGCGGTGAGCTGAATTTGTGAGGCCAAGATTTCTCGGACATATTCCTTCGTGTTTTCAAAATGCAGAAGCTCGGGGAATTCGCCGGGCACGATTTCTTCCCAGGATTTCTTTTCATATTTTTCTAAAAGCGCAGCGACTTTATGAAGATGAATGATTTCCTGCTGGAGGTGCTGCTCCCAAATTCTTTTGATGTTCCGATCCGTTTCGTCGGTATAAAAAGAATAATAGAGGTAACACTCCATATATTCACGTAAAAGGAGGTTTTCCAGCCAAGAGGAAGAAGTGTCCAGCAGCGCGCCATACTGCGTGACGTGCTGCTCCTCGACCATGGCGATTTCTTGATATAAATTTCGTCCGAGGTCATTTTCGTAGGTGTTCCCGATGTTCATGTAAAAATTCATGGTCTGCTGCTCCCCGGCGGTGAGAATCAGAGCGCCAAGTTTTGTGCGAATGTCCGCTTTTTTGAAATTCCGGTCCCTGCGAACGGTATCGTAAGGGTGGCGGTGATGCGCGATCGTAGGCCTTCCCGGTGTGATTTCGATATACTCTTGCACTAAAATATGAGCGGGAATGTTTTTGTCCATTTTGAGAAGATTTGCATAGCGATAAAGATGATCAAAATCTTCCAGTAATGCAAAATCCATGCAGGATTTCACATAAGGATCCGGTTCATGCGCCGCCAGCCAGGCAGTAAGATCCACCGCTAAATGTTCGTAACCGATGGTCGTCTCTAATTGACTTTCATCGCCAGGGCTTAACCAATTAATATGTTTTTGCTGCTGCTGTTCATCTCGACGTATTTCAGCTAACTCCCGACGCAGATCGTTATTTGAACAGTTCCGATGAAAATTATGCCCAAAAAACGCGGCCTCCACTTCAATTCCGTTCATCAAAATGATTCGGCATTTCGTATAAGGATCCACCGTATTTTTGTCATAAGCGTTCGGATAAATTTTTTGCCAATCCATAATAAAATCTTCACATTTTTTGGGTTTTTCCTGAAATGGATTCATGAGTACTCCTTTTTTTATACCCCGATACACAATCAATTTCCGCTTTCCAGGCGTTTTGCTTTTCTAAAATGCCTGCTTTCCAGACGCACAAAACGAAAATTTAATGGAGAATCGGTATAATTTTCAAAAACAAATTTTTTCAAAATACGACTGATTCGATTTTACTTTTCTTTACACGCCACTTCAGTGTTTCGAACTCAAAAAAATTATAGGCACCAAAGCAAGTTTTTCAGCACAGCAGATGTTATGTCGCACGGACGCTGGTGTGCCTACACTGGTAAACCACTCTTTTTCTCCCTCAGCATACGGCGTAATTTTTCTTCCGCCCTACCGATCTCAGACGTTCGCCGGACTCCGCGTGCACGGTAAAACCCCTGAAAACATTCCTTCTCATTTTCTATAAACGCCGAGCGACGTTCTCTCATTTTTCTCCGTGTCGCCGTGGACGAAGGACGCAGATCGCAGTTCCTGGGAAAAAGAGGACGAATTTCCGATTTCACAAAACGTTACTGTCTGTTGGCGCGCACTTCCCACCCGTAAGCCGTACGACTTTCGGACGTTCTACTTTTAAATTTCCTGCACCGTAAATTAAAATGCGTAAAACACGAAAAATAATCCAGTCTTACTTTTTTTCTTAAATATTTCCGATGTACGGACCGATACGATAAAAACGAACGGGAATACACAAAAATTCTCTGGAAAAAGTAAATTTTAAGGACAAATTTACGAAAAGCAAGGATGTTTGCCATGAAAAAGCGTGTACCCAACGATTTTTTTTATGGCGATGAGAGTCATATCCGATGCATTATACTGGTGCCACTTTAAATTTCATTTTTTTTTGCGGATCTGAAAGCAGGCATTTCTCCTCCGCTGAAAATGTCGGCTTTCACAGCCGCGCATAAAATGGAAACTTAAACGAGATCCAGTAAAAAATAGAATTTATGTATGATCTTACGTTCAGTAAAGTGAGGAATAAGATGAATGATGACCAGGAAGATATATTAAACGCTATCGGCGAATTTAACCAATGGTATCTGGAAAAAGAAAAAGGGTTCTTTTGGTGGATTTTGTCTTTGTTCGGAATTTTCTAGACCCACCTCAACAGCGTAAACCGACGACGGGGTGTCGCAAAACGGCAATTTGAACGTGGCGGGAAAAGAGGAACGTCCCACCGCCGGACGGAAAGATTCTACTGCCGGAAAAATCACCGTCCGCCGCTTTCGTTCCGTCCACGACGCAAACATCCTCCACGCCGGCATGGGCACACTGACGTTTAAATTCTAAAACACCAGCACTTTTTTTCACGGAACCCTTTCGTGTCCTTCTGTTTCCATATCCTTTCCCGGAAACTCGGGTGCATGTTCATTTTTTGCCCGATTTTTATCCGCAGCTTTCTGATGTAAAAATGCTGGATCGTCCCGACACCGGACGTTTTGACGAGAAAATTGAACGTCCCGCCGCAAGACCATTTTTCGCCCCACGTCCTTCGGCGCATCATCCGGGAC
>JAUNBR010000038.1 GCA_030527015.1 Planctomycetia bacterium
TAAGTGTTATCGTTCCTCCATTTACCTCGTGGCTTTCAACCGTGGCACCACCGCCCACGCCGCCGCCAGCGCCGCCCCAGCCGCCATAGCCGCCATTGCCGCCAGTAAGCGTTACCGTTCCTCCATTTACCACGAGGTTTTTAACCGTGGCACCACCGCCCGCGCCGCCATCGCCGCCATAGCCGCCAGAGTCATAGCTATAGCCATGACCGCCATAGCCGCCCCAGCCGCCAGTAAGTGTTATCGTTCCTCCATTTACCACGAGGTTTTTAACCGTGGCACCGCCGCCGTCGCCGCCCGCACCACCGTCGCCGTGGGGGTCGCCCCTGCCGCCCCAGCCGCCATCGCCGCCATCGCCGCCGATAAGTGTTATCGTTCCTCCATTTACCTCGTGGCTTTCAACCGTGGCACCACCGCCATAGCCGCCTGCGCCGCCCCTGCCGCCAGAGCCGTCAGGGGCGTCAGGGTCGTTCCAGCGGCCAAGGTCGCCCTCGCCGCCAGGGCTAATGCCGCCCGCACCACCCGCGCCGCCATCGCCGCCACAGAGAGAGTTGCCACGACCGCCAAAGCCGCCAGGGTTAATGCCGCTAGCACCGCCCACGCCGCCCAAGCCGCCAGGGGAGTCCAAGCCGCCCAAGCCGCCGCCGCCACCGCCACCACCGCCGCCGGCGATAATGATGTCCTGCGCCCAAGCGTTCGGTGCGGACAAGAGAAGTCCAAAGATTGCGGCACAACAGACGCCGCATAAAAAGTATTTGACAGAAAGTTTACCTAGTCTGCCCCCCCCCCCGTATTTTATCGAAAAATAATTTTTGTTTTGCTAAAATTTGCATAAAATCTCCTTTCGTGAGAGTGTGTCGTCATTCCGAAATTTGTAAAAAAGGATGTACATTTTTATAGTGTCCATGGAAATTATCACAGGTGCATGGGGAAAAGTCAAGTAGTTTGGATAAAATATTTCAAATTTTTCAAAAATTTTTTATTTTTTTTCAAAAAAATCCTCTTTTGAAGATGAAAATAGGGTGATTTTTCATTAAATTTCAGTTTTATGCGGCCCTGGAAGCAGAAATTTTAAAGAAATAGAAAATTGGAGCGAAATTATTTTGTGTGGAACCGCGCGTTTTTTGTTTCACAGAGATCCACCGCAGGTTTCAGACAGACGGCGGTCTGCGGTGAAGGGTGTATGGAAATTTTCCTTTCTACGAATGTCGGCATCCGAGAAACGAAAAGATACATGTGTAATTAACGATTTTCCGGCATTTTTTCACTGAAAAAGCCTGCTTTTAGAGCCGTAAAAAACGGAAATTTAAAGTGAAACCAGTATATACCCGATACACTATAAAATTCCGCTTCCCCGGTGTTTTGCTTCGCTGAAAAAGCTAGCATCCAGAGCCATATAAAACGGAAATGTAAATCGGACCAGAGTATAACGAAACGAAATTCCGGCCTGACAGTGGGAGAAGCGTGGAACGGAATATCATCGTACATAGGGTAAAAAATAAATCATGATGATACGCAGAGCAAACGAAAATGATATGGCAGAAATAAACGGTTTACTGCACCAGGTTTTGGAAATCCATCACGCAGGTCGGCCAGATTTATTCAAAAAAAACACGAAAAAATACACGGATGCGCAGCTGAAAGAACTGCTGCAGGATGAGACGCGGCCGGTATTCGTGAATGTTAATGAAAATGGGCAGGTGACGGGATACGTATTTTGCGTTTTTCAACAACATTCCAACGATAATATTTTTACCGATATGAAGACGCTTTATATCGATGACCTGTGCGTCGATAAAACCGCCAGAGGTCAGCATATCGGAAAAAAACTTTATCAGTACGTGGTAGAATTTGCCAAAAAACACGGCTGTTATAATATTACGCTCAATGTGTGGGTATGTAATGAAAGTGCCATGAAATTTTACGAATCCTGCGGTTTAACGCCACAAAAAATTGGCATGGAAATGATTCTCTAAAAAATCGGTGAAAACGAAATGAAAGAACAAATCGTGTGAGCGCCTGAGACGAAGAGAAAAAATCATGCAGGTACCCCCTCTTGTCAAAAAGTGAGGAATATGCTATCATATAATCCGCTGGTGTGCGTATTTTCCTTTTCGCTGGTTAAGTGGAAATACGGTATGTCAGATAAAATGGGGGAGTAACTCAGTCGGTCAGAGTAGGCGACTCATAATCGCTTAGTCGGGGGTTCGAGTCCCTCCTCCCCTATATATGCCGTTTTGTGAGAAATCGCAGGACGGCGTTTTTTTTATGTTTATACTGGTTCCACGTTAAATTTCCATTTTGTGCGGCGCTAGAACAGGTATTTTCGGCGAAGATAGCCGAGGAAGTGGAAATTTATAGTGTATCGGATATAAATTCCGTGTTTTTTGAGAATGTAATGGGGTTTTCTCTTCGTTATCATTCTGTGAATGTCCGGCAAGGCATTTTTGGGGCTATTTTTGACAAAAAAAAACACAGACGATAACTTCATGAAAAACAAAACGATCATTTATCAGAACGATGAATCGGCATCACGGTATTATCTAGACGCGCCATGACTCCGCTGGGTAATTTTCTTCCATCTTTTGTGCATAAAAACATTTCGCCAGATTCCATTTTTTGATACTTCGGGAAATATTTACGCACACACTCCGAAACACGTGCCACGGGAAAATCCGGAGAATGCGCGGTCAGTAAAAAAAACGCTGGATTTCCGAGAGTTAACTCCACACATAACTCCAAAAGCCGCGGTAAATCTCTTTCAATTTTCCACGTTTCCGTGCCCTTTCCATGTCCGTATGTGGGAGGATCTAAAATAACCGCATCATATATTTTCCCACGCCGGACTTCACGTTTCGAAAATTTTAAAGCATCCTCCGGAATCCACCGAATGGGAAACGCATCCATCCCCGAAATATTCGCGTTTTTTCGTGCCCAGGGTAACATATTCTTTGCGGAATCCACATGGGTGACAAAATATTTTTCACGCCATTCCTCCGGAAATAAATCATATTCAGAAACGGATTTTTCTATTTCCGAATGATTCGAAAACCCGGAGTTACCTGATGAAACACGATTCGCATAAAACGCTGAAAAACAGGAAGCTGCTGCCAGAGTACTTCCGCCAGTATACGCAAAAAGATTAAGCACACGCAGCGAATTTCGAAACTGCAAACATTTTTTAGCACAGGCAGAAATCCATTTCCAGTTTTCCTGCTGCTCCGCAAAAATTCCTAGATGCCCCACATCCGTCGGCTTTAATTCCAGCGAAAACTCACCAAAATGCCCCTGCCAAAAGGAGGGAATTCTCCGACGAAAAAACCATTTTCCGCGTAAACCTGACTGACGTTCAAAAACCGCGTCCGCATTTTGCCAGAATGAAGACGTATATGTCTTTCGAAAATTTACCGCTGGGGGGGAAGGCCGGTCCAAAATAAACTTTCCAAAACGTTCCAGTTTCCGCCCATTCCCGAAATCAAGAAGCTCATAATGACCTTCCGACATACCTCATTCTCCTCCCGCCACGGATGCACTCGGATCCGCCTGAACTGCTGAATGAAAAGCTCCACGTTTCATCAGAGCGCGAATCGCGATCCGATCTTCCAGATTCGGACGGAAAATCACAAGAATTAGAAGCGGTAAATACCAGGCCATATAAAGCCCACCCTCAAAAGGATGACAAAATTGGCAGCCGATCATCAGCGCAGCAGAACTGCTCATGAGTGTTCCGAAATTTTTCTGTGACGGCCAAAAAGCCAAAACGGTGGCAAGAATCACATAAAGTGAGATGACCGGTATACGGAAAAATAGATTATTATTATCCTGATTCCAAAATCCGCCCGCGTTCCGTGACATAACCCCCGCGAAACTAAATGTTTCTTCCAGCTGGTGCCAAAACATTTCTATTCCCCCCACCATAAAAATGGCCAGGGCAATTAAAATAACAAAAGTCGCCAGGGAAACAGTCATAAAACGCAAAAGGCCACGAGACCAGTAAAATCCACACCATAAAGGAATTAAAAAAATAGGATAATAAGCTAAAGCCGCGGCAAAACCAATTAAAACTCCCGCAAAAGACGGCAGGCGATAACAGAACACCGCCCACACCAGCAGAGCCGCTGGCACGATATGATCCAGACGCGCCGGTATCTGCGCTGAATAGGGCAACAACAAATAAAGTGTCGCCGCCGCGATGCCCGTGCCCATATTCTCAAAATGCACACTGCCGATAAAAATAATTCCTAAAATAATCGCAATTTGCCCTAATATCGCGACTGTATGCGTGGCAAGAATCTGAAATGTGAATGACTTATTTTCACTATTTAAAATCGGGAAACCCGGGATCCTTTTCGTCTGGCCTGCCGGTAACTGAAACTCACTCCCCTGACTCAGATTCATCCCCACAGCAGACTGAAGTGAACCTGCACCAGCCGGCGATAACTCCCTGTCAGATAAATACTGCTGCCGTGTCTTTTCTATTAAATATTTTAATGGAAAATTAATAAATTCCGTGAAAAACGGGACTCCTGGCCCATGTGTTATCATCGGCTTATACGGTATCCCCGCCTGATCTTTTCCTTCAGATTCCTGCCGAAACTCTTCCCTCGTCAAAGAATTTGGCGAGGAATCCCGTACACTGTTTTGTTCTTCCTCCAGTAAAATCCGCTGAATATGTTTTTGTCTTAATAATTGTTGAACTGTCGCCGTCTGCGGAGAACCCGGTGCCCTCCACTGTGTCAGCGTAAGACCAGCGATAAGAAAAAATAATAACGCGATACAGCTAAACGTCATACCACTGCGTGACAGATTTACCTCCAAAAGTGGACGACGTACTAAAAATGGATCACACACCATCCGTAATAACAAAAGAAATGAAACAACAAAAAGCGTACAGTATCCTCGATATTCAAAACCATTCGCCACCATCAGCATTCCCGGTGCTAAAAATAACAGCATCATTAAATCCAAATTTCGAATGCTCCACACACGGCGAAACTTAAAAAAAATGCCAATAATTAATAATGATGAAATGTAAAACCACGTCGTGGGATTTACTTCATACAGCATAAAAACCCGGTACATTCATGAACCTCCACACATACTGTTTTAAATTATCCATTACTATTATAGCACCTTCGGCTTTAAAATGGCATTTTTTCACCCACCTTTTTTACAGAAAATACCAAAAAAACAAAAATATCTCCCCTTTTCGCTAAAATTTTAATAAAATATACAGAAATATTTTATTCATGCATTTTTTGCCCTCAACATTTCATATGCTTTACTTTAAATTTTCGTTTTGTGCAGTTTTAAAAACAGGCTTTTCGGCACACAGTATACTGGGTTCCACTTTAAATTTCCGTTTTGTGTGGCTCCGAAAGCAGGTATTTTCAGGGAAGGAAAATGCCAGGGAAGCAGAAATTCATAGTGTATCAGATATAAAAATGCAGACCACCTGCCAGCGGTCAGGGAAAGTAGAAATTTATCGTATATCAGATATAATAAATTCCTCAGGTTACAAAAAAACCCCGTCACAAAACGGGGTTTTTATCTGATTTCATTTCAAATTTCAGTTTTTCTCGACCATATGGATTACTTTTCCCATAATCTTACAATAATAGGAAACACAAAAAACAAAAATTTCTAAAATGAATATATGAAAAATTAATACAAATTTTCCAAGGATTAACGTTTCGAGAACTGTGTCGCACGGCGCGCTTTTCGCAGACCAAACTTTTTACGTTCCACCATTCGACTGTCGCGTGTTAAGAGGTTCCGACCTTTCAAAATCTCATATAAACCTGCATCATAAATACGCAGTGCACGTGCGATTCCCAGTTTACAGGCACCGCTCTGGCCAGTAATTCCACCGCCAGATACACGAATAATCACATCCACTTCCTCTTTCTTTCCGGTCTCAAGAAGAGGTGCCAGTACCGCATTCCGGTGCTGTGTATTATTAAAATAATCTTCAAGACTTCTTCCATTAATGGCGATTCTGCCCTGCCCCGGACGAATACGTACTCTTGCCACGGCAGTCTTACGACGCCCGGTACCTAATGAATCATTCGTCCCTTTTCCTTCAATAATGACTTTTTCTGCCATGAGTTTCTTTTACTCCTGATTTTATGGTAAGCTAAACGCTATATTTTTCAAAGACAATTTTCATGATTTAGGGCCTCATTTAACTCTTATTTATAAATGAAGCAAAATATACACCCTCCGTATTTCGTCAGAGGTTCATGATTAACCCAGGTCCACCTTTTCCGGCTGCTGCGCCTGGTGAGGATGCTCTGCCCCACAATAAATCTTTAATTTAGACAGCATTTTCACCGCCAACCGATTTTTAGGAAGCATACGACGCACCGCCTCTTCCAAAATCTTTTCTGGCTTCTTCGCAAAACGATCCGCGGCAGACTCACTGCGTAAACCTGTATATCCCGTATACCACGTATAACGCTTCTGCTCCCATTTCTTCCCGGTAAACTTCACCTTATCAGCATTAATTACCACAATAAAATCGCCTGTGTCTACATGCGGTGTATATGTCGCTCGGTGCTTACCCATTAATCGCATGGCTATTTCACTCGCCAATCGACCTACCACTTTATCCGTCGCGTCCACCAGCAACCATTTCTGCTCGACTTCCGCAGGCTTCGCCATAAATGTTTTCATAATTTACTACTCTCTTGAAATCTAAAATTTAGATAACTGAACGCCTGAATTTTGATGACAAAATTCGCGAAATCGGCTCCGTACCAAATTCCGCATTCGGCTCTCACCAGAGCGCCGCTGTTCCAGGCATCCTAAAAACTATTTACGCTGCCAAAGATTCGCGAATTCTTGGCTCACGTTTCATTTTAGAAAATCGGTTTCTCTCAAAAAATTAAAACCGCCATTCCATATTCTGATCTCGTTAAATTTCGTTCCTTATTACCTCCCGTCCGGATCATCTTTTCCAGAAGAAATAAAGTAAAAAAGAATTAAAATTTATAACACATCAGATACAAAATTTTACCTAAAAATAATTTACAATAAAATTTACTAAAAAATCAGAAAAATGGAAGGAGGGGGAGCGGATTTTCCTCAAAATTCCTTCCTTTTAATCCACTAAAGTTCTTTTTTTCTCCGCTTTTTCATTTTCCCCTGCCATTTTTTTGTGCTGTATATGCTGTTTCCACTTTAAAATTTCCGTTTTGCACGGTTCTTAAAGAAGTATTTTCACAAACAAAAATGCCAGGAAAGTGAAATTTTATTGTACGTTACAAAAATATCCGACTAAAAATATTTAGCTCTCCCATTCTTTCCATGTCCGTGGGAATGGTGCGACAAAAGTCATAAGCTCCTGAGAAATAGGATGACGAATCGTCAGCTCTTTCGCGTGTAAAGCGATTCCCACGGGAAAAGAAACCGAAGAACCATATTTTCTGTCGCCGACGATCGGATGTCCATGATACGACATCTGTACACGAATCTGATGTTTTCTTCCTGTCTCTAAAAGAATTTCCAAAAGGCTCTGCTGGAAAGAATTATTATACTTTACCGTGCGGTAATGTAATATTCCAGTTACGGCATTCAGGGAGGGATTTTTTGTAATAAACATTTTCCTGTGACGTTTTTCTTCCGCGATTCGGTCTATAAAAGAACCTTCCTCCGGGCAGAGACGGCCCGAGACGACTGCGTAATAAACTTTTCGGACGTTATGCTCGCGAAACTGTACGTTTAGCCGGTCAGCGGCTTTACTGGTACGCGCGATCACGACCACTCCTGTCGTGGGAGTATCCAGACGACTAACCACGCCCAAATATACATTCCCAGGTTTTTGATATTTTTTCGCGATATATTCTTTCGCCACCGTCAGCAACGATTTTTCACCCGCCGCGACACCCATGGTGGGTAATCCCGCCGGTTTCTGAACCACTAATAAATGATTATCTTCAAATAAAACCTGCATAAAAAATCACATTACCAAAATCAAATTTTCCTTAGACCATTAAACTGCCGAAAAAAATGCCGAAATTCTTCAGGAGAAATCATTTTTTGAATTTCTCTCGTAATTTTTGCCACCGCCAGACTGTCCTCCAACGCATTATGATGCCGAAAAATAATACCAAAATGCGCTGCAACAGAATTCAATTTACAGTCTGGCTGACGATAATCACACCCTTTTCGTAAGATTTTCCGCGTCATTTCCAGCGTACATCCCCACCAAAATGAGGGAACCGCCAGGCCATAATATTTTAAAGTACCGTAAAGTACTCCTCTATCAAAAACTGCGTTATGCGCCACCAGAGGAAAGTCACCTATAAAATCTGCCATTTCACGGCACCAAATAACCTGAAATGATGGTTTATCGTACACATCCTCATATGTCATTCCATGAATTTTTATACATTTTTTCTCAAAAAAAGAAGTCGGCGGACGAATAAACCACTCTCGTTCATCCACAAATTCTCCATTTATACACTTTACCAGACCGACAGCACAAGCACTGTTCACATTAAAATTCGCCGTTTCAAAATCGATCGCAACGAAATTCATTCGTCATGTCCTATTTAATCTTACTTGTGTAACTTCCAAAAATAAATTATAATTATTTCTGAAAAAGAATTTATATCCCCTGTACGAAAGTTTCGCTTTTCCTGCCAGACGACAAGCTGGCTAAAACCACGGATACGTATAAACTAAAATTTAAAAGTGGACTGTTATATTAATGACATTTTACCAAAAACCTCTGATTCTTGCTAGTCATTCTCCACGAAGAAAAGAACTTTTAAGCCGTGCGGGAATAAATTTTGACATTTTTCCTGCTTCAGAAGATGCGGAAATGCCCATTCCACAGAATTTTGATGGTCCAAAAAACTTTTTTTCACCTGAAAATTTTGTAAAAATGCAGGCGCAGCGAAAAGCAGAGAGCGTCATGCGCCAGATGCCTGACCGTGACTGCCTCATTCTGGGATGTGACACCGTGGCCGTATGCGAAGATGTGATTCTCGGAAAACCCGTGGATCGTCAGGATGCAAAAAAAATCCTTCAGAAACTTTCCGGAAAAATACATTATGTAATTACAGGAATCTGCTTAAAAAATCCTCATGACCCAAATTTTGAAAAACTGGAAGCTGTTAAAACTCAGCTTTTTATGGAAAATCTGACCGAAGAAATGCTGGAAGATTACCTAAACTCCGGTGCATGGAAAGGAAAAGCGGGCGCTTTCGGATACCAAGATAAAAATAATTGGCTGCGCATTATTTCCGGAAGTGAATCGAATGTCGTGGGGCTTCCGATGGAACGTCTGTTAGAATGGCTGGCAGACTTTTCTTTTCCACGCACCCCTTTTTTTTAATTTTATATGCTGGTTCCACTTTAAATTTCCGTTTTGTGCAGCTCTAAAAGCAGGCTTTTTTAGCGAAACAAAATGCCTGGGAAGCAGAATTTTATCGTATATCGGGTATAAAAATACTGATACACCATAAAATTTCCGCATCCACCGGTATTTCAGGATGCACGAAACTCCTACGTTCCAGACCATACAAAAAGTGTCATTTTAATATATCCTGGTTCCAATTTAAAATTTCGTTTTGTGCAGATCTGAAAGCAGGCATTTTCAGCGAAGCAAAAAAGCCGGTGAAGCTGAATTTTATAATGTATCGGGTATAAAATAAGGATAATTTTATACTGCCGCACAAGCAATTTTTGTAACACAAGATTTCAGAACAGCAGAAAATTTCTTGCATTCCCGGCGGTTTTCATAAATAGACGGTATCTATTATACAGATATTATATCCGATGCACGATAAATTTCCGCTTCCCTGGCATTTTGTTTCGCTGAAAATACCTGGCATTCAGAGCCGAAAAAAAATGGAAATTTAAAGTGGAACCAGAATATATTTTATCCTTAATTCCAGTGATCATTCATAGAAATATAACGAAATAAACAGGACTTCTCACACAGCGAAAAAGTTTTAACGCTCCGAAGGAAACGGTGCTTTAAAATATATCAGAGAAGCACTTTAAATCTTAATTTTACGCGATCACAGAAGCAAAATATTTATACTGGCTCTCCTTTAAATTTTCGTTTTTTGTAGCTCCGAAAGCCTGGTATTTTCAGTGAAGCAAAAATGTCTGTGAAGCGGAAATTTATAGTACATCGGGAAAAAACCAAAACGCCTAAAATTTTGTTTTCATCATTATATGATACAGCCAAATAACGTCCCTTCAAAAACAGATAAAAGTAAAGATCCTCAGCAGGATGAGATTCTGTTCGCGGTTCTGGATGAGTATACCCGACGATTTCCAGACGGAAATTTTCCAGATCGGGCACAAATTGAATCCGCACATCCAGAACTCTCTCCACGCCTGTGGGAATGCCTTCAGGGCCTGGCCATGATACAGGGGGTCTCCGCGAAAGACCAGACACCACAGTTTTTGAATAAAGATTTTCATTCACAGTCTGAATTCCTGCCAGAAAATAAAAAACAGAATGAAGTACAGTCTCCTTTTCCCCCGGGTTTCTCATCTTCCCCCACAGATGACCTTTCTCAGTCCATACTTCCAAAACCTTTAGGTGATTTCCAACTTATACGCGAAATCGGCAGAGGAGGCATGGGAATCGTATATGAAGCACGCCAATTCTCTCTTGGTCGTCTGGTGGCGCTAAAAATACTTCCTTTCGCCTCCACTGTCGACCAGCGCCAGCTACAGAGATTTCATAATGAAGCCACGGCCGCAGCGAATCTAGAACATCCGGGAATCGTTCCCATATACGCGATCGGCTGTGAACGCGGAGTTCATTATTATGCCATGCGCCTGATTAATGGCCAGCATCTGGGGGTGATCATCCAAGATTTACGCCTGCATAACGGCATTCGAGAAATACCGGATTCCGCCGAAACATCTTTCTCTTCCCATGTTTCATATTATACCACGACTCATGATTCAAAAGATAAAGCAGATAAAGACACCTCTCATTTTCAGGAATCACAAAATCTTGAAAGCACACCACCCTACCATGATCTGACGACAGAAGTCAGCCAGCTTTACTCACATAACCGCCGCTCTTTTTATCGTTCTGTGGCAAATTATATGAAGCAGGCCGCGGAAGCTCTGGATTATGCTCATCAGTGTGGCGTAATTCATCGAGACATTAAACCTGCGAATCTCCTGGTGGATACAGATGGAAAACTCTGGATTACTGATTTCGGTCTGGCCCACATTCAGTCAAATGTTCATCTGACTCAGACCGGGGAGATTTTTGGCACGCCACGTTATATGAGTCCGGAGCAGGCACAGGGACAAAATCGGCTGGTGGATCACCGTGTGGATATTTATTCACTCGGGGCGACTTTTTATGAATTACTGACTTTACATGCAATTTTTGCTGAAAAAAATCAGGTGCGTTTACTGCACCGAATTACTCACGAAGAGCCACGTCTTCCTCACTCCTATGACCCCCAAATTCCGCATGACCTGGAAACGATTCTGCTGAAATGTATCGCCAAAAATTCCCAGGAACGTTACGAAACGGCCGGGGAACTGGCGAATGATTTAACCTGTTTCCTCCAGGATCGTCCCATCATGGCAAAACGCCCTGGAATCCTGGATATTACCCGTAAATGGCTGCGCCGACACCCCTCTGTCATCTGGACCACTCTCGTCATCATGATGGTCATCATGGGTGCCTTACTCATAAATCGACACACCTTAAAAGAGTCTCGAAGAGAAACGCTCGCTGCGCTGGATAAGGCCCATGCCCGATTCCACCAGGCACGTTTAGCTGCCGACACACTTATAAATATCGCCCGAGAAGATCTCGGAGACGGACCATCACCTGCACTGCGAAAAACACGCCAAAAATTGTTGGATACCGCTTTACTGCTTTACCAGGACTTTCTGACTCATGATGAGCTGGATCCCGAAACAGAAGCTCAAATCACGGCCATGCAAAATTATATTCTCCAATTCATGGAAAGCCTTACAGAACTGGAGGGGATGCCACCACTTCACCTTCTCTTCCTGCCTGATGTGCACAGAGACCTTCATCTTACCGCACAGCAGCATCAGGAATTAAACACTCTGCGAGAAGAAATCCAGCAGTCCGGCGGAGAAATATTTCGTAAAACACGAAATATGGATCCTGATGAACGCTTGGCACATATGATACGAAACATGCGCAGTAAAGTCACTCGCGTGCAAGAAATATTAACCGCAGAACAGTTTCAGCGCTTAATCCAAATCGGCATTCAGATCAGGTCTGACGCCATAACAGATCCTCAAATTGCCACGATTCTCCAGTTAACGGAACAGCAAAAACAAAAAATTCAGGAAATCTTAATTCAGCAGGAAATTCTTGACCGAATCATGCAAGATACCGCGGCTAATATTCCCACGGATCCGCCCGAACGGGGGAAAAATCCTCCGGAACGAAATAAACTTCATGAATGGAGCCGAACACCACCGCCGAAACTGAATCATAATCCAGAGCTTCAAAATACACCTCCGGTACGAGATGAAATGCCCGGCCCACCTCCAGAAACACCCTCAGACTATTTAAATAAAAAACAGCGTTCCGCCCTGCAGGCAGAGCTGGAATCCATTCTGACGAAAGATCAATTAAAAACATGGAAAGAACTGTGCGGGCCACCATTTTCCCAAACTTCCGGAAAAAAACGTTTTATGCCCCGTCCACATTTTCTTGAAATCCCAGACAGAGAACATCCATAATGAAAACCTGCCCCACACCTTTTTTCCCTTTCATCTGTTTTCGTGCCAAGGAACCTCTCCGATTCTGACACCACCAGATACGAATACCATTTTCAATTTACGATAAATTCTTTCATGTCCACGCTATTTATTTCACTAAAAATCCCTTCCTTTCCATAAAAATTGGAAACATGACGGAAGCATCCGTTTAACATATACCAGATTCATTCCCCTACAGACGCCACTTTATGTTCTGGCTTTACATTATCCTGGTTCTCCTTTACATTCCCATTTTATGCGGCTCTAAAAGCAGACTTTTTCCACGATGCAAAATACCGAGGAAGTGGAAATTCATAGTGAATCGGGTATAAAATACCATGAAAGTGTAATTTTATAGCGTATCGAGCATAAAATATCTCCGATATGATACAAAATTACACATTTTGGTCCGCCGAAGAATTCACTGCCTGAGCAGGATTTCCCCTCTGTAAATCCTGCGGGATATTCTTCAGAAATGCCTGCCCGCCACGTGTAATTAAAATCGCAGGTAAAACCGTTAAGTCACTTAACAGCGCGACCATTAACAGCGCGAACATAAAGTAACTAAAATAAATAACTGGAATGAACGGACTGACGACATAAGAAACCAGACCGAAAGAACACACCGCAGCCGTCTGAAACATGGCCACGCCGCATTTTTGAAATGCCATCCGAACAGCATCCTTACGCCCCAGACCTCTCTGATGGGCGATTCGGAACCACGTAATATAATGCACCGCATTATCCACCGCGATTCCCAGTGCAGCAGAACCAGTTAACATCGTGCCAATTTCCACAC
The DNA here is from genome assembly GCA_030527015.1 of Planctomycetia bacterium. Classification (GTDB taxonomy): domain Bacteria; phylum Planctomycetota; class Planctomycetia; order Pirellulales; family Thermoguttaceae; genus RGIG3701. The sequence goes on from JAUNBR010000038.1 coordinate 13,538, forward strand.
GAACTCCCAACCATCCTACTAAACCAAAAATAATAATACACGGTAACACCGAAGGAAACACCGCAAAAATACCACAGCGCACACTGCGAAACAGCACCATCAGAATGAACGCGATGATAAAAAATGCCGTCATAAAACTAATCTTCAGATCCGTCAGTAACTGTTCCTGCGCCCGAAATACTAAAGGCACTCCCCCCGTCACTAAAAATCTTGCTGGCGAAGAAGCCGTTACATTCTCCGCTGCTTCCGTCACAGCCACCCCCTCTTTCTCCGATTCACTTTTCGCCAGAATGCCTTTTTTCACCTGCACGCCAGCTTCCGTCTCCGCCAAAACAGAATGAACGATCTCATGAATATTATCCAAAAGTGGTCCATAATCATTTTTCTTCATGGCGTATGTCCTCAGTGTAATCCGCCAGTACTGCCGCCCATCCTTTTCCACAAAAAAACCACTCTGATTTAACATATCTTGATTTCGTGATAATTTCCCCGCATATGCACGACGTTTCGCCGCATCCCCTGAACTGCGCCCCTCTGGAATATCCTGTAAAAAATTCAAAATGCTGATAACACCCGTATCAGGTACTTTTTCTTCCAGCTGCTTCACTAAATCATTTACCACTCTCAGGCGATCAAAAATTTCCATATTCTCGCCAGCAGGAAAATCCAGCATAATTTCCACAGGCACTAACGGACCAAAATTTTCCTCGATCCATTTATAATTCTGAATCGGACGCGTATCTGAACGTAACATGGAATGGATTCCTATATTCGTCTTGATATGCAGCGCACCGTAAATTCCCACCGCAGCCAGAACCACCGCAAGGAAAACCACTCCATACGAATAACGATTCACCAGAGGAAAAAACAGCCCTTCTATTTTCTTACCTAACCATGTCGGTGCCGCACTCTCCGCCAGTCCATCTCCATCCGCCTCCTTCACACCGTCCTTTTTATCCTTACCCTGCCAAGCATATATCGGAAACACCAAAAAGTGTAATGGTACATATATCATTAACAAAAAAATGGAAATCACCAGAGCCAGAGAACTTATCCATCCAAATTTTCCGATCGGCACTAACTGACTGCTGACAAAAGAAAGTAAACCCGCGACCGTCGTCACCACAGAAATAAACGTGGGCACCAGAGCCGTGGACAGTGCCTGATAAACCGCCTGCTGGGGAGGTAAACTCCGAATCGCCTCACGATAATAATTCACCAGATGGATTCCCGCCGACATGGACAGCACGAACGTTAAATTCGCCGCCAATAAAAGCACTGAGTCGAACGGTATATTCATATAATAAATAAGTGCCAGACATACCTGCTGATTAAAAAAGGAAATAAAAAATACTAAAAGTGCTGCCCTTAAGTTACGAAAACAAAGATAAGAAATAAAAATGCCAATTAAATAAGAAACGGCATTCATTTCGATAATATATAATCGTGAAATATCATCGATCGATACAGAATCTGTCGTCGAGCCTCCCACCTTAATTTTTTCTGCGCTCAGACCAGGGATGGAATCCGCAATTTCTGATACAGAATGAACCGCTTCCTGGCGAAAGATCCTCCCATCTTCTGAAATTAATGCGATCAGTGCAGTTTCCTGTCCATCATTCGATAATAAATATCCCCGAAGACGTGCTAAAACTTCATCCCGCTCCAGCCCCACTTCATTCTCAAGAATGTCATAAACATCCTTTCCCGTTAAGATTTTTTGGAATAATATCCGCGAACTTCCGTCCCGCACACGGATCGGTTCCAAAAGCCGGTGCTTCATCTCTTGTAACTGGGGAGAGTCCAGCGTACATCCCTCCCACGAGATAAACATGATCTCATCACAACCAAAAATTTCTTGAAATTCACTCAAATTTTTCGTTTCTTCAAATCCTGCTGGAACCCAGTCCTCCACACGGTTTTCTGTGTGGGACCACGACTTTTGTGCTCCATACATAATAATCGGCAACAAAAAGAAAAGAAGAAATAATAATATCGAAGGATAATTTAAAATATGTTTTAATATACACAGAATACACCCAACGAAGGAAAACTTTTTTTCTGACATATCCTTATACCTGTATCAATTATTCACCAAAGAAGATACTTCCACGAATACTCTTTTTGTCAAAATCTGTTCCATCTCAATAAAATCAGAACCACCATATAATAATTCTCTCCATTTTAATGCCTTATACTGAACCTACTTTAAATTTCCATTTCATACCAGCAGTAAAACAGATTTTTTAACGAAGCAAAAATTCCAGAAAAGTGAATCTTTATAGCGTACCGGGTATAAAAAATATCATGCCTCCGAGATAAAATTTTTTTCTCCAATAATTTCTCACTTTCCAGAACGCCCGTCTTTTACATATTAAAAATACTTATCCTCTATTTCTATGTAAATTATACACGACCACAGAGATACACATTTTTCAGTGAAGCAAAAACTCGAAGAGAAGTGAAAATTATAATAGTACCTCGTGTATATAAACTCAAAATCTGCTGCCACGATTTTAGCTTTTATTATAATTTATTTCAGCTCGATACACAAGGTTTAAATATACAGAAAATAAAAATTTCAGCAGATTCTTATTCAAAAGAATATCACAGATCTTAAAATACGGCATCTCTTTTTTGAAATACAGTAAATAGGCAAAATTTAACGATTTCTCAGATTTCTCAAAAAAATAATCTTACCTGTACTTTCATAACGGATGGTCTAAAATACTGGTTCCACTTTAAATTTCCGTTTTTTTCGGTTCTGAAAGCAGGCATTTTCAGCAAAACACCGGAGAAGCAGAAATTTATAGTATATCGAGTAAAAAATATTCAGTTCCGGAATGATACTTGGCGAAAAAAGCCTGCGCCTTTCGTGCCTTATTAATTTAAATTTTTCATAAAATCAGGAATATTTCTGAAACGTTTTACCCGTTTTTTACTGCTGCGACACATATTTCCTGATGACTGTAATGGAGCTGACGGGCACGAACCTCATACCCCCAGCAGCGAATACGCTCCAGGTACTCTTCCACCTGTAAACCCATTCGCCAGTCTGGAAATTTAAGTGTCAGTAACATTCCCCGCACATTTACCAGCCGGTGAGAAACGATCGATTCGATCACATCCAGTGTATAATTCGGAGGCACATTAATATCACACGTCAGCCAACGAACTTTCTTAAAAACAGCTCGACTGACGAAAGCAATTTTTGACCGAACATGGGTAAAACGCTTTTCTTTCATTACGTCAGGATGCATTTCTGCCGGATCCACACCGATAACACGGCACCCACGCGATAAAAGCACCTGTGTCGCACCACCAGGAGCACTTCCGATTTCACAGACCGTTTCATTCTCTTTCAGTGGAAATTCCGACCAGCGTAACGCCTCTTCCATTTTCAGCCAGGCTCTGGACGCCACATTTTTCGGCATTTCCTTTTCCAGTTCTAGCATTCCTCCAGGAAATCCATCGGAAAAAGAACACACACGATGAAAGCCCACCAGCCATTCCTGGTAAGCACCATTTTCTGGTAACTTTTGCCTTTTACGCAAAAAATCAGCGGTTTCCTGCGGAGGCTGAGGATTAATTAAAATACAGTCCAGCACCATCTCTCCACAACTGGCCGGTAAACTCTGCCCCTGAGGCGTACCCGCAGTACAAAACTCACACAACTGTCCACAGATTTCTTCTGCTTCCACAGTTCGCCGCGGTTCAAATTTAAAATCCCCAATTTTAAATGTATCTCGCGGAAAGACATGCACACGCTGAATGGCACGACCTTCCGCCAGCTTCCATACGTTTTCCACCATTTCCCGACGATTTTCACCACGTACCGTTCCCAGCGAAAATCCCCAGCTTCTGGCAAAAACACTCCGTATTCCTTCTTCCTCCGCCTTTCGCGCTTCACTTTCTGTCAATTTAAATGTGAGCAGGCCAGGACGTGAAAACGCCAGACGTGATTCTGGAAATTCACGACTTATCTCCGATTTTACATTCGGTTCTGCACCGACCTGACACGTAATAAAAATAAATGGTGATATTCTCACTGGTTCCACTTTAAATTTCCGTTTTATATGGCTCTGAAGGCAGGTATTTTCACCGAAATATACTGGTTCCAATTTAAAATTTCGTTTTGTACGGCTCTGAAAGCAGGCTTTTTCAGCGAAGCAAAAAGCCGGTGAAGCTGAATTTTATAATGTATCGGGTATAAAATACCAAAAAAGTTAATTTTATCATGCATCAGATTCAAAAATCATTTTTGCCACGGTGGCATGGTGGGCAAATAAGTATTAAACTCATCTAAAAGTGCCTGCTGATACGCACCGGCGAAGGTACCGTTTAAAAATTTATCCAGCCCTTCTTTATAAAAACGTTCCCAGCTCGCTTCTTCCGCCCCTGGATTAATGGGAAAATAAAGAGCATGATTCGGATACGCAGCTTTATAATCCCCAGGCGCGTCTCCTATCATTAAAGCATGATCTGGCTTATATTTTACCGCATTACTCATAACCTCTTTCTTCGTCCCAAATTCCTGTCCACAGATCTCGATTACATATTTCCGTATATCATGCTCTTCCCATTCACGATTTAATGCCTCATTCGGCGTCTGTGAAACACACAAAACATCTGCCTTCCCCTGCATTTTTTCCAGACTCTGCCGAACATACGGAAAGGGAGGTATCCCATATACCATTTCTTCGATCATCTCATTAATTCGTTCACTCCACTTCAGTGCGTGAATTAACGCCGGATCCTGTGTTCTCTCAATTTCTGAAATTAAAGCAGGATTCCCAAGTTTCTTTTCTGTTTCCACCCACGCTCTTAATGTCGGCGGCACTTCCACTTTTATCCCTCTGGCGATTACCTCTGGACGTACCGATAATAAATCCAGTTCCTCCATTAAAGCAAGAAATCGATTCACTCCCCGACTCTGCGAATACAGATTCACAAATTCACATGCTTCACGAGCGTATTTACTGACACCCTGTAAGTTATAATAGAGAATCGTACATGGAGTAAAGCATTCCTTCTGCTTTATTTCCATGGTATCAAAAATACAGCCGTCTGAGTCTATTCCTATAAAAAAATCATTCCGTGGTTTTAAATCATACATGATATTTAAATTCTCTTTCTTCTAAATTCACCCCAAAAAACTCTGAAACATAAATAAGATTTTCATGTTTTTACTCCCCCGATAATTTCTTATCTTATACCGACTCCACTTTTAAATTCCATTTTATACAGCACTAAAAGCAGACATTTCATGCATTACAAAATGCCGAAGAAGTAAAAATTATAGCGTAACAATTATATACCTGATACATTATAAATTTCCATTTCCTCGGCATTTTTGCTTTTCGCTAAAAAAATGCCTGCTTCAGAGCCGAACAAAACAGAAATTTAAAGGAGAACCAGTAAAATCAGAACCAGTTACAGGTAAAACCACCATCCACACTCACAGTCGCTCCCGTAATAAAGCGTCCGGCATTCTCTGAAAGTAAAAGCAGTGCAGTACCGATTAATTCATCCGGTTCACCATAACGGCGCATCGGCGTTCCACGCATAATATTATCTTTGCGCGCCTCATCCAGTAATTTTCGATTCTGTTCTGCAGGGAAAAAACCCGGACAAATCGTATTCACTCGGACCCCTTTCAGTGCCAGATCCTGTGCGATATTCGCCGAGAGATTTTTTACCGCCGCTTTACTGGCAGAATATCCAAAAACAAGAGACAGTGGAAGAATCGAAGTAACGCTTCCAAAATTCAGAATGGAACCGCCACCGTTTTCCACCATATGTTTTGCAAAAACCTGACAGGCAAGAAAAGTCCCTTTTAGATTAATTCCCATAATAAAATCCCACTTTTCTTCAGGATAATCCAAAAATTCCGCGCCATAATTCACTCCTGCCGCATTCACTAAACAGTTTACCCTGCCCGTAATTTTTTTCGCTTCTTCTAAAGCAGCTTCGATGGATTCTCTTTTTGTTACGTCGATGAGTGTCCAAGATGCCTTCCCCCCTAATTTTTTCAGTTCCTCACATCTTTTTACACACCCCTCTTCAAAAACATCCGCCACCACGACATGTGCACCCGCCTGAGCCAGACCACGGCATAATGCACCGCCCAATTCTCCTCCTCCGCCTATCACCACGGCCACCTGACCCTCAAAACCAAATAATCCATGAAGATATTCTTGTGCTGACATAACTTTTTCCTTCTAAATTTTAAACATGATATTTTATCTTTTGATTTCCCGAGGAAATTCCGTAAACGTTATTATATCTTTGAATTATATTTTTTTGTAGGGGAACACCAAATTTTCCTTAAAAATTCATCCGATTTCTGAAAATATCTCATAACTCCGTTTTCTGAAACAAAATTTAATCCCATATTTATAATTTTATTTTTTTATTATTTCGGCTTCTACTGTAAAATTTCCGTTTTACGTGGCTCTGAAAGCAGGCATTTTCATCGAAGCAAAATGCCTGCCTGTCTGCCGACAGGGGAAGCGAAATTTTATAGTCTATTCGGGTATAAAAAGCAGAGGATATTTTTAGCGAAAGGAAAATGTCGGAAAAGCGAAAGATTTATGGTGTCCCAGATATAAAATATCATTCCTCCAATTTACATTTTTTTAGATTATGAAAATTAAACCATAAATTAAAAATATATTCTTATATGTAAAATCGCGACAATAATTTAAAACACACTTTCGATTAAAATTTTGTTTCAAAAACTTTTCTCCATGCTTGCAGAAAGATTTTTTTTCGTTAAAATGTCATATACAGATTCCATTTCCCATTTTGTGTGGCCGCGAAATTAGCGCATCTTTTGTCAGATAAAATACCAGAAAAAAGAAAAGTATGAATAATCCATTTAATACATTTTAATACATTCTGGGAAAAGATGGGATTTTATACCCGACACACATAAATTTCCGTTTTCGCGGCATTTTGCTTCGCTGAAAATGCCAATTTCAGAGCCGTAAACACGGAAATTTAAAGGAAAGCCAGCACACCGTGTCACAGTTTTATTTATATCCGATGCACTATAAATTTCCGTTTTCGCGGCATTTTTACTTCGCTGAAAATGTCAGTTTCAGAGCCGTATAACAAGGAAATTTAAAGGAGAATCAGTATATTTTCCAGAAAATGGAGTACATAAATAATGGAAGAACATTTTAATTTTATTATTTCCACTTCCATAATGCTTTTTTTAGTGATGAATCCTTTAGGAAATCTGCCTATTTTCGCATCTATTTTGCGACATTTTTCAGATGCAGATTATCGAAGAATCATCATCCGAGAATCCATTTTTGCCCTTATTATTCTTCTTATCTTTCTGTTTTTTGGTAATGGAATTATTAAATTATTACATATTTCTATTATTTCCATGAGAATCGCAGGCGGCATTATTTTATTTATGATCGCCATTAAAATGGTTTTCGGGCGCAGCCAAACGGCGGACTCTAATCTTAAAGAGCCTATGATCACTCCTCTGGCCACACCCCTTTTTGCCGGTCCTTCCACAATTTCCATGATTATTCTGACACGTGGTTCCTCACAGGCTACTTTAGAAACCTGTCTGATTTCCATTATCGTTACATGGTTTTTCGTATCACTTATCCTTTTCACTGGCAGATTATGGGAAAAATTACTTGGAACAAAAATTCTTGATGCGCTGGAATCCCTCATGGGATTTTTATTAACCGTCGTCGCCGTGCAGATGCTTCTGGATGGTATTCATCTCGCTTTCCCGAAAGTATAATTTACCCTTTATTTATCGTTTCAATTTTTCCGTGCCGTTTTTACTTTTTTTCTTTTTTTGCGCAATTACTGAAGCAAAATTTCATATATCGTGAAATGCCAGAAAAGATATATAGTACATCCGGTACAAATAATTTTGACCCGTCATGTAAAATTTTCCATCACGAAAAGTGGGGAAATATACTGGCTCCATTTTAAATTTCCGTTTTGTGCGGCTCTAGAAGCAGGCATTTTCAGCCAAGCAAAAATGCCGATAAAGCGAAATTTTATAATGTATCGGGTATATAACACCTTCTTTTCATATGGTTTTCAGAGTTTTTATGAAAATAATTTCTCTGTTTTCCTGTTTTTTTACTTATACTGATTCCACTTTAAAATTTCGTTTTGAACGGTCACGGAAGCCAAGTATTTTACACACCATAAAATACTGGAAACTTAATTTTATAGTAAATCAGATATGCATTTTAACAGAAGGAGTTTTTTACATGTCAAGATTTATTACTTATTTACTGGGAATGATATTATTAATCGGTATTTTATCATACCTGTACGACAGAACAGAAAATTTCGTAAACCCGGACAAATTTCCCCTGAATCAGAGTTCAGAGACCCCGCCAGAAAGTTTTAATGATCATATATCGAATAACGTAACTCCAGGAGAGAATGAAATCTCAGATTCTCGACCAGCGAATTATCCTCCACATTCTTCACATCCTCTTCAGACACGCCTGCCGCGTCCTGACGGAGTGGAAACTGCGCTTCGGAAATCAGATGATCTTCAGACACATCCTCCGTTCCCCACAGACACAAAACTTACAGAAAACATGGAGCAGACCGCCTCCTCCCCACGGTCTTCCTCCATATCCACACCGCATTTTTCCAGCACCACCCTATTTAACCTACAAACTGCATTAAAAAACGAAATAAATTCCAGTATAAAATATATGGTATACGCTGAAAAAGCCAGGCTGGACGGTTACCATTCCTTGGCCACGCTTTTTCGTGCTGTGGCATATTCCGACAAAATTCATGCCAGATGTTATGAAGATATGTTACGGCGCGTCGGCGCGGATACTCATGTGGAAACAAAAACTTATGTCGGCGAATCACCGGAAAAAATGCTCCAAGAGGCCATCCAGTCAGAAACTTTAGATTTCACACAAATATACCCTAAATTCATTCAGGAGGCCGAGACAGATATTTCCCCCGGACATGATCATTCTGATGTCAGTTTTATTTTCAGAGCCTCACTGGCAGCAGAAGCCGTCCACGCTCAATTATTTGTCATGGCATTCATCGATCTGGAAAAATGGAAAATCGCAGGAAAACAGTTTTCAGTCTGTGAAACCTGTGGGTTTATCGAAACAGGAAAACCTCAGCGTCCATGTCCGGTATGCGACTCACCTCCTTCCATGTTTCAGTTATTTATTAAATAATGCTTTTACCGCTTTTATACCCGATACACGATAAAATTCCGCTTCCCCAGGCATTTTGCTTCGCTAAAAATGCCTGCTTCAGAACCCACAAAATGGAAATTTAAAGTAAAACCAGTATATTTATACCCGATACATTATAAAATTTAGCTTCACCGGTTTTTTTGCTTCGCTGAAAAAGCCTGCTTTTAGAGCCGCATAAAACAAAATTTTAAATTGGAACCAGTATATACACGGTATAATATGATCTTCTGATCATCCATGCACTATGATTTTCATCAGGTAATATATGAAACACATACAGATTTATGACACCACATTAAGAGACGGATCACAGGCAGAAGGCATTAATTTTTCTTTACGTGATAAATGTCAGTTAGCAGAACGCCTGGATTCTCTCGGTTTCGATTTTATTGAAGGAGGTTACCCTGCTTCGAATGTAAAAGATTCCACTTTTTTTCATCGTATGTCAGAAATTCCCATGAAGCATGCTTCATTAAGTGCTTTCGGCATGACACGGCGGCGAAACACTTTCGTGGAAAATGATCCGGGAATTCAGGCCCTGCTGGAATCATCTGCAAAAATCATTACCATGGTCGGAAAATCCTCTTACTTTCAGGCTGTAAATATCTTACGCGTCAGTGAAGAAGAAAACTTGGCCATGATCCGTGAAACGATAAATTTTATAGTTTCACATAACAGAAACGTTATTTTTGACGCGGAACATTTTTTTGACGGATGGAAAGAAAATCGGGATTATGCTTTAAAAACGCTAGAAACTGCCAGGGACGCTGGCGCCATGACTCTCGTTTTGTGTGATACGAATGGCGGTTCCATGCCTGATTTAATCCATAACGCGACAGAGGATGTGGTCAAAAATGTCGGTATTTCTGTCGGCATTCACTGTCATAATGACTGTGAAATGGCGGTGGCTAATTCTTTGGCGGCAGTCGAAGCAGGTGCCACTCATGTTCAGGGCACCATTAATGGTTTCGGGGAACGCTGCGGAAATGCGAATCTTATTTCCATTATCGCAAATCTTGCTCTAAAACAGAATTATGATGTTCTGGTTCCCGGTGCACTGGAAAAACTTACGGAGCTTTCACGTTTTGTATACGAAATGGTAAATATCCAGCCTCCCACGAATCAGCCATACGTCGGACGCAGCGCTTTTGCGCATAAAGGTGGAATGCACGTCAGCGCGATCACCCGAGACTCCACCAGTTATGAACATATTCATCCTGACCGTGTCGGAAATCAGCGACGTGTGCTGGTCAGTGAACTTTCTGGCCGTTCTAATATTATCGCTCTTTCAGAAAAACATAATATTCAAAATAATACAAAACTCCAAGAACGAATTTTGGCAAAAATTGTATCTCGAGAAAGTTATGGATACGCTTATGAAGGAGCATCCGGATCTTTTGATTTACTGGCGAAAGAATGCGCCGGAACATTTCAGCCACATTTTGAACTGTTAAAATATCAGATTAACATTAGTGCAGAAAAATCTGCATCCGCTCAGACGGAAGTAATCGTAAAACTGAAAGTGGACGACCAAATTTTATATGAAGTCGCGGAAGGAGACGGCCCAGTAAACGCGCTGGATGCCGCGATGAGAAAAGCATTAACCGACCGATTCCCGAATCTGCAGGAAATGCAGCTGGTGGACTATAAAGTCCGTGTCATTAACAGTGAAGCAGCCACCGCAGCTTTTGTAAGAGTAATTATCGAAAGTAAAGATGAAGAAGATTCATGGGGAACGGTCGGCGTCAGTGAAAATGTCGTGGAGGCCAGCTGGCGAGCACTGGTCGATAGTTTTGAATACAAATTATGTAAAGACCAGGAAAAAAAGACCTCCGGTTTTTAAATTTTTATAGATACAGGCCTTCCTTTAAATTTTCGTTTTGTGTGGTTCTAAATTTCTAGTATTTTTCCTGCCAGTCAGCGGACTGAAGAAGCGGAAATTTATAGAGTATCAGATATGAAAATACAGGAGTTTCTGGTGACTCCATAAAATAAATTTTATGGGGAACTGATATACTTCCTTAAAAAATATACTCTGATTCTGTTTTATACCCGACACACTATAAATTTTCGCTTCCCCGGCATTTTTGCTTCACGGAAAATACCTGTGCCTGCTTTCAGAGCAGCATAAAACGGAAATTTAAAATGGAATCAGAGTATAAATTTCCATTTTGTGCAGCTCTAAAATTTCAGTATTTTTGTGAAGCAAAAAATACCGGGGAAGAAGAGTTTTATAAAGCATCGGGTATAAAAGCAGACATTTTCAGTGAAGCAAAAATGCCGTGAAAGCGGAAATTCATCGTACATCGGGCATAAAATTCAGATGAAACTGATATTATACTTTTTTTATTTTTTAAGCATATGACAAAAGACCTTTCATTACCATTACCACTACCATTAAGACATATCGCCATTATTATGGACGGAAACGGACGCTGGGCACGCAGCCAGGGAAAAATTCGTTCCGAGGGGCACCGCCGTGGTGCAGAAACCGTCAGAGAAATCGTAACGGAATCTGTAAAACTGGGTTTAGAGCAGTTAACGCTTTACTGTTTCTCCAGTGAAAATTGGAAGCGGCCAGAATCTGAATTACAGGCTTTAATGTTTCTTCTGGAGCATTTTATGATCTCTGAGCGTGAATTAATGATACGCCAGAACGTTCGCCTAAAAATTATTGGCCGCAAAGAAGGAATTCCTGCATCCGCCATAAAGGAAATGGAGCTTTCACAGGAAATAACTTCCCAAAATACGGGTTTAACACTCTGTCTGGCGATAAATTATGGAAGTCGGCAAGAAATCGTAGACGCAGTACGAAATATCGCGCGGAGGGTGGTAAACGGAGAGATCACCGCCGCGGAAATCGACCAAAAAATTACCGAATCTTATTTTTCTGAAAGTCTGTATACCGCAGGAATGCCGGATCCAGATTTATTAATTCGTACGGCAGGAGAACTGCGTTTAAGTAATTACCTTCTCTGGCAGCTCAGTTACGCAGAAATCTGGGTAACTGAATGCTGCTGGCCAGAGTTTAATATTTCACTGTTTCATCAGGCCATTACCGATTACGCACAGCGCACACGCCGTTTCGGAGCCGTGGTGGAGTAAATCTCTGAAAGAAATTTACCTTCATTTCATTTTTGCCCAGCACAGAAACAGCATTTTTAGTAAAAAAATTTATAGTACTTTTGGTATAAACACTGGAAAAGCGAAGATTTATCGTAAGTACGAAACCCCTGCTCTTTCGGCTTTTCACACACGCGAAATACTCGTTCCAGAAATTACATATACCCGATGCACTATAAAATTCCGCTCCTCCGGATTTTTGCTTTCGCTGAAAATACCGGTTTCAGAAACTGAATTTAAAGTAAAAACAGATATAAAATAAAAACAGGCATTATTTTTTCCCGCTTTTTCTTACTTTTTTACCTCCCGCACCTCTTTTTCCGCTCTTTTTTGCAGAAGAAGATTTTTTCTTAGCTTTCGGAAGCCCTCCCTGAAATTTACTCGGTAAATGAGGATCCTGAATCGGAACCCCCTCCGAATTACGGCGTTTTTTATATCTCGGAGGCAAAATTTCTCCCTCCTCGTCACCCGGTTTTCCTTCTTCGTAATTTCCTTCCAGACCACCACGTAACGGTTTCATGGCACCCGCGCCGGAGAGTAATTTTAGCAGACGGAAAGATATTTCCCGACGATCCGTGTCCAGGGTGTTAATTTTTACCAAAACTTTATCTCCCAGACGGTAAAAATTATCTCGGCGTGCCCCACTGAGCACCTGTGCTCCTGCCGAAAACCGATAATCATCCGGCGGTAAAGATTCCAGGCGAATAATCCCCTCAAGAGGATATTCCTCACACTGAACAAAAATGCCATATCGTGCCACACCCACGATTCTGGCCATTAACTCAAGATCCTGCTGCGTTTTAAAGAAATTCAGCATTTTAATTCGCGTTAATTCTCTTTCCGCTTCCTCCGCGCGCTGCTCACAAAAAGAAAGATGCTTTCCTTCATCAAAAACACGCCGATAATTTCGTTTCGGGGATTCCTCCCTCAAAAATGCTTCCAGCTGTCGGTGCACCGTCAGATCCGCATACCGACGGATGGGAGAGGTAAAATGCGCATAACATTCACTGGCCAGAGCATAATGACCTTCTTCTTCAGGAGAATATTCCGCGCGCTGCATGGAACGTAAAACGGCCTGATGAACCGCGAATTCATTTTCCGTACCCGCCGTTTTTTTCAAAAGTTTTTGAAGCTGAAATCGGTCTTCGCCATCCTCCAGATGAACCCCCATTTCCGCTAAAAACTGGGTTAACGCGTCAATTTTTGAAACCAGAGGAGGCCGGTGAACTCTTCGCTGGACATTCGCATTTTCATCCGCCAGAGTCTGCGCGACAGCTTCATTCGTCGAAACCATAAATTCCTCGATCATCTGGTGACTTTCCGTGTTCACTTCCCGTTTCACACCTGTCACATTTCCATCCACATCCAGAATCAGACGGATTTCAGGCAGATTAAGCACCAGCATTCCTCGCGCTTCACGGCGTTTCCGCATCACAGACGCCAGTTTTCTGAACTGAACCAGCATGTCCTGAGCCTCCTGAGGAAGCTCCTCCTGATTTCCTTCAAAAAATCGGTCCACCTGCTCATAATTTAAGCGAAAACGACTTTCGATAACCGAATCACAGATATGCACATCCACACACAGACCTTCCGGCGTTAATTCTTGGAAAACAGATTTTGTAAGCCGCCATTTTCCTGGCTGTAAACTGGCCAGACCATTACTGAGAATTTCTGGAAACATGGGAATAACCCGATCGGGCAGATAAACACTATTTCCTCTGTCTCGTGCCGAGCGGTCCAGGGCGGAATCGGCGGCCACGAAATGTGAAACATCCGCGATATGAACTCCCAGACGATAATTACCGCCAGGAAGCAGTTCTACAGAAATCGCATCATCAAAATCTCGTGCGTCACTGGGGTCTATCGTTAAAATCGGTAACTGCGTAAGATTTTCTCTTCCATCCATCAGGTCAGGTGTATTCTCATCAAAAACACCTGAAAGTCGGGCCTTTTCCCACTCTTCAAAAATCTCTGCCTGATGCCGTGCCTCTGCGAGAACCGCATCCTCAAAAGATTCCGGTAAATTATACTGGCGAATAATGGACAGGGTGTCTGTTTCCGGCTTTCCGCGCGGACCTATAATTTCCGTAATCACACCTTCTCCACAGCGCCAGGGATTCGGAAAGCGCTCCATTTCGATAACGACTTTATCTCCCTCCTTTACCCGGTGAGCCGCCGCGTCTCCGACATGAATGGGCTCCCGAAAAATTTTACCATCCACTTCCACCCAGCCATTCTGATTTTTTTCATAATAGGAGCCCACAAAAGATCGTGTGGCCCGCTCAAGAATTTTGGAAATAACTCCGCTGCGCCCTTTTCTAGACTGATTTTTCGTTAACTGCACCAGCACTAAATCTCCGCTGGCCGCATCCAGCATATCTTCCTCCGCGATATAAATATCATCTGCCCGATCATATCCACTGGTCTCATCCTCCGGCTGCTGAAGGATTTTCACGAAACCATACCCTGCCGGATTCCGACGAAAATGCCCTGTCACCTGACCGTCTCTCCGTCTGGCATCCGTTATGGGAAACACAAGATGTCCAGAGCCATACGTCAGTAACCCCTGTTTAATCATACGTTTTACTAAAAGACGAAAATCATTTAAATCTTCCTTTAAAATTCCAATTTGTTGTGCCAATTTAGGAATTTTGACCGGTACATACTGTGGACGGGAAATCCACTGGAGAATTTCTTCGCGTGTGGTTTCTTGATTTATCATGGTAATTCCTCTGTAATTATAAAAAATGTAAAAAAACTTTTGGCTGGTTTTAGTGTCGTACCGATTCCAGTTTTATTTCGCTTTATGCGTCTATAAAAGCAGGTATTTTCGGTAAATAAAGATTCTGAAAAACAAAATATAATAGCATCAGGTATAAAAAAAATTTGGTTTACCGGATAAATACCGGTTCTCGTTTAAATTTCCGTTAAATTTCTGTTTTCACGAGAATACGGGAGCCGAGGTGTGTAGATCTGACAGCAGTTTTAAAAACGGAAATCTAAAATAGTATGAGTGTAAAAAAATCTCCGAATGACTGAAATTCAAAAAATTCAGCACTCTCCTCTTTTCATTAAGTATACAAAAAATAATATCTTCCCACAAGAGTTTTCCTCTTTTTCTAAAATTTTTTTCGAAATAAGATTAAAACTTTTAGAATTCCGATTTTAAATTCGAAATTTTATATGCTACAGTATAAATTTTCGCTTCATCAGATTTTGAAAAATGTTTAAATGCAGACAGAACCACAGATAAATGAAATTTTTCGTGAGGAACAGAAGTAAATTAATGAATATAACAAGAAATTTCAGTGCAGAATTTAAATATTTTTATGAATTTTATGTTTTTTTCTTGACTTTCCATAAAACTGAAGATAAACTAAAAAAGTATAGTGTTTATTTTTATACCCGATACATTATAAAATTCAGCTTCACCGGCTTTTTTGCTTCGCTGAAAAGCCTGCTTTTAGAGCCGCACAAAACGAAATTTTAAATTGGAACCAGTATAATTTGACACACTATAAAATTTTATACCAGACACACTATACATTTCCACGTTCCCAGTATTTTTGCTTCGCGGAAAATGCCTGCTTTCAGAGCGCATAAAACGGAAATTTAAAAGAAAACCAGTAATTTTAAAGTATCAGGTATTATATTTTTTCATTCATTACCATTCTGAAAGATTTTTTCTGTTATGATAAACTGGCACCCATTACTCGCGATTCTCTCTGAAAAAAAACGAATTCTTATTTCCACACATGCTCGGCCTGACGGAGATGCGCTGGGCAGTGAAATCGCGCTGTGTTTAGCGCTGCGGGCACGAGGACATAATGCACTGATCGTTAATTCAGATCCCTTACCCACATGTTTTGATTTTATAGAAGAGGAGCGTTATCTGTTTCGGATCTTAAACGTGGATTTTCTTCCTGAGGAACTTCAAAAAATTGATCTGGCAATTATCGTCGATACTTCCGCAAAAGCGCAGCTTCCAAAGATTTATGACGCACTAAAAGAACAAAATATTCCACTGGCGGTAATCGACCATCATTCGGTTTCGGATACACTGACAGCAGATACATTTAGGGATGAAAATGCTCCCGCGACAGGCGCGATTCTTATGGATTTTTTTGAATCAGCAAATATTCCTATTACACAAAAAATGGCAGAGTATCTTTTTATCGCGATTTCCACGGACACCGGCTGGTTCCGTTTTCCTTCCATGCAGCCTAAAACTTTTCGCCAGGCTGCGAAATTAATGGAAATGGGCGTTTTGCCCGGAAAAATTTATCGCTGCGTAAATGAAAGTTATCCTTTTTCCCGATTTAAACTTATTGGCGTTTTTGCACAAAATGCGACTCTTGATTCCGACAGTCGTCTGATTTATTCTTGGCTTACTGCGGAAGATTTTAAAAAATATGGTGCAAATTATAATGAAACGACAGACCTGGTGAATTTATTATTAAGCACAAAAGGTACAGAAGTCGCAGTCGCGTTTATAGAACACGATAATGGCGTGCGAATTAATTTTCGTAGCAGAAGTGAGATAAATGTCGCAGAAATTGCCAAAATTTTTGGAGGAGGGGGACATGTAAAAGCCTCTGGCGCCTTCATGGAAAAATCCATAAAAGAAGTCATCCTTTCAGTCCTTGACGAAGTACGTACTTTTATGGTAAAATAAGGAAAATCATAATGG
The DNA here is from genome assembly GCA_030527015.1 of Planctomycetia bacterium. Taxonomy (GTDB): domain Bacteria; phylum Planctomycetota; class Planctomycetia; order Pirellulales; family Thermoguttaceae; genus RGIG3701. The sequence goes on from JAUNBR010000038.1 coordinate 30,578, forward strand.
TTCTATTTTAAATTTTTGTTTTTCGCTGCACAAAACATAAATTTTTAAGTATCATAAATGCTCATAAATTGTATTTTAATTGTGCATCAAATATAAATTAAGTTCCGTTTTTTCCTCCAAATTTATTTTGTGCCAGTTTCATATTTTTATAATTTGGGTTTAGGAATAAAGGAATATTTGAAGAAATCCTGGTATTTCAGATTATATACTCGATACACTATAAATTTTTGCTTCACCGGCATTTTGCTTCGCTGAAAATACCTGGCTTTCAGAGCCGCAAAAAACGGAAATTTAAAGTGGAGCCTATATATTAAAATGACAGAAATTTATCATGGAACCGTCATAAACACTACATTTTAGTTTCTCTGGTTTTCGAGATACCCAAAATGTAGTGTCCATGACAGTAAAAAATGAAATGTGAAGTGGTACTGAGAGATAAATCGCTTCTTTTATTGTTTACCGCTCACCTTTAGTTATTTTTCATTAAAATAAGGAAAAATCATATGACAAAAAATTCCCCTTCCCCTGAAAAAATGGAAGAGCCCTGTTCTGAAAAATCTTTAGATGAAATTCTCGGGCCGACTCGCCGCGGTTTTATCTCACAGGCAGGGAGTGTGGTTTTAGCGGCCGCAGCGATTTCTCCTGCCGTGGCCGCCTGTGCCGCCAGTTCATGTAATCCTATTCGCGGTATTTTTAAACACTCGGGCGATTCTTCGGCGAATGACATTTCCACGGAAAACACCTCTGACGGAGGAAAAGCATATCGTGTCGCGTCTCTTGATCAGTTTACAGAAAATGGTGCTCCGATCATGTTCTCCATTCAGGATGACATGATGGACGGATGGACCAAAAAACTGAATGTTTCCATCGGCGCAGTCTGGGTACAGCGGTTAAATGGTAATCATGTGCGTGCTTTTCAGGCTCTTTGTCCTCACGCGGGATGTCCTATCATGTATGACGAAAAAACGAATCAGTTTTACTGTCCCTGCCACGCGGCAAATTTCATGCTGGACGGCACAAGAATAGATCCCGTCTCTCCCAGTCCTCGAGATATGGACTCCCTGAGTGCCACCGTCACTGAGGACGGTTCTGTGATGGTTACTTTTCAGCGATTTAAAGAAGGAACATCTGCAAAAATCGCGGAAGGCTGAGTTTTTTTCGAAATTAGAGTTCACCGGTTCCTTTTTATTCCCGATGCATTATAAAATTCCGCTTTTCCGGCATTTTTGCTTCGTTAAAAATACCTGTTTCCGTGCCACACAAAACGGAAATTTAAACGAAAACCAGTATAAATTTCTTTTCTTAATCCTGCCTTAAAACCGAGCAGTAAACAGAAATTTATCTGGTACAGGATGCAAAATACTAAAAACCTGTTTTTTTAATAAGGATATAAATATATGATAAAAACTTTCTTTAATTGGCTGGAAGACCGTACTGGAATATGGACGCTGTGTCAAAAAATTGGAAACCGGCCCATTCCTGTTCGGCTCATGAGTATGAAAACCTGGCCGGCCATTATGTTTTTTTTGCTGTTTATTCAGCTCATGACCGGTTTTATTTTATGGCTGCATTATAGTCCCAGTACTCAGACGTCTTACGAAAGTGTGTTTTACGTTCAGTATTACCTCTGGGGAGGCTGGCTCCTGCGCGGAATTCACCATTATTCAGCACAGCTGCTGGTGGCATCTGCTATTTTTTATATCATTTATCAGATTTTTCGGAACATGTATCGTTCGCCCCGGGAAGTCGTTTTTTGGCTGTCATTAATCATGTTTTTCTGGGCTTTAGGTGCCTGCCTGACGGGTGATTTATTATCGTGGGACCAAAACAGTTATGGTGCCACTCAGGTACGAATTAAATATTTAACCCAGATCCCATTTATCGGACAGTATCTTTATGATCTGGTGACTGCCGGACATACCGCGAACAGTCATACTCTGACGCGTTTCACGGCTTTACATATCGGAGTATTCGGTGGCGGTTTTCTCGTTTTAATGCTCATTCATGCCGTATGTGATACACGTGCAGAAAAACGTTCGCTCCTGAATACTGCCACGTGTGGACAAAAAACTCCTCCGACAGTTCGCTGGTGGGCCAGTCAGGCCATGTTAAATGCTGTTTCATGCTGTATTATGATGTTTTTCATCCTTTACCTGGTATCTCACGGGAATCCGGCGAATCTGGTAAAGGCTTTTCCGTGTGAAAAAATGACGGATCCTCAAAATTTATCTGCAGGCTTACAGTACGGTGCAAAATTAGGCCCGCCGGCTGACACCAGTCCCTCTACAAGTTTTGGCACGGCACGTCCAGAATGGGTTTTTCGTGGCCTTTATCAGTATACCTTAAATTTTGCAGGAAAAGCATCTGAATTCGTACTCATATTCATTATTCCTTCTTGTGCATTATTAATATTTTTCCTGATGCCATTTATCGCAAAAATAAAATTTGGGCATCTGTTTAATGTGCTTTATATTATTGTTTTTTGTGCGATTCAGATCATGCTGGCGAATACCTCTTACAAAAATGATACTGCCGACAAAAATTATCTGGAAGCACAGCGCCAGGAGCGCGAAGAGGCTTTACGTCTGTATCAGCTCACGGTTCGCCGCGGCGGTCTGGCCCCTGAAGGAGCACTGAATATGCTCCAGTCGGACTGGCTGACGCAGGGACCTAAACTTTTTGCAAAACACTGTGCGGCATGTCATCCATTTTCTCCATCTTTAGATAATTCTACAGTTAAAGCTGAAGAAAAAGAGATTCATTCTCCTATAATTATTGGGGAAGCTCACAGAAAAATCATTCCTGTCGAAGAACCTCTGGCACCGAATCTTTATCATTATCCTTCACGCCAGTGGATCGCAGGTTTTTTTGATTCGAAAAAAATTACCTCTGCCGAATATTTTGGAAATACGGCACTTAAGGATGGCTCGATGGTCGATTATGTGAAAACGTCTTTACGAGATCATCTGGAAGATGAATTTCTGGGAGAAAAAGGCCTGAACATAATTATTGACACATTATATTCAGAAACACAGCTTTCAGAACCGCGTCCCATGGTCGCAGCAGAAGACAGTGAAGAATTTGAGAAACTTCCACAGGGAATCGACGAAGAAACCATGTTCATGTTTATCGATTTCGGATGTACAGAGTGCCATTCATTTTATGATCAGAAAGGTGGCGGTGCTCCTGACCTAACTGCTTATGGTTCACGGAACTGGACATGGCGAGTGATCGCAGATCCCACCAAATTTTATGCACAGAATGACCGAATGCTGGCATATCATCCGGAATCTGAAGGATCAGATAAAAATTTAATGACGCAAAAAGAAATGGACATGCTGGTAAAATGGCTTTTTGACGCGGGAACAGGAACCTTTAGCGTTTCATCTGGTACGGAACGAGAAAACACCTCAGCACCCGAAAACGTAAAAGAAAGCTCTCCGGAAACTGAAAACGCTCAGGAAACCGTGACAGAAAGCTCTCCGGAAACCGAAAACGCTCCGGAAACCGTGACAGAAAGTTCCCCCGAAACTGAAAACTAAACGCGTGAAGAAAAAATTTCTTTCGAAAATCGCGCCATATATTAAAGCACATTCTTTGCTTTCAAAAAGACTATTATTTTTTAATAGTCTTTTTTTATTTTTACGCCCATAAAATCCAAAAAATCACTACAGTTTAACAAAATAGATGCCGATGATAAAAATAGTTTTTAATTGTTTTCGTTCCGCAGACGGCTTATTTTTGCGTCAATTTTCTTTTGGTAAAATATAGCCATAATATATATGCAACACATTTAAAAACAAAAACAGCATTTACTCTGCCTTCACTAAATTTTACACAGCAATAAAAATACGCATTTCATATTCCGTGAAATGCAGGAGAAATAATTTACTGCACATCCGGCATATTTATCAGGAAAGGATTTCCCATATGAGCACTTCACACCATTCATCCTCCTGTTCTTTTAATATTCCAGACTTTTTTCAAAAAGGGAAAATTTCTCCCGCATCTGATTTTCAGAAACTGAGAGGCACTCAAAATTTAAGTAGCCCGAGAATAAAAATAAACAGGACAGAAATTACACGTGATTTATGTAATCTGGAATCTTTTATTTTCACCACGCCACACCATGATAAAGAAAGCACCGAACGGGAAACCATCCCATCATGTTTTCAAAAAACGCAGACATCCGAACCGTGCAGGGAATCATACACTTCAAAACTCACTCCAGAAATTAAAAAAAGCTTTGTTTCGAAGCCAGATTCTTTTTTCAGTGAACCACCGTCTAAAGAATCGAAAGTTTTTTCAGACACTTCCTTTTTTATTCAAAAATTTGAGGAAGAAGACGGAAGCGACACACCCACATTCTGCGCCGAGGCCACAAAACTTACGCCTGAACCCGTGCCACAGCCAGCACTTTCCTGTGAAATTTTACCCAATTTAGCCGAAGTCAACAAAAAAACCGAAAAAGCCCACCCTTCATGGATGTGGAATTTCATCGCTTTCGGCAGTCTGGGCACCGCCTGCAGCACAATCATTCTAGGACAGCATCTTTTAGGAATGCCTTTAAATGCTTCCGTCATAAACTGGGGAGTCGCCACACTTATTTCAGGAAGCGTTATGTTTTTAGCCGCCACAAGTCTTTTTATTACCAAGAAACGCCCTAAAACATGTTAACCCCCTCCCCTGCACAGCAAAAATCGCGACAGCTTCTTTCCGTCCTGAACCCAACAATTTAAACTGCGTGCCGTGGTTTTATCGCTCCACGGCAGAGCGAGACTGGAATTTTATACCCGATACATTATAAAATTCCGCTTCACCGGCTTTTTGCTTCGCTGAAAAAGCCTGCTTTTAGAGCCGCACAAAACGAAATTTTAAATTGGAACCTGTATATCCCCGATACACTATAAAATTCCACTTCCTCGGCATTTTACTTCGCTGAAAACCTCTGGTTTCAGAACCGTACAAAACGGAAATTTAACGTGGAACCAGAATAACATAAAATACGATAACATCCGTGGGACGTCCTTCCCATTCTTCGTCGTTATTTCGGCAACTCAAGTTTCCGCTGCGTCAGGAACCAGTCGGCATTCTCCGTCAGCGCGTACGTACCAATTTTGTGCAGCTCTTTTCGCGTCTGTGTGTCAATTTCCTGATTTTGCGCCAACCGCTTTTCCAGCGCCAGAGAATAGGCATGGAAAATGGGGAAAATCTTATCGTAACGATTCTTCTGCGAGTCGTAACACCGAAAACGATTGTGCAGATAACACGCCACGGCCAACGCTCCGCACGACGCCAACGCCACGGCTCCAAGACAATAAACCCAGTGGAGCCAAGCGGGATCAAGCGAAACGCGATTGGTGCCGATGCGCACAAAAAGCCACCCAACCGCCAGATACGTGAAGCACATGCACCACCCGCTCCACCGGTCTGACGCTTTCTTCATTTCGCCAATCCGCGAGAAGAAAAACGCCCGCTGGTCCAAAATCCACCGCTCGTAAACGAACTTCAAATCCCGATGATCCTCCGTAAAATCACTCGACGGCGTAAGTGGAATCACGATCGTATTCACCGTATTTCGCAGCCAGTCCAGCGAACCGATCGGATGGTAGTGGTAATTATCCATCACACGCTCGGTCACACCGCTCGTCTGCCAGAAAATCTGCACCCGCAACGCCTCCGCCAGGGCGCGGTAACGGTGATAACGCTCGTAGTACGGTCGCTTTTTGTAAAGCACATAAACAGCTATCAGCACCGCCAAAACCAGGAAATACGTCGCGTCAACACCGACTCGCCACCAAGTCCATTCCCCGTCCCAATTCCACTTGCAGGAATCCAGGCAGAACTCGAACGTGCTAAATTCCATCAGAGAGCTTTTTACAAAACATTCCACATAAAATAGCAACGCAAACAAAACCCCCAAGCAGATATAAATCGCAGCCATTTTATTGAAATACGACTGATATTTCTGCGCAAGAACATCAAAAATAGTATAATACCGCGTGATGAATTCCAGATTCCCGGACTTCGCGGGTCGGAAGTCCCCCAAAAGATACTTCCGCGACTTCTCCCGAGCTTTCTCGCTTTGCGGATAGAATTTCATGGCGTCCCGGTTCGCCTCACCCAAAAGCTCGATCGGACGCTCCATCGACGTTTCCATCAAAAACTGCTCGGCCGTCATCGGTTTGTGCTGGTGACGATACACCTCCTGAATCTTCGTCGCGTCCTGAACATCCGTCGAGAACCAGGACTCCGTTTTCCCCGCCGAGTCCTGCGCAGCGCTGTTTCTCCGCGGCGTGACGATCTGAAACACTCCGCCAAACGGCTGAATCGACTCCCACGGCGCCTTCTCTGCCCAGAACGTCTGCGTCTGTCCCAGCGTATATTGAACGTTCTCGCAGCCATCCAGCTTCATCCGTACGACGTCAGCCGTCCCGCCCGGCGTCGGCGCGTCCAAATCCTCGCCGTCCCAGAGCGCCAAGAGCAGAAACACGCTGTTCGCCAGATACTTTCCGAGCCGTTCGTACTGCGGCGTTCGGTCAATCTCCGCCTTCGGATTCGCCTCCAGAAGTGCCTGATTTTCCTTCGTCAGCGCAAGTTCCACCCGTGCGTCCGCCTCGGCAAGTCGTGTTTCCAACGCGCTCAACGATTCCGACGTGTCGAAATCCTCACGATAAAACGCCAACGGCATCGGCGTAACCGCCACCAGCTTCAAACACCGTGTCGCCGGCAGTTGCCGCAATTCCGCCACGACCTCCGCCACCAGCTGATCCGCCCCTTCCGCCAGCCCGTCGCACACCAGAATCGGCACCTCA
>JAUNBR010000039.1:0-20882 GCA_030527015.1 Planctomycetia bacterium
ATACTGGTTCCATTTTAAATTTCCGTTTTGTGCGGCTCTGAAAGCAGGCATTTTCTCAAAGCAAAATGCCGGTAAATCGGAATTTTTATAGTGTATCGGGGATAAAATTTTTAATTCGCCTCATCCTGAGCTTCATTTACATCCAGCTCCCCTATCACTGATTCTCTCGGCTGCTCAGGAAGAACCTCTTTCAGTATTTTTGCCACCGCGATCGAGTGCTTTACTCCCTTATCCAAAACAAAAGTAATCCGTGGCGTATAACGTGTCTGAATCCTGTCTGCAATTTTTCGCTGAAAAAATCCTGCCGCATTCTGTAATCCCTTCAGACACAGATTTTGCTTGGCTTCATTTCCCATAATCGAAACATGAACTTTCGCCTGGCGCATGTCTCCAGAAACTTCCACATATGTAACCGTAACATTTTCCACTCGTGGATCCTGAAGTTCACGTAATATCGTCATCCCCACCACTTCACGAATCGCTTCCGCCGCTCTTAAAACCCGCCGTGAGCCCATCCTGTCATTCCTCTTCTTTTATATCAAAATATTATATGCCCGCCGCGTATATACTGATTCCACTTTAAATTTCCGTTTTTGCGCGCCTCTGAAAACCGGCATTTTCCATGAAGCAAAAATACCGGCGGAGCGGATTTTATCGTGCATCGGGCATAAATTTCCTTTTTACACCGTCTCAAAAAACAGGCATTCTCCGTCCAGCTTACGCAGACAGGGAAGTATGTTTCCATTTTATACTTCCGTTTTTGTGCGCCTCTGAAAACCGGCATTTTCCACGAAGCAAAAATGCCGGCGGAGCGGATTTTATCGTGCATCGGGCATAAAAAACAGGCACAGCAAAAATGTATCGTGTATCGGGTATAAAATTTATCACCCGACAAAAAATACACTCCCTTTACTTCAAAAACTCACGGATTTCTTTCCCAGGAAATACTGCGACAACGAAATTTCTGGGTTCTGGCTTCCCTCACTTAAAATGTCCGTGCCACCGACTCAATCTGATACGCTTCCAGAACGTCACCTTCTTTAATATCATTAAATCCGACCAGTTTTATTCCGCATTCATAACCTTCTCGGACTTCCTTCACATCATCACGTTCACGTTTCAGCGTATCCATGGCGTAATCACCGATAATCCGATTATCCCGAATAATCCGGACCCGACAGTCACGGTGAATCGTCCCGGCCAAAACGCGGCATCCCGCCACGGTACCCACGCGACTAATATTAAACGCTTTCTGTACCAGCGCACGCCCAAGTTCTTTTTCTCTCTCTTCCGGACGCAGCATCCCTTCCAGAGCCGCTTTAATATCCGCCGTCAGCTGATAAATAATATCATACCGACGTACCTGAACGCCTTTTTGTTCCGCCAGACTGCGCGCATTTTCATCCGGAACGACATTAAATCCCACGATAATCGCATCCGCAGCATCCGCCAGCTGAACATCCGCTTCCGTAATTCCGCCAACAGTCGCCTGTAAAATATGAATCTGCACTTCATCATGATGTAATTTCGTTAATTCTTTCCGAATCGCTTCGATCGAACCACGGACATCCGCACGCAGAATCACGTTTAACATCTGCACTTCTGTACCGCCCAGTTTATCAAAAAATCCTTCCAGCGTCACATGATTTTTCGCAGACCCTGCCAGCGATTTCTGCCGTGCTTCCTGTGCCCGTAATTCCGCCAGACGCCGTGCATCCGCGATATCCGAAACCACATAAAATTTATCTCCCGCACCCGGCGCCGCATCCAGACCCACCACGTTCACCGGAATCCCAGGTTCCGCCACATGATATTTTTTCGCCGACTTTAATGTGTCGAACATAACGCGCACGCGCCCGGAGGTTTCTCCGCACACCACCACATCTCCTGGATGAAGACTACCATTCTGCACCAGCAGTTTCGCCACCACTCCATGACCCGGCTGAACCGAAGACTCCAGACACATACCAGATGCCGCTTTCTGAGGATTCGCCTTATATTCATGAATCTCAGAAATCGTCAGCATGGTATCCAGCAGTTCTTCCATCCCCGCTCCCGTCAGCGCGCTGCAGCGAACCACCTCCACATCTCCTCCCCATTCCGCGGGCAGTAAATCATTAGACGCCAGCTCCTGTAAAATCTTGGGTTCATTCACCCCAGGTAAATCGATTTTATTCAGCGCAACAATAATCGGTACACCCGCCGCCCGAGCATGACTGATCGCTTCTTCCGTCTGAGGCATCACGCCGTCATCCGCCGCGACCACAATTACCGCGATATCCGTACAGTTCGCGCCACGTGCACGCATTTCCGTAAATGCTTCGTGACCCGGCGTATCTACAAAAGTAATCGAACGATCATTTCTCTTCACGTTATACGCGCGGATATGCTGCGTGATTCCGCCCTTTTCTCCAGAAACCACATTTATCCCGATAATCCGGTCCAGCAGAGAGGTTTTCCCGTGGTCCACATGCCCCAAAAAAGTCACCACCGGCGGACGTGGTACAAGATTCGCAGGATCTTCTTCCTCTTCTTTCTCGAATTCCCCGATAAGTTTTTCCTCCAAAGAAACCTCCGGGCGAATATCCACCGGAAGACCGAATTCATCCGCCAACAGTTGCGCCACATCCTCATCCAGCGCATCATTAATCGTCGCCGGAACCCCCATGGTCAACAATTTTCCCTGAACTTTTGACGCCTGAAGTCCTAATTCATCTGAAAATGAACGCACCGTCAGCGGAAGATGAAGAATATAATTATTCTTTCGGGGTGCCGCCGTACTGGTCCCCTGCTTTTTCGGCTTACGCCACCGAACCGTCCGACTCTCCATCTCGTCCGTCACATCCAGCTGCCGAGAACGTCTCTGTTTCACAAAACGAGAGTCTCTGCCTTCTTCGCTGAACGTGTTCTCGGTGTGCTTCTGCGTTTTCGCCTTCCCGCCCTTTTTCCCCATTTTGACAGGAACCACATCCGGAACCACCGGCACGGCAGGCTCTCCTCGGCGTTTTTTATCTCCCGCCGCTCGTCCTCCGCGCTCTCCTCGGCCAGGACGCTCTGACGCTCCGCCCGCACTTTTACTGCGTTCTTCACGTTTTGACCGCTCTTCCAGCTCCACTTTTTCCACAAAAGCTTTCGGATCCGCCACATGACTGCCCGACAAAATTTCCGGCGTCAGACGTATCACCGGCTGCTGCGCCGCAGGCTCCTTACGCTTCTTCACGGGTAATTTCGCATTCGGCAGCGGTGCTAAACGTAACGAAGGATGATGCGATTTCTGATCCGTTTTATTCGAGGAACGCCCTCCCGGCTCCGTGTCATCACGACGAATATTTCGCGCCGTCTGTAATGCCGGAAAATTCTTCATCTCCCCTACCGTTTTTATATCAGGACGTACTGGCACATCCAGCCGTGCCTGCGCCGCAATTCTCTGCGTAACCGACTGTCGTGGTGCCGATTCCTCTTCAGGCGCCTCTTCCGGTTTCCCCCCACGCCCCGATAATCGCGTACCCAGAGGCGTGGAACGCACAGAACTCCCCTTCTCCGGAGCCTTTCCCGCTCTTTCTCCACCCTTCTTACCAGACTTCGCTGGCCGCCCCCTTTTAGTCTCCGCGACAGAAGCACCCGACGTATCTTCATTCTCCCCAGAAGCCTTTACCGAGTCAGGCTCACGCTGCGCCTTACCATCAGATTCCGCCTCTTTCCCCCCGGCTTTAACATCCCCTGCCAGTTTCTCCTGCGATAATTCCACCGAAAACGCTGGCTCATCCTGAACCTCTGCCGGAACATCCGCTTTCTCCAGCGTATCCGCCTCTTCTTTTCCAGAATCCCCGCCACCACGTTTTTCAGAAATTTCAGGCGCACTTTTTTCAGAAGCTTCAGCCACTTCTTTCGGCAGCTCTTCAGCCACTTCTTTGGCCGAAACCTTCTCCGATAAATCATCAGAAATACTGCTCGCCGGGGTTTTCTTCGTGCGAGATGCTGGAAGGGTGGGAATCTTCCCATATACCTTTTTCGGCGGTTCAGGCGCAAGAAAACTCACTTCCTGGACCGGAGCGCTCGGCTTCTTCGACGCGGATTCTTTTATATATCGCTGAATCTTCTCCACATCATCTTCTGCCAGACTGGCCAGCGCACTACTTCCCTTAATAGACACGCCGATTTCGGCGCATATATCCATCAGAACTTTATTATCGATTTCCAGCTTTTTCGCCAGCGCATAAATACGGATAGACAATCAATTTCTCCCTCGCGGAACATCCCCGCGTACTTCTCTTTCTTACACCATTTTACATGAAGAACCTCCTGAGTCGTTCATCATGCCACACAAATAACTTTATATAAAAGATCACACACAAATCTCTCAAAATCTTAATTTTTCCGGAAATTTTCGAAACTCCCGCGCACCGAAAAAAACGTCTGACCTTCAAAACTCCCCTGCTGCGAAACTCCACCCGCGACTCCCGAAAGCCTCCGCGCCGCAAAATTTCCGCAAAATTAATGAAAATTTAACGAAAACCATACAGGTTTCGCCTTAAAATTCAGGTATCGTGCGGTTTTACACACAGGCATTTTCTGCAAAATACCCAGAAGTGAATTTCATCACACCTCGGACACACGCTTTCTGACACCACCGCCACGGCCATTTCTTATTCCCGATACACTCTAAATTTCCGCTTCCACAGCGTTTTGCTGCGCTGAGAATACCTGTTTTCAGAGCCGTACAAAACGGAAATCTAAATGGAACCAGTATAAATCCGGTACCCGGGACACGAAAAGAAAGCATTTCATGGCAAAACGCTTTTCCAAAATCCTGACACGTTCAAAACATGCCAGAGGTTTCATTTTCCCGTCATTTTTCCAAAACGTAATTCAGATTCCACCTTTTCCGTAAAATCTCAATAAAAATTCTGAAAATACGAAATGAACACGCCACGAAAACTTCCGCGTCACTCATTCCCTTCTTGCGCCGAACGTTTCCTCTGGCGTTCTTCTTCCATGGAACGACGATCCGCCTCTTCCACGATCGCGTCCACTTCCTCTTCCGTTAATCCTCCCATACGCATTAAATCTTCCGGTTCAATAATCGAAAGATCATCATACGTGGTAAAACCTTCACCCACCAGCAGATCCGCCAGCTCTGGCGTCACACCAGGAATCGTACAAAATGCTTCCACCGTTCTGTCCAGCTGTGACTGAAGCTCATCCGGCGTCATAATCTCGATATCCAGTCCGCATAATTTACTGGCCAGATGCACATTCTGCCCACCACGACCGATCGCCAAGGAAAGATTTTCCTCATTCACCAGCACGATCGCCCGGCCAAGCATATTACAGAGAATAATTTCTTCCACCACCGCCGGCGAAAGCGCGCTTTTAATCATCTGCTCCACGTCATCTGACCAGACCACGATGTCTATTCTTTCTCCGCCGAGTTCATTCACGATATTCTTAATCCGATTTCCCTGCACCCCGACACACGCCCCCACGGCATCCACACGCGGATCCCGACAGTCCACCGCCACCTTACTGCGGACACCCGGCTTCCGAGCGACATTCCGTATCTCGATAACGCCATCCGCGACTTCTGGAATTTCCCTCTCAAATAATCGTGTGATAAAAACAGGCCGCGTCCGACTGAGCGTAACCTTAACCCGCGTTCCCTGCTTCCGAACCTCCGCGATCGTAGCGCGCACCCGGTCTCCAGGACGCCAGGTCTGGCCGCGAATCTGCTCCGACGCAGGTAAAATCGCATCCACATTCGGTAACTTTACAATTACCATTCCCTGACCACGGGCACCGCCTTCCGCACCTTTTTTCCCTCCGAATTCAGACCGATGCACGGTCCCCACCATAATCTGCCCGATCTGATCATAATAATCCCGATAAATCCGATCACATTCCGCCTCACGGATTTTTTGAATCATCACCTGCTTCGCCGTCTGCGCGCCGATCCGCTCCGCGATTTCCGCCGGCGTCAGCGCCACTCCATTATGGGATGCTTCGATTACACCAGTTTTACGATCAATATTCACCGAAATAAGCTGTTCATCTCCAAAACGTTTTTTGGCAGCAGAAATCAGAGCTGCTTCGATTCCCTGAAAAATCACTTCCCGATCAATATTTTTTTCGTGATGAATTGTGTCCACCAGTCGCAACAAATCAGCCGAATTGGCACCGGCAGCTTTACGTTCATCGCCTTTCATGAAAACCCTTTCCCTCCAAAAATATAAAGTTAAAATATAAACAGCTCTTATCATATCCGCCCGAACGCTTTTTGTCAAGGGGCGGACCCGTACATATGAACGTATCTCGGTAAATTTTTGCCCGTAAATTTCATAAAAATAGATTCACTTGAAACCCTCTCACCTTCAGCTGATTCTGACGCCAAATTTCTAAATCATTTTTTCCCTATTTTCGTTCTTTCTTTCATTTCCAAAATGAGAACACAAAAATCGTGCATTCCGTAAACCCGTTTTTTCTGGCACGATATTTCACTTTAAGATTTTCGTAACCACGATCTCCGCATTTTTTACAGGAGAACACGCCAGAAGCACATAAAATTTATCGGATATTATATCCGATGTACTATAAATTTTTGCTCTCCAGGCATTTTATTCCCTGCCAGCCACAGTCTGAAAAAAATGCCTGCTTCAGAGCCACTAAAACGAAAATTTAAAGGAAAATCCGTATAAACATAAATTGAGGTATAAAATTATTCTCGTTTCCAGAAAAAAACTTTTCCATAATATTATATTATATGGAATGCGACGTATTTTTTAATACATTTCCGCTCATTATTTTTTCCTCAGTTTAAATTCTGCCGAAGGAATATGCGCTTCCTTAAATATCTGCTCAAATTTCTCCACAAATTCTGGATGTTCCTCCGCGATATTTTTATCTTCATGAATATCTTTCGAAATATCATAAACCTGAATCGGTCCTTCCGGATTTTTAAACACATTCAGACGAATTCCTTTCAGATGATTCCACCGAGCAGCCTGCTTTCCACCACCCTCATAAAATTCCCAGTACAGATATTCGTGCGTCTTTTGTTTCGGATCATTTCCCGTCAGAGTCGGCAAAAAGCTCAGGCCATCTATATTTTCTGGAACTTTTTCACCGACGATTTCACACACCGTGGGCAAAAAATCCCAAAAAGCCGCGATATGCGGATTCACCTCTGACGCTTTCACCCTCCGGGGCCAGCACACGATCATCGGAATCCGAACTCCACCTTCCGTTAAATCACGTTTTATGCCACGTAATTCGCCCGCCGACTGGAAAAAATTAGGCCGGTGACCTCCTTCCGCATGCGTCCCATTATCACTACTAAAAATAATAATGGTATTTTCTCGGATCCCCAGCTCTTCCAGCAGATTCACCACTTTTCCCACCGTCTCATCCAGACGCGTCATCATGGCAGGAAACGCCGCGACCGGATTTTTCACTTCCTCAGCATTCGAATATTTATTTTTCACATGCTCATATTCCGAAAATTTTTCACGCCACGATTTCATATACTCCTCCGGCACCTGCATCGCGGCATGAGGAATCGTGACGGGCATATAACAAAAAAATGGCCTTTCTTTATTCGCGCGGATAAACGCCAGCGCACGCTGCTCAATTAAATCATGAGAATACGTCTTTCCGTCCAGCTCTATTTTTGTTTTTCCATCATACAAAAAAGGAGGATAATAATTATGGGCATCTCGCTGAGAATAATACCCAAAAAACTCATGGAACCCCAAATTTTCCGGATCCCCTGCACCGCCGGGTTTCCCCAGTCCCCATTTTCCAAACATCCCGGTCTTATAACCTGCGTTCTGAAAAACCTTCCCCACCGTCAGCGTTTCTTCCGGTAAAGGTAAATCACTTTCATTTTTAGCATCCCATTTATTTCCCCGAACATAACACCTGCCCGTATGGAATCCCGTCATTAAAGAACACCGACTCGGCGCACACACCGTACTGCCCGCATAAAACTGCGTAAATTTCATGCCCTCCGCCGCCAGTGAGTCGATCTCCGGTGTCTGAAAATGCTTCTGTCCATAACAACTTAAATCACCGTAACCCAGGTCATCCGCCAAAATAAAAATCACATTCGGACGAGAATCTTTTTCACGATCAGAATCTAAATTTCCGCTTTCTGTCTTTTCAGATTCCGACACACTCTCTGTAAAAATTTCTCTGTCAGAACCTTTTTCGACGGAAAAATTTCCCACGGAAGGTTTTTCTGCAGAAATTTCCGCCGCGAGAATTCCAGTATATATTCCATTCCCATCCAGAAAAAATGCGCTGAAAAGCGCAAAAAATAAGAATACTCCTGACACTCTGCATAAAAATGTAAAACGCATATTACCTCCCGAAATAATGTTTTAAAAAATTTATACCCGATTCACTATAAATTTTCGTGAAATCAATAAAATTTTACTATAAATTATATTTTTTGTCAATTAACGACTTTCTAGACTAGCGCCATTTTAAATTTCCGTTTTGTACTGCTCTGAAAGCAGGCATTTTCAGCGAAGATAAATGCCGGAAAAATGGAAATTTATCGTGTATCGGGTATAAAATGAAATAAAAACAGAGGTAAAAAACAGAATATTTTTCTCCTTTTCAGGAAGACATCCAGAAACGCACCAGCTTCTGAAAGTAATATACAGAAACCGCCCACACGGCCATAATCGCCAGATACGCCAAGAAATACATTACCGCAGAGGAATTCGGATTCCAAAAGTCAAAAGAATAATACATAATGAGTTTCGCACCGACATTTTGTTCGAAAGAGGCTTTCACACCATAACATGCCAGCAGCAGAACGAAAACCCGCAGAACCGCCATCCAGAAACGGCTCCACGGAAAACAGGCCACGATCTTCCACACCGTCTCCCTTACCAATTTCCCATGCAGACCCAGATGAACGGACACCAGCACCAGACTCCAGTATGCCGCCAGAACATGCATCTGCCGAATAAACATCCCATCAGGGCCCGGCATATAAGGAAACAGAATGCGTGACGTCATCATCCCGGTCACCAGCAGCAGGAGAATCGGTGAAACCAGAAGTAAATTCACGGCGGTATTTATCACACGGAAGACACCATATCTCCCCCGAAAAAGCATTCCATACCACCGGTAATTCAGGATATTATGCGCCACAAATAAAATCACAGTTCCTGTGCCGAGCCATTCATGAAGCGTACTGCCAGTCACACGAAAACCCATGGACGCCAGCAGACCTAAAACTGCCGCCAGATCCAAAATCATTTTTATACCTGACACATTACAAATTTTCATCTCTCCGCCATTTTTATATCCGATACACTATAAATTTTTGCTTCCCAGGCATTTTGCTTCGCGAAAATGTCTGCTTTCAGAGCTGCAAAAAACTGAAATTTAAAGTGGAACCTGAGTATATGTTTCTCTAAAATTCTCGTTTTTGTGGCCGCACAGAACAGATTCCATGAAACGCTCCGAAGCTCCTGGTTCACGCGCTCCCGTTTTACTTTTTCTTAATCCAGGTTTCCACCTCTCCTTTCGCACTACGCACACTCCGTCCACGAATCGCCAGGCCTTCTTTAAGAATCACTTTTGGACTCCATTTCTTTATATCCTGCGTACTCTGTCCCAGCCCACTTCCTTCATGTGTACAGAAGGGATAAATCACTTTACCAGAAAAATCATACGTTTCCAGCAGAGTCGCCACGGCCATGGGTGTCGTCCCCCACCAGTTCGGGTAACCCAGATAAATCGTCTCATAATCTGCTAAATTCTCAATTTTTGTTTTTAACTCAGGCCGAAAGTCATCATCCTGCTCTTTTTTTGCCTGATCCACACATTCATCATAATCTTCCGGATATGGTTTTACCGTTTTTAACTCCACCAGATCTGCGCCGACGATTTCATGGACATACTGCGCAATTACCCGAGTATTTCCACTGTGAGAAAAATAAATCACGAGCGTTTTTCCGCCATTTTTTCCTTCTTTTTTCGAAACATCCACCACCTGCGGCTCTGGCGAAACGGCAGCAGACGGAGCATCTTCCGGTAATGAAGCCTGGACATCCGGGGAAGCATTTCCGCAGCCGATCATCGTCGGCAGAGTTATCGCCGTCAGTGCCTGAGCACAAAAAATACGCCGCGGAATGTTTTTTGTAATGGAGCGAGAGAGCATCTGTTTTCCTTTCTTAAAAAATAACCTTAAAATAATTTTCATTAAAATTTCCGTTTTATTCCGGCATAAAAACCTCTGGTATTTCCAACAAAATATACCAGGTTCTCCTCTTTTAAATTTCAGTTTCGCGTGGCTCTGAACGCAGGCATTTTCACGAAGAAAAATGCCTGTGAAGCGGAATTTCACAGCATATCGGGTACAAAAGCTGACATTTTCGGCAAAACTTAAATGTCAGAAAAGTGGAAATTTATCGGTGCATCAGACACAAAAAATAGTAAATGCATAAATTCCACATGCCTATAAACAAAAATCCCACTTTCACAAAATATCATACCCCTTCACTCAGTAAATTACTAGACATAATCTTCTCAAATTATTGCCTGATTCTCTCACAGACCTTCTCGATCACTGACATTTTTTCTCTCTCTTTCTAAATTCTTTTACGTCTTCAGCCAAAACTTCCGCGCACTTTTTCTTGTACGTGAAATCTTTTCTGTCTGGTTTTCCTTTAAATTCCTGTTTCTGCGGCTCCGAAAGCAGGCATTTTCAGTGAAACAAAATGCCGGGAAAGCGGAAATTTATAGTGTATCGGACATAAATGCACCGTTTCCAGAAAAGTTTAAGGCGAGCGTCTTTCTTTTTTTGAAAAAAAAGTTATAATAGAAAGATATACGGATTTTGTTTTATGGTGGTTTCACTTTATATGATTCCCGTATACCTTACAGATTCTCGTTTCCATTTCCGTTCTGTGCGGCTCAGAAAGCAGGTATTTTCTGCAAAACAAAAACGCCGGTGAAGCAAAATTTTATCGTGCATCAGGAATATTAAAACCCCGCTTTCCCTGTCCGCCGACAGACAGAAAAAGTGGAAATTTAAAGTGGAACCAGTATATAAGAAAACTTCATTTATCCCTGACGGTTTACAGAATGTCTTTTTCAGTTCATGCATTAATTCAGCGTTTACAGTCTCTGCAGATGTATGGGATCACCGAAATCTCCTCCACACGTTTTAAGGAAATGCAGTCACTGGTAAAGCAATTATCGGATCCTGAGTTAAACAGACCGCACGAAAATTCTGTTTCTTCTTTAACCTCATCAGAATATGCCACATCCGGAAACCAGGCGCCAGAAAATATTCAGGCGTCTCAGGAAACCAGACCATCAAAAACATTTTCATCCGAATATCCTCCGCCAGACGCACCCACTTCATCTTTCCCATTTTTACGAGATTCAGCAAAAATGAAAAACAAAAAAACAGAATCAGAAAAGGAATTACCCGTAATATCAGCAGAAAAACCGGATAAAACACTGGAAAAGCTCATTCTCATGGAAGACCGGGAAGAAGCCCTGCGCTTACTGGGCGCGAAAGTCGCCCGGTGCACAAAATGCCTGGAGCTGGTGGCGAATCGTACTCAGACGGTTTTAGGAGTGGGAAATCCATATGCAGAATTAATGTTTATCGGAGAGGCTCCCGGTGCGGATGAAGACCGGCAGGGAATTCCTTTTGTGGGCCGTGCAGGAAAATTACTGACAGAAATGATCGAGAAAGGCATGAAAATTTCACGCCTGCAGCAGACGTATGTATGTAATATTTTACGCTGCCGTCCACCGGGAAACCGTACTCCTCTGCCAAAAGAAGCAGAAAAATGCCGTGTTTTTCTAGACACACAAATTTCGATCGTCCGTCCGAAATACATATGCTGTTTAGGAGCATCCGCCGCCCAAAATTTATTACAGACCACGACCACAATTAGTCGTATGCGCGGGAAAATTCACACATATCGAGACATTCCAGTAATCTGCACTTACCACCCAGCGTATTTACTCCGAAATCCCTCTCAAAAAAAAGCGGCCTGGGAGGATCTGCTCTTTCTGATGAAAACCATGGGAATCACACATGAGTAATCACCCGACATACTGCATCCATTTTCTCTGCTCAAAAATCCTGGAAATCCTGCTGATTTTCTGTGTTTTCTTTATTTACGGCGCATGGACAGTTCCTGATGTAAATGAAGCACATTATCTCTGTAAAGCAGCACATTACTGGAATCCGAATTACTGTCCAGGTGATTTTTTTCTGTCCTCTCCGAATGCTCACACTCCCTTTTTTTTCTGTTTCGGCTGGCTGACACTCTTTTTTTCTCTAGAAACTGTCGCCTGGACAGGCCGCATTTTATGCTGGTTCCTGATGGCTGTCGCGTGGGAACGTATCAGCCATACTTTATTACCGAAATGGGGAACTGCACTTTTAACCGCCACTCTCTTTACATGTCTGACGCAGTATGGGGCGATCGCCGGGGAATGGGTCATCGGTGGAGTGGAGGGAAAAACCTTCGCATATGTTTTCGTTTTTTTCGCGCTGGCAGAACTTCTAAAAAATCACTGGAACCGTGCCTGGATCCTGCTGGGTCTGGCCACCATGTTTCATATCGTCGTCGGCGGCTGGGTAATCGTGGCCACCGCTTTAACGTGGGTGTTCCTGACACGCTGGGAACAGAACTTACCTTCTGAACAAAAAACCGCTCCCCGTTTTTTGAATATGTTTCCCGCTTTAATTCTTTCATTTCTCTTCACTTTACCCGCACTCATTCCCGCGTTAATGATGGATTCCGGCTCTTCCGCAGAACAGATCTCGCAGGCGAATGAAATCCTGGTTTTTAAACGGTTAAATCATCATCTGCTGTTAAGTTCTATTATTCAGAATGAAAAGATGAAACCACTGCTTTACTGCTTCGCGGCGATGATCGTCGCGTGGAACTATTTTTGCTGCCGACCACGTTATTCAGATTCCGATTTTCGTCTGAGAATTTTTGTTTATGCCGTCCTGACAATTTTTGTCGCAGGCTGGGCAATAAATCTCCTGATGACCGTTTCTCCGGAACTGGCAGCCTCTCTGTTAAAGTATTATTTTTTCCGATTAACAGATATTATGCTTCCTCTGGGATGTGCATTTCTGGCGGTTCAGATGTGCATTTTCCCTCCACCGAAAGAAAAAGAACTCTCGGCCAGCCCTACGCAAAAACAGAAAGAAGCGTTTTCGCGTAAAAGAAAATCCATAAATCAAAAAACCGGTTCTGTGGCCCCGACCTTTCGTCAGAGAAAAAAACTGATCGAACAGCCTGGTGTGCGGAAATTTATTCTGGCCATTCTCATAATGACGGCGACTCTTCAGGTTTATCAGTCTGGCAGAAGAGTCCTCACGCCCAGAGCACCACGTTCATGTGGGGCCGCGTCTGATTACTGGCCCTGGCGTGATGTCTGTGAAAAAGTCCGCCAAAACACCGTACCAGGCACCACGTTCATGATGCCTTACAATTATCGTACCTTCACCTGGTTCTCAGAAAGAAATGTCGTCGCGGTCTGGAAAGACATGCCACAAGATGCGGAACATTTAGTGGAATGGTGGAACCGAATCAGCTCTCAGTATTATGGTTTAATCGAAAATGAATACGGTATCACGATTTATGGCCGCATTAAAAAATTTGCAGACACGCCATATGACCGCTTTTCTCAGATCGCGAAAAAATATGGCGCGGTTTACGTAATCGCCCGAAAAGGAGAAGTCGATTTTTATCCACGCGTTTACCAAAATGACGTCTTTACCGTATGGAGAATAGACGGAAAAATAGAAGCCATGTGGGAATAATGCCTGATGCACCTTTCCATTTTCATTTTTCATTTTATAGTGCTCTGTCTGCCGTCATGTTTTACCGAAATATGAAATTCTTCTTTTCGCTTTCATCTTCTTTTTCATCCTGATTTATACTCTGATCCTACTTTAAATTGCCGCTTTTCCTGTCCGCCAGCAGACCGCCAAACATTTTTGTTTCTCCGCCTCCGTGTGCTAAAAATGCCGGGGAAACGGAATTTTATAGTGTATCGGATATAAAAAGCGGAAGAATCGGAAATCCGCATTATTTTTGATGCGGAAAAACGATAAAAAACGTCTTTCACCGAGAAAAAATGGAAAGAGGAATTTTTTGTGTAACAGTTATATACTGATTCCACTTTTAATTTCCGTTTTGTGTGGCTCTGAAAACCGGCTTTTTCAGTGAAGTAAAAATGCCGGAGAAGCAGAATTTTATAGTGTATCGGGCCTATAATTTCTTGTGCGCATGCCATACCTTGCCGCACCAAAAGAAATGGGTATAATGATTTTTCTGGACAGATTTTTATCTGACCGACTTTCAGTAATCAGAAGGTTATCATGCTCATCCTCCCTATTTAAGACATTTTTCACCTCTGTATTTACGTTCACATATACTGAATCTGCGTAAACTTCCGTTTTATGCGGCCATAAAAATGGAATTTTCCGCCCAGCCTGCTGCGGGGAAGCAAAAAATGCCGGAGAAACAGAAATTTATCGTACCTCACGGATATATCCTGGTTCCATTTTAAATTTCCATTTTGTGCGGCTCTGAAAGCAGGTATTTTCAGCGAAGCAAAATGCCGAGGAAGCGAAAATTTATAGTGTATCGAGTATAAAAGGTTCATTCCTAATAAATTTTGCCTTTCCCTGCGTCTGACGGTGCCGAACACCTGTTTTTAGCAGAGAAAACCGAAAAATGAAAGTAAAATTAACTCACCGGAAACGGGAATAACGTTATGGAGGAAGCTTAAACCAGAATCCGCCCGCCATTTTTTGTTTTTCTTAATAATTTTAACACACTATTTTTTTAATTAAGAGGGTTTTATGTCCACGTTACCCGTCAGTAATGAAATATTACATACTTTACACCGCATTCATATTCAGCTTCATGATCTGAATGATCGGCTGGCACGAGGACCACGAAAAATAAAAGCGGCGCAGGCACGGATGGATGAACTTAAAACGGCGGCAGACGCGGCGATGCATGATCTGGTCGCGCTAAAAGTCGCCACGGACGGAAAACAGGCACAGCTGGATAAAAATATCATGAATATTCAAAAACGTAAAGAACAGCTGATGGAATCAAAAGATAATCGGGAATATACCCTGCTTAAAAATCAGATCGCGGCGGATGAAACCGCGAATGGTGTTTTTGAAGATGAAATTTTGGAAGCTCTGGAACGAATCGACTCATTAAAAGAAAAAGCGGAAGCTGCCAAAAAAGAATACGAAAAGGGAATACAGAATTACGAGAAAGTCGTACAAGAAGTAAATGCCCAGCATGATAATATTTTAGAGGAAATTACGCGGTTACAGGAAGAACAAAAAGCGACAGAAACATTACTGAGTCCGGAATATGGAGAACAGTATGCCCGGATTTTCCGCAGTAAAGGTTTTGACACGCTGGCCATGCTGGAGGGCACACACTGTAAGGGATGTAATACGACCGTTCCGATAAATCGTATTTCTGAAATTTTAAAAGAGAAACCAGTTTTTTGTTCCGCATGCGGCAGACTTTTATACCTGCCGGAAGATTTTCGATTACGTTAAATTTTACATTTACTGGCTCCACCTTAAATTTTCGTTTTAAGTGGAACCAGTATCATTCCGATTTATTCTGAAAGGAATGTCTTTTAACCTTAAAATCTCATGAATATATCTCACTTTTTGAGAATGATTAAAAATGAACTTCGAAATTACTGAAATTTTAAGTGACTTTTCCGAAAATGGAATCTTAAATTTCTGAATTTCATAAATTTTATCTGATTTTCTGAAAATTCCACACAAAAAATTTCTACAATTTTTTGTACGCACTTATACTGGTTCCACTTTTAATTTCCGTTTTGTGCGGTTCTGAAAGCAGGCATTAAATGCCGGGGAAGCGGAATTTTATAGTATATCGGGTATAAAAAGGGCTTTATCTCCTGTTTTTACCTTAAATAAAGAATTTTTATACCATTTTCGCTCTAAAACCATAAAATTCATAAACATCTTTTATTTATTTTTGTACTCTCTTTAAGATTTACTATTTTTCTGATATATAAACAGAAATTTAACATAAAGTTCGGGTAAAATATGCGTATTCTAGCAATTTTTTGGAATTATTTTTTTAAAATGGATAAAAAATTAGGTAAAATTACTTGCGCTAAAGGAAGAATGTAAATAAAATGATAGTATATTCTTTCGTTATGCCGTATTCTGACTTCCCACACATTTCCATTTTGTGTGGCCACGAAAGCTCCGAATATTTTCATGCATTACGAAATACTAAGAGACAAAAGTTTTACTGCGCGGAATGGAAAAAAATCCTAAATTTCCGGACATTAAGCTTTTATTTAATGGTTTAAAATTATTATTTTATTTTAGATACATATCTCATGAAATGTGTTTTCTCACAGAAAACAGGAAAGAGTGCTGTAAGGAGAAAAATATTATGCGTTTAGATTTATGGAAAGCTGGAACATGTTTTCTGGCGTTTTTTCTGGTGACGATCGTCGTGTTTTTAAATAATTCGGCGTATGCCCAGATGGAAAACGCGGGAGTAACGATCGATGCAAATTCTGTTTTGTCGGTTCATACATATCTGGAACCGAGTCTGCAGGCACTCAAAGCACGAAAGGCGCAGTCGGCGGAGAATATCCAGGAAGACCTGGTGGCGTATACCCCATTACGTTATGTTTCTCTGACACGCCTGGAGCGAGAAGTGGCGCAGTCTGGCGGAAACATCTCGGACGAAGTGCGTTATATGGGCGGTTTACTAAAAATCGATTATGTTTTTGTATATCCAGAAACAAAAGATGTCGTCTTGGCAGGCCCCGCGGAAGGATGGTATAAGGATGCATCTGGCCGCGCGGTGGGATTAAGCACAGGAAAACCAGTACTTTTACTGGAAGATATGGTGGCCGCGCTGCGTGCATTTCCCCCAGGAAAAATGGGAGCTCCGATTATCGGATGTTCGATAGACCCCACGGCAGATGGTCTGGTAAACATGCAGCAAAAAATCGCAGCCATTCACGCACAGCGCCAGACTCCTGCGCCGGCGGTAATTCAAAAAACACTCCGAGAAAGCCTGGGAATGCAGGAGGTTTCGGTAACTGGTGTAAATCCTAAAACTCATTTTGCCCGCGCGATGGTCGAAGCAGATTATCGGATGAAACTTATCGGAGTGGGCCTGGAAAATCCACCGGTAAAAATGAGAACATTTATTGGAAGTGCCCGTCCCTCACAGATCAGTCAGAATGCATTATTCCGCTGGTATTTTGTCCCGAATTATGAATGCGTTAAGATGAGTCCAGATAAACTGGCCATTCAGTTAGTCGGGCAGGGCGTAAAACTGCAAGATGCGAATGAAATGGTTCTGCAGGACGGTCAGCGTGAGCAGACAGTTACGATAAATCCCGCCAGCCGTGCTTTTACGGAATCATTTACGGAAAATTATCCGAAAATCGCGGAAAAAACTCCGATTTACGCGGAACTGCGAAATTTAATAGACATGTCTGTCGTCGCCGCGTATATGCAAAAAGAGCAGATTTATGAAAAATTAGGCTGGAGTCTGGTTCTTTTTGGAAATGAAAATCGATTTCCGATCGAAACGGGAACCGCGCCAAAATATGTGGAGTCCGCAGTCGGAGCGGTTATGCGTGGAAACACATTAATGACACCCATCGGAGGGGGAGTCGAAATTCGTTCCGCGAAAGCTCTGGATGCAGAAAACCTGATTAATCCGAAAGATGCGGATGTCGAGAAACAGCGAAAAGAAATAGAGGCCGCCGTGCCTGACGAAGGATGGTGGTGGAATTAAACTTACGTAACATCTGAAAATACGGATACTGGTTTCACTTTAAATTTCCATTTTGTGTGGCTCTGAAAGCAGGTATTTTTAGTAAAGTAATGCCGGAGAAGCGGAAATTTATAATGCATCGGGTATAATATTCTAAGAATCCGTTTTTCAATTTTTGTTTTTTTGTGGTTCTGGCTGCCTGTATTTCATGCTTTCCGAAATATGGGCAGCATGTCAGAGAAAAAAGTCTGGCATTTAGAGAGCGCCTGTGAAAAAAGGGAACCCTGGCCGTATGACTCAGGGTTTCATGTCAGAAAATAAATCGAAAAAAAGCAGAGATTTTTGGTATCTTTTCTCGTCAGAGAAATTTAGAGAGACCATAAATTTCTGCTTTTTGTATTTTCTCGGCATCACGTGCAAAATAAATAACGGAAGGAGAATCACATCCCCGGGCGAGCAGGGTAATTCTGATTAATATTTCCTGGCGCAAAATTCACGGTGGGAACTTTTGGTGTTACCGGTTCTGGTACAGAGACATTTTCCAGAAGAGGATTTTCCGGAATTATCGGCATGTGCTCTGCGGGTAACGAATTTATATCCGGCAGGTTAATATTCTCTGCCTGAACAGAGGACTGAGAGCCCGTTCGGGGATAATTCGGCACGATTCCAGAGGTAACGGGTTCCGTACTGGCCATATTCTGAGTTTCGGAAGCATGTAAGGGAGGCAGATCCAGTACATCCGGAAGACGATAATCCTGACCGGAGGCGGTTACCTGAGAAGTGGCCGGCGGAGCGGACATTCCATTTACACTGGGAAAATCACTGGGGACGTCCAGACCGAGAGAAGTTACGGGCGGATTCACTTCATTCATAGCACCAGGATGAGCAGGGGCCGTATTCACCAGTTTTTCACCAGAAGTCGCGGTCATCGGAGGGGGAACAGAATCTTCTCGTAACCATTCCGGCATACTTTCATTTTCTTTATACTGACTTATCTGCGCGATTTCCGCATCATTCGGACGAAAACTGTTATCCGGCATGTGTGTCGTGGTATTTTTACCTCCCGCACGCTGGTGGGCCAGCTGGGAAATTACTTTCGGATCAGCCTTTTCCGCCGGTGTGGAGAGTTTCTCTCCCTTTTCCTTTTTCGATAAAATTACGGCGGGGCGCGTCCATGGATTGGCGCTCGTCCCCTCTCCTGACGCAGAGCGGCAGCCTGTAAATGCAGCGGGTATTCCCAAAATAAGAGCTGCCAACAAAAAAGTGGAGCAGTGAATCTTTATCATTTTTTATTATCTTCCGAATTTTTAATTATTTACGATAATTATACCCGATGCACGATAAATTTCCGCTTCTCCGGCATTTTTATTTCGCTGAAGATGCCTGCTTTAAAAACCGCATGAAACGGACATTTAAAGTGGGAACAGTATATTCCCCGATTTACTTATCTTTCCATTCATTTTATCGTCTGTCACAGATATAATCAGGTTCAGAACGGTTTTTTTTGACAGAAAACCGGCATATACCGTACTTATACTGATACTTTTTTTTTCCGTCAAGAGCAATTTTTGAACTTCTGTATCATATACTGTTCTCTCTTTAAATTTCTGTTTCGTGCGGCTCTGAACGCAGGCATTTTATCGAAACAAAAATTATCGGCCTTCTGACCTGCGCGGACAGAGGAGCGAAAACCGGGAAGCGAAGAAATTTAATGTGCGTCGGGTAAAAAATGATCTTGTGAAATTTCGCACTTTTTTGTATGGTGTCCAGATGTTCCTGTCATGCCACGGGAAAAATCCTTTTCCACTTCATTTTTATAACCTCCCTCCGTCAGTTTCTGTCTTTACATATCCGGTTCACGATAAATTTTATACTTCCTGGTCCTCCGAAACAGGTATTTTATACCCGATACACCATAAATTTTCGCTTCTCCGGCATTTTGGGCCGCACAAAACGAAAATTTAACGTATAATCAGCATAAATTTCATTTTTTAGAAATATCCATTCATGAAACTCCGCATTATTTTTTTTAGTTTTATCCTTCTCCTTATTCCCGTTACTATTTTTTGGGGAGATAAACCGATTTCTCTCTTTCTGAAATCACTGGAAATGGAAGTTTTTTTCGGTCACTGGAATCCTCCTGCCACGGAAATCGATTCACGTATTCCGCTCACATTCCGAGAATTATTTACGTGTATCGACATTCTTGGAAACACGATCGGAGTATTCCTCTTTCTCGGCTTATGCTGTATGGTCAGTAAAAAATGTTATCAGCATTTTCCTTTACTGATTTTCGGAGTTCTCGGAGCCGGTGCCATTTCCCATATCATAAAAAAATGTGTGGTACGCATCCGGCCTTATGCTTTCGATTTTTCCGAAAAAACTTGGCATTCTTTTGACGGTTTTTCTTTTCTGCAAAATTCAGGAGAAATAAGTCAGAGTTTTCCTTCCGGACATACCACGCTGGCCGTGGCGGCAATTATTTTTCTCACCTGGCTTTTCCCTCACGGAAAGTGGTGCTTTTATACTTTAGGGTTATGGCTCATCCTTTACCGAATCGCCATGGGCGCACATTATCTCAGTGATACCCTGGCGGGAATCCTCGTCGGCGGTATTTTTGCGTATCTCTGTATTTTTCTCTGGGAAAAGTTTTTTCAGACACCCGAAAACGCGTAATCCCGCACGGAAAAAATTTCGCTAAAACTTTACAGAAACTTTCGCACAGTGCAGGGCACCTCTTCACTTCCAGACGCTTTCCTAAAACAGAATTCCCGGCTCCCAGAACTCCATACGCCCGTTTTTCAGATTTATCGCCGCCTTACGTGTATTTTCTCAAAAAACGCTGGGGGAAAACACGGATTCTTCACTTAAAAATAACTTTTTTAGAAAACACGAAACATACGGACGTTTACGCCTTTTTCACACAAAAAATCCCTCGGACGCCCGACGAAACGTGAGGCCACGGAAAACATTTCGCTAAAACTTTACAGAAACTTTCGCACAGTGCAGGGCACCTCTTCACTTCCAGACGCTTTCCTAAAACAGAATTCCCGGCTCCCA
>JAUNBR010000039.1:20982-36834 GCA_030527015.1 Planctomycetia bacterium
CCCGACGAAACGTGAGGCCACGGAAAACATTTCGCTAAAACTTTACAGAAACTTTTTGCGCAGAGCAGGGCACCTCTTCACTTCCAGACGCTTTCCTAAAACAGAATTCCCGGCTCCCAGAACTCCATACGCCCGTTTTTCAGATTTATCGCCGCCTTACGTGTATTTTCTCAAAAAACGCTGGGGGAAAACACGGATTCTTCACTTAAAAATAACTTTTTTAGAAAACACGAAACATACGGACGTTTACGCCTTTTTCACACAAAAAATCCCTCGGACGCCCGACGAAACGTGAGGCCACGGAAAACATTTCGCTAAAACTTTACAGAAACTTTTTGCGCAGAGCAGGGCACCTCTTCACTTCCAGACGCTTTCCTAAAACAGAATTCCCGGCTCCTAAAACTCCATACGCCCGTTTTCCAGATTTATCGCCACCTTACGTGCATTTTCTCAAAAAACGCTGGGGGAAAACACGGAATCCTCCAGGAATTAAATACAAAATTTGAGTTTTTCGCGCGCCTCACGCCGGAACTCACCCGGAGTTTTGTGAATGGCACGTTTCAGGGAAACACATAAATGAGAAACACTGTGGAAACCCGCCTTCTGAGCGATTTCCTCTAAAGAAAGATTCGTTTCCAGTAAAAGTCGCTGTGTCGTTTCCACCTGCACACGCATAATTTCTGCGTGAGGAGAACGATTTAAGAACTGCTGAAATTTCCGCTCCAGCGTACGCCTGGGTAATCCGGTGGCCGCACTAATATCTTCCACACATAATCCCTGACATGCTTTCTTGCGTATCAGCTGTAAGGCCAGCTGTAATTTTGAATCCCAGACAGCATGAATATCTGAGGATCCGCGCAAAACGACAGGTCTCGGAGAAACAAGAATCGGTAATCGGCACGGTGTTTCCGTCCCCTGTAAAAGACCATCAAAATATTTCGCCGAAATAAAACCGAATCGTTTTCCACAGGTGGGAATACTGGAAAGAGCAGGAAACCCCCATTCACAGCACAAAACATCATTTCCACATCCCAGGACGGCCACATCATCCGGGACATGATATTTCATGTTTTGCACCATTTTAATTAACCGTACTCCCAAAATATCATCTCCTGCAAAAATTCCCAGAGGTTTCGGACTTTCCTTCACCATAAACTCAAGAAAATCCTGCTGCCTGGAAAGCGCGTTTTCTTCAGAAGAAGTTAAAAACCGTACTTTTGATCGGCACCCCAGCATACGCGCTTCTTCAATAAACGCTTCCGCACGAATTATATCATATTCCCGCTCTTCATATCCGATATAAAATAAATTCTGAATACGCCTGTCTACAAAATGTTCCACCGCAAGTTTCGCGATTTTCAGATGATTATAACAGACGGTGGGAAATCCAAAATAATGTTCGTCACCGAGATCCAGCACCGCCACATGCGGACGCGTAACCCGGCGGACAAAATCTTGTGAATTACTGCGGACAATTACCCCGTCTCCCTTCCAATTTTTGAATTCCTCAGGTAAATAATCAGCAGAAAATGGCGTTTCAACAAAAAATAACTGCCAGTGTGGCGCATATCGGCTCTGATAATCCTGGATTCCCCATAAAATATCTTCGCCAAAACTGGTGGCCGTATCAATAAACGCCGCAATTTTCATGGTGCTTAAATTTTTATGTGTCTTTCCAAATTTCATATTCTTATGCCGTGAAAATGAACACAGAATGTTCTGCCGAAATTTAATTTTATACCGGTTTCACCATAAATTAAGTTTTTATGGCCTCAAAAATATTTTTATGCCACATAAAATACGGGTTTTTCGGAAGCGTAATTTATAGCATCTCGGATATATACTGGTTCTCGTTTAAATTTCCGTTTTATGCGGTTCTGAAAACCAGCATTTTTAGCGAAACAAAATACCGAAAAAGCAGAATTTATAGTGTATCGAATATAAATAC
This sequence comes from Planctomycetia bacterium, assembly GCA_030527015.1. Classification (GTDB taxonomy): domain Bacteria; phylum Planctomycetota; class Planctomycetia; order Pirellulales; family Thermoguttaceae; genus RGIG3701. The sequence goes on from JAUNBR010000039.1 coordinate 22,931, forward strand.
GTTTTTTTCAAAAAATAGTTCACCTTTTTTTAGTTTTTCCAAAAATTCTTTAGGTACATTCTCTATTTTTACTCCTCAGATTTTAGGTATACTAAAAATTCTTTATGAAAGTTTCATCTTTTGGAAAAACTTACAAAAAACCTATTTTTTTAGCTTTCCCCCAAAATTAATTTTAAGAAAATGCTGAAAAAATGGGATTTCCTCTTGTGTTTTTTTGTGGAAATGTTATAATGCTTATATATGTTTGGCAAGGAACGATCAAAATTTTTAATCGTAAATTGCCTTTACTCATTCTCTCTATTATTTTATTATAGGAGCATAAAAATGGCAGTTACAGTCAGTGATGCTTGTATCGGATGTGGTGCATGTGTAGATGCCTGTCCCGTGGCGGCGCTAGAATTAATTGATGACAAAGCAAATTGTAATCCGGACGCCTGTTCTGAATGCGGGGCCTGTGTGGACACATGCCCCGTGGAAGCTCTTTCTCTGTAATTTATTCCAGAGAACTTATCTCCCGACTCCACATAAAATTTAAGTTTTGTGAAGCCACATAAGTTGGTTTTTTCACCCCAGCTTTCCTGCAGACAGATATACAAAAATTGTCTGTCCGTCCGCAGCATATGAAATGGAAATTTTACTGCATCTGGATATTATTACACCGGATACATAAGAATATTCTCTTCATACTGGTGGCACACGAATCTTCAGTTTTTTGTTCGTCAGAAGCGGAAAATAAGTGAGAAACAGCACACCTCCACTTAAAAATATAAGCTGTGGATAAAATAAAAAACATTTTATCCGCAGCTTTTTTATGTCCAGCATATTATATCATACGGTACATAATAAATTTCCATTTCTCCTGTCCAAGGAAAAGCATTCCGTGGCGTATATACTGATTTCATTTTAAATTTCCGTTTTATTCGGCTCTAAAAACAGATCTTTTCGGAGAAGTATACTGGTTCCAATTTAAAATTTCGTTTTGTGCGGCTCTAAAAGCAGGCTTTTTCAGCGAAGCAAAAAAGCCGGTGAAGCGGAATTTTATAATGTATCGGGTATAAAAATGCCGGAAAAGTGGAAAATTTTCATGCATCAGGTAAAATTACTCTTCGATTTCCAGTGTTTTTAGCTGAGAGAGTATTTTGTAAAATCTGTCGACGACTTTTTTCTCTTTTTCATCTGCACTTTCATTTTCGCGAAGAGGCTTCCGATGAAGATAATCTTCTGAAATTTTTTCATTTTGCGGCATGTTTTGAGGCAAAAATTTATCTTCTGGAGACTCCGCGGCGTCTATTCGGTATTTTTTTCGGCTCTGCAGCTCTTCCAGAATCTGCGCAAAAGCTGGATCCTCTAAAAGTGTCTTGGGATGATACGGAGATTCTTTTTCACTTTCATCCTTTCGTTCCATTTCTGCTTTTTTTTCTGAACTCTGTGTATGTACCATTTCTGCCGGCTCTCTTAATTCCGCCAGTCTTTCATGAATCTCATACAGTAATGACATCATCTGATCGTGCTTTTTCTTCCTGGAATGTGGTTTACCGTCATAAAATTCCCGATCTTCCATCATATAAGAAGGCGTTTTTTGATCCGCATCCACATCCGATTCCTGCATTTTTGCTGAAATATAATCCTCCTCAAGATTCTGGAAATGAAAGCGTTCCCGTACCATCTGCTCCATGACCTGAACAGACATTTCATGAAGCTGTCTCCACATGGGGGATGGAGCACCTAATCTTTTTCGCTCTACAGAACTTTCTTTTAATAACGCTTCCAACATTCGGTGAAGCTGTGAAAATGAATGTACCGTATTTTCCAGATAAGCCCGAGAAATAATCTGGTCAGTTTTTCGTGAAAATGGTGTTTTTTTTGCACGAATGGGAATAATGGTTCTCTTTTCGCTACCAAATTTCGTTTTTTCCTGGAATTTTGAATGACCACTCCTCTTATTTTTTCGCCGTGCATAATCCGAATTATATATTTTCATTCGAACAGTATCTTTCTTATCTTTTACAGCTCTTTTTTCTTCTGGAGAATCTTCTTCCCGTAAAACATCTTGCGCAGAACACGTTTCAGAAAAATATTCATTCACCTGTTCTTTTGGATTTTCTTCAGAAAACTTTTCTTGACAGTATTCCTGATTTTCTTTCGGAAAATCTTTTTCAGAATTTTCCCACGTAATATTTTCCCATGCTTCTTCCGTACAGACGGTGGAAGCATCTTTTACCGCGGCATTTACTGCTTCATAAATCTTTTCCTGGGAAAATTCCTGATCACAGACATCCTTCTCCTCTTCTGACGCTCCCTCATATTTTAGAATCCCCAGCTCTTTTCCATCTTCTTCCAGTTCTCCGAATTCCACGGTATTCCATTCCGCAGAATCCTCTGAAACCACGTTTTCCGATAATGAAGATAATTCATCACCTTCAAAATTTTCCTGAGGATTTTTATTTGAATCCATACTCCATATATCTCCGCCGGATGCTGGAGAGTCCACAATTTGCTGCAGACTCTTCCACGCCGTTTCCACCAAAACAGGTAAAATCTTCTTTTGTTTCTGCTCAAAAGCCGTCACCAAAAGATGATCCGCCAGCTGCTGGATAACTCGGGGAACTCCCTGCGAAAAGCGATGAATTTCACGGCACACTTCACTGGAAAAAAGAGAGGCCTTCCCTCCACATGAGATTATCTGTGACCGTAAAAATTCTTCCGTTTCATGACGTTTTAATGGTTCCAGATAACAGCGTGAGGTAATTCGCTGAGAAAACGCCAACAGTCGAGGATTCGCCAGTTTCTCTTCCAGAGAATGGGTGCCCGCTAAAACCAGCCGGACTCCATTTCGGGAAGTAAAGACCGCATCCATTAACTGACGTAATTCTTCTAAAATCCGCAGACGCAGGGTCTGGGCTTCATCTATAATAATTAAAAGACCACGCAGAGAATATTCCGCAGATGACAGAAAATCATATAACGAAATCCTGAGTTCACTCTCTTCCTGTTTTTGATAAGGAACGCCAATTTGCGCCAGAATCATCTGATATAAAATTCTGTTCGTGGTAAGATTCCTGCCACATAATGTCACCACATCCAAATCTTGGCTAAAATTTTGAGATAAAATGCGGCATAATAGAGTTTTCCCACAGCCCGAATCACCTGTTACCACAGAAATACCTTCCTGCCGGATAATACAGCGGGATATTATCTCTCTGGCAGACTCCACCGGACCTGTCGGACAGAAACCTTCTGATAAAAAAGGTTCTGCCCAAAACGGACGGCGTAAAAGTCCAAAATATCCCAGATTCATCTTCCTGCCCCTTATATGAATTTCTGTATATTTTTCAGTTGTCCAAAAAATATTTTTTTTAGAATATTCAGTTATTTCAAAAAATAACCGCTTTATCGCTATGATTACTATAATCGGTACATCTTCACAGTAACTTTAGCTTTTATTAACTCTTAATTTTCCTATTTATTTTAAAGATGAGACTTCCTTTTATATTTTATAACTTTATTTTTTATAACTATTTTCATTTATTTTTTCCAAAAATTGTAAAAATATGATTTTGTACAGCTTCTCTTTATAAATTTCCGTTTCCTGCGGCTCTGGAAGCAGCCATTTTTCAGCGAATCAAAATGCCGGGGAAGCGAAAATTTATAGCGTACCGGGTATAAAAGTATAAAATATCAAAAATCTAAATTTTAGTGCGTAAAAAAACAGCTTCCGCGCTTAAGATTACTTCTTCTGTGTTTTAAAAATGATTTTATACCGGTCAAAATTCAGATCACCGGTAAATTTTTAACATAAATCAAAATAAATATTTATTGTTATACCGTGGCTTGTGCTTCCCTCTAAAAAAATTAAAATATATTATGTGGATTTTATATTTTTGTTTTTTGTTGCGGAGAAAACACCTCCTCACTATCAAAAAATATAAAACGTAAAATAATTTTATACTCGATGCATTATAAATTTCCGCTTTCCCAGTCCGCCGACAGGCCAGGTATTTTTGCTTCGCTGAAAATGCCTGATTCCAGAACCGTACAAAACGGAAATTTAAAGTGGAACCAGTAAAAACAAAATTTTTAATAATGATCAAAAAAAATATATTTTCATAAAAAAATTAAAACAAAAAAGGAAAAAAAATGACTTGGTTTAAAGAAGAAGGTTCTCTGTCAAAACAGCGTATTTTAGAACTGACACACCAGGCGGCGGAAGAAGCCCGAATCAGGATTCATAAAGATCCGAAACGTGTTTTATTACTTCCACCAGATATTACTCGAGCACACAGCGGAGCTGGATGGATTACGGAAGAACTTTACAAGATTTTTTCTCCCACCGCAAATGTCCATCTCATTCCCACGCTGGGTCAGCACGTCCCTCATACGCCCGAGCAGAATCGGTGGATGTTCGGAAGTATACCAGAAGAAAAAATTCATGCACATGACTGGAAAAATGGCTCACGGACGATCGGTGAAATTCCTGCAGATTTTGTAAAAGAGGTATCGGGCGGAAAAGCAGACTGGGCCATTCCTGTTTCGTTAAACACGCTGCTTTTGGACGGAGAATGGGACTTAATTATAAATGTGGGGCATATCGTACCGCATGAAGTTTTAGGTTTCGCGAATCATAACAAAAATTATTTTATCGGCCTGGGAGGAAAACCCATGATCTGCGCCTCACACATGATGGCGGCATGCTGCGGAATCGAGAATAATCTCGGCTGTCTGATCACTCCCTTACGTGCCTGTTATAATAAAGCGGAAAATGAATTTTTAGGACATTTCCCTGACTGTTATCTGGAAGTGGTGATGGCATATGATAACGCAGGAAATCTCGGTCATACAGGATTTTATGCAGGTGATGATCTGGATACATATCTTGATGGCGCACGTGCTTCGCGCTCACAAAATATTACCGTCGTGCCGCCTCTAAAAAAAGTCGTGGCCGTTATGCAGGGAGACGAGTTTTATAGTACCTGGGTGGCGAATAAGGCGATTTACCGCACCCGAATGGCCATGGCTGACGGTGGAGAGCTGTTAATTCTGGCGCCCGGTCTGAAGCGTTTTGGCGAGCAGCCAGACGTGGATGATTTAATTCGGAAATACGGTTATACCGGCACGGAAAATATCATGAAGCTCTGGAAAACCGAGCCGATTTTACAGGATCTGACACACGGTACCGCACATCTGATTCACGGCTCCAGCGAAGGACGTTTTCGTATTACGTACGCTCCCGGACATCTGTCTGAATCTGAGATAAATAGTGTAAATTTTGGATACGCGGATCTGGCAGAAATGGAAAAACGTTATTCTCCTGACATTATGAAAAATGGATTTAACGTTATGGCGGACGGAGAAGAAGTGTATTATATCAGCACGCCTTCCGCTGGTCTGTGGTCCACGAAAGAAAAGCTGGAAGGCCGTGGGGAATAACCTTAATGGAAGCACGCCAGAAAATGAATTTTCATTTTCATCCATGTACGGATCCCTCATTTTCTGGCGTTTTTATCCCCATATACCATAATTTTCTGTTTTCTCGGCATTTTTATACTGGTTCTCGTTTCAATTTCTGTTTTGTGCGGCTCTTTAAGCAGGCATTTTCAGCGAAGCAAAAATGTCGGAAAAGCGGAATTTTATAATGCTTCGGGTATATTTCTCTGAAAGCCACCGACTGAGTGAAAAATGCCTGGCTTTCAGAGTCATATAAAACGGAAACTTAAAGGAGAACCAGCGTAAAATTTCTGCTTTTCTGATTCACTTACCACCTTTTTTGAAAGGATTAAATTAATATATGAAAACTCACATAAAGTGTGATCCTTTTTCCGCCCGAGATACATTTCAGACCGGAAATGGTACGCAAAACGCCATTTTTTACCGTCTTTCCGCTGTGGAGCATGTACTGAATGTGGATTTACGGAAATTACCTTACTCCATCCGAATTTTATTGGAATCTGCACTGCGTCACTGTGATAATTTTGAGGTTACAGAAGCAGACATCAGGAATATCGCCTCCTGGACACCGAACGGAGAAAGGATGGAAATACCTTTTAAGCCCGCACGGGTGATTTTACAGGATTTTACCGGGGTACCGTGTGTCGTGGATCTGGCCGCCATGAGAAGTGCCATGAAACGTCTGGGAGGGGACACCCAAAAAATAAATCCGCTGGTTCCTGTGGATCTGGTAATCGACCATTCCGTACAGACCGATTTTTCTGGATGTCCAGAAGCCTGTGAAGAAAATCTGAAACTGGAATTTCAGCGAAATACTGAGCGTTATGCCTTACTGAAATGGGCACAGGGCACACTAAAAAACTTTCAGGCCGTCCCGCCTTCTGTCGGTATTATTCATCAGGTAAATCTGGAATATCTGGCGAAAGTCGTTTTTATGGAAAAAAATGAAAACGGAGAAACCACGGCTTTTCCAGATACGCTGGTGGGCACGGACAGTCATACCGTCATGATTAACGGCCTGGGAGTACTCGGCTGGGGAGTCGGGGGAATCGAAGCAGAAGCTGTGATGCTGGGTCAGCCCATGTCCATGCTTTTACCTGATGTTATCGGAGTGGAGCTTTCCGGAAAGTTAAATCCTGGAGTAACGGCGACTGATCTAGTTCTGACGGTTACGGAAATGCTGCGGAAAGAAGGTGTCGTGGGGAAATTCGTCGAGTTTTTTGGAAATGGTATTCCAGAAATGAAACTGGCGGACCGTGCCACTCTGGCGAACATGGCTCCGGAATATGGCGCGACCATGGGCTTTTTCCCTGTGGATGACCAGACGTTAAAATATTTACGCCAGACGGGCCGGACAGACGCGGAAGTAAAACTGGCGGAAAATTATCTGAAAGCGCAGGGGCTTTTCTGGACACCGGATGCACCGATTCCTCATTATACAAAAGTTTTAAAACTGGATCTTTCTTCAGTAACTGCGTGTCTTGCCGGGCCAAAACGTCCTCAGGACCGTGTTCCACTTTCTGAAATGCAAAAAACCTTCCGAGAAGCACTCCAGGCACCGGTGGAAAAACGGGGTTTCGGCTTAACAGATACGGACATTTCGCGGCACGTCACGTTTCCAGGAACGGAAGAAGAAATCACACACGGAGCGGTGGTAATCGCCTCCATCACCAGCTGCACGAATACGAGTAACCCGGGCGTCATGCTGGCAGCAGGTCTTTTGGCGAAAAAGGCGGTGGAAAAGGGTTTATGCGTGAAACCGTGGGTGAAAACGAGTCTCGCACCCGGGTCACGGGTGGTGACGGAATATCTGAATCATGCGGGCTTCACAAAATATTTAGATCAGCTGGGATTTCAGACCGTGGGTTATGGCTGTCTGACATGCATCGGAAACAGCGGAAATTTATTACCCGCCGCGGCGAAATGCGTAAAAGACGGCTCTCTGGTGGCCACGGCCGTGGTCAGCGGAAACAGAAATTTTGAAGGCCGAGTAAATCCGCTGGTTAAAGCAAATTATCTTGCCAGTCCTCCTCTGGTCGTGGCGTATGCGCTGGCGGGCACGACAGATTTTAATTTCGAAAAAGACCCGCTGGGGAAAGACTCTGCGGGAAATCCCATCTTTTTGAGAGACATTTTCCCGACTCCCGAAGAAATAAATGCCGCGGAAAGTGCTCACGTTCTGCCAGAAATGTTTTCGAAATGTTATTCGGAAGTATTTCAGAAAGACGTTTCTCCAGAAGACACCGGTCTGAAAATGTGGAATACCGTTCCGGTGGAAACTTCAGAAATTTTCCCGTGGAATAAAAATAGCACATACATTCAGGAACCGCCTTTTTTATCTGGATTAAAACCGAACGTTCCTTCCGCGGATTTACCAAAAATCGAAAATGCGCGCGTGCTGGTCATGCTGGGAGATTCCATCACCACAGATCACATTTCACCCGCCGGCGCGATAAAAGAGGATTCTCCTGCTGGAATTTACCTTCAGGAACATGGCGTCTCGGTGCAGGATTTTAACAGTTATGGAAGCCGCCGGGGAAATGACCGCGTCATGACGCGTGGAACTTTTGCGAATATCCGGATACGAAACCAGCTCGCGCCCGGTACGGAGGGAGGAGTCACCCGATTTTTACCAGACGGAAAAGTCATGAGTATTTATGACGCCGCGATGAAATACGCTGAAAAAAATATTCCGCTGGTGGTACTGGCCGGACAAGAATACGGCACGGGAAGCAGCAGAGACTGGGCAGCGAAAGGCGTTTCCCTGCTGGGAGTAAAAGCCGTCCTGGCAGCGAGTTATGAACGCATTCACCGCAGTAACCTGGTGGGAATGGGCGTCCTTCCGCTACAATTTATGTCCGGTACCACCTGGAATTCTCTCGGACTTACCGGGGAAGAAACCTTTACCATTTCCCTGGATCCAGAAACACTGAGGCCAGGAGTCACTCTAAAAGTACTTTCGAAAACTCCAGAAGGAAAAATCCAAGAATTCGAAATGCTGGTAAGAATCGACACGCCAGTCGAGCTGGAATATTATAAGAATGGTGGAATTTTACAGACCGTACTAAAAAAACTTCTGGAAACATCATAATTACGTTATCATCACGTTTTATCTGATGTCACTTTAAATTCCCATTTCACGCGGTTTTTAGACCCGACGCACGATAAATTTCCGTTTCTCCGATATTTTTTGCTTTATGGAAAATGTCTGTCTGAACCACACTAAACGGAAATTTAAACGATAAACTGTATAATACGCCATTTTTCGCTCCGTCTGCCGTGACAGGAAGTAAAATGTCGTAAAAACAAAAATTTATCGGGTGTCGGGCACAAAAATGATTTCTAAAAATGCCTCCTTTTATCTCCGAGGCATTTTATTTTTTCATCTCTGAAACACGCTGAAACATCTTTTCTGTTTTTTAGACCCGACGCACGATAAATTTCCGCTTCTCCGGTATTTTTGCTTCATGGAAAATGTCTGTCTGAACCACATAAAAGGAAGATTTAAAAGGAACGCCCGTACAAAACGGCATTTCACGCATCACGAAAAAACAGGCACTCCTGCCAGCGGACAGAAGTGCCTAAATTTATCGTGTCGGATATAAAACACATTAAACGAACTTCGGGAAAAGAAATTCTTATACCTGATACACGATAAATTTCCGCTTCACAGGCATTTTTGTTTCGCTGAAAATGCCTGCTTTTAGAGTCTCATAAAACGGAAATTTAAAGTGGAAACAGTATAAAATTTCACTTCTCAAAAAATGAAATTCGTCATATTTTTGGATTTTTTCTGTTCACGCCATTTTATGGATTTACCACACGGCCAAAAAACAGCAGTTCACCTGTCTGAGTGTCCCGAATACCGAAAAGGAACGGATGATCTGTCTTAAAGATGATTTCCTGCTGAGGCCGAGGCATGGAGCGCATCATCATGATTCCTGCCGTGGCGGCCGCCGCTTCCGTACCTTCTTCATTCACATCCACAAAAGATTTATGCACCACCGCAGAAAGGTAAAGATCCCGATTTCCTGTCATGCCGGAAAAATCTGCACGGGCAGAAGAAAACGCGTCCGTCATTCCCATTTTTCCCAGAATTTCATTTAGCTCAAAAGATTCTTCCAATTTAAATTTCGCCAGCCATAATTTTACTTCCTTACGAGAGAGATTCCTTAAAATATTCTGGAAAAATTCCGGCGAAAGCTGAGCTTCCAGATCGGGCAGACCATTTACTTTATTCGGTAAAATAACGATCATTTCCAGCCGATCTCCTTTATACGGTAAAGAAATCGCCTGAAAATCTTCGGCGACATAAATCGGAAATTTCGCTTTTTGGTACATCAGCGGAACTTTTTTCACATTCTTCTTATCTTCAGAAGACGCAGAGAGCGTCTCTTCCGTGCGGAAAGGATGCTCCGCAGTAAGTTCTTTTTTAAATCCACTGACCCAACTTCCTTTAAAATAAACGGCATTCGTCAGCACCAGCCGAGTCGCAGAGTTAATCACTCCAGGCTTCAGTAAATCCTTAATTTTTTCCTGCGTCTGCTCTTCCACCCAAGCATTTATCACTTTTCTGGATTTTTCAGGATTTCCACTAAAATCCATACTTTCCAGCGGTGCAAGAAAACTCGTTTTGGCCACATCAAGATATTCTGGCAAAAACGTATACTGCTTTTCCCCCCATAAACGATTCGCGAGCGAAAGCTGATATTCCTCTGAAGGTGCGGTCAGAGATTTCATCAGATCCGCGAAACCAGAATATTCTTTTTTACCAAAATTCGCCAGGTGTAAAACATCCTGCATCTGTTTTTTCGTGTTATTTTCCGCTCCTGCCGCGGTCATGGCCAGCGTTACATGAATACTTGTCGGAGAGAAAAACAGATTTTCATTTTCTTTTACCTCTTTCGCCAACTGACGATAAAGATCAAAAGAAAATTCTTGTGAACTTTTCGTTATTCCATTCAACTGAACTTCTTCCCCTTTCGCATGAGCAGGTTCTTGCATTTTTATTGGCATTTTATCTTTCGGTATCTTCACATACTGTGCGAAAATATCCTGTGAATATGCCATTACTCCTAAAAAAATACAGAGCATACATCCCGCTTTTAAAAAATCTTGCCTCATACATTTCCTCCTTTTTTCCTAAAATAAAAAACTCATTCATCCTATTCTTTCGACAAATCTTCGTTATTATAAGGTTCTGAATGCAGGTTTTCCATCTTCTCATAAAAGATGGGATAAAAAACCACCAGTATACCTGTCATCTGGAGAGGGACAGACTGTGCGTAAAAACTCACATTAAACCTTTTTTACCCGATGCACGATAAAATTCCGCTTCTCCAGCATTTTTTGCTTCGCTGAAAATGCCTGCGTTCAGAGCCGCGCAAAACGGAAATTTAAACAATAAACCGTACACAAAACTCCTGAAATACAAAATTTTACGTTCTTAATTAATGACACATCAGTTATCGATAAAGTTCCTTAAATTTTTATTTTTTATAAAAAAATATTATATTTTTTAGATTTTATTTTGTATGTTTTTCAAAAATAAAATTTTTGCTTCGGAATTTTTTATACACGACGTATTATATACTCGACGCACTATGAATTTTCGTTTCCCCTGTATTTTTGCTTCGTTAAAAATACCTGCTTTCGGAGCCGCATAAAAAAATTTACAGGAGAACCACCCGTATATTTTGCTGAAAACACCTGTGTTCAGACCGTACCAAACAAAAATTTAAAGGCACACGGCCAGAGAAGAAGTGGCCTTTCGTGCCATCTGGAAATGCTTCACCATAAATGTCGGCGGATGGAAAAGCGTAAATTTTCATAGTGTGCCAGACACCATAACCGTTTTTTTCTGTAAAATTTTCTGTTTTTTTCTATTTTTAGAAACCATTAAAAAATAAAGATTCAGTTTATTCCGTTATTTTAAAAATATTCTTGCCACAAAAAAATCAAAAGACGATAAAAGAAGTGGTATTATACCGTCTCAGTTCGTGTTTTTATTTAACTGTGGAAATTCACGTTAAATTTATGCGGCCACGAAATGAAAATTCATGTGGAGCCAGTATAAATTCCATCTGATACGGCTTTAATGGTCATGGTCATTTTTATCCTGTGGAAATAATAAATTTTATTTCTTCTGGATCTGTTATTATAAAACGAATATTTTTTATACTGGTTTTCGTTTAAATTTCCGTTTTGTGCGGCTCTGAATGCAGCGCATTTTCAGCGAAGCAAAAATGCCGAAGGAACGGAATTTTATAATATCTCGGGAAAATACCCGTCCGTGTTCCGCCATATTACATCCATACTCAAGAATTAAAGAAAACAGATAATGAAACGAAAGAATCGCCGTTCTTCCAAAAAAGATTCGGAAATGCAGTCTTTATTAGATTTATATTTGGAAGATATTAATAATGTTCCACTTTTGAGTCTGGAAGAAGAATTAGCACTTTCCCGGTTAATCGAGGAAGGGGATCAGGAAGCTCGTGATCTGATGATCCGGGCCAATTTACGTCTTGTGGTAAGTCTCGCAAAAAATTATATCGGCCGGGGACTTCCTCTGCAAGATATAATCGAAGAAGGAAATTTAGGCCTGATTCGGGCAGTGGAAGGTTATAATGCGAAAGCAGGAACACGTTTTTCGACTTATGCCACATACTGGGTGACGCAGACCATACGCCGTGCCTTAATAAATAAAGCTCGGGTTATTCGTGTTCCAGCGTATATGGTGGAAATCATCAGCCGCTGGCGCCGTGCGACGAATATTCTGACGGATGAGCTGAATCGCCCACCTTTTCCAGAGGAAATTGGCCGCAGAATCGGAATCGAACCACAGCGACTTCCGATTATTTTAAACGCGATCGGAATTCATAACATGACGCCCGCCATGGATCCGGCCGATAATCCCGGCCTGGAGGGAATGGTGGTGGACGAGAAAATGCGTACTCCCGATGATACTCTGGAAGAAATGGAAGCTATAAAAAAAATCCAGGTACTTTTAACTCAGTTACCTGAACGAGAATCTCTGATTCTGCGTATGAGATATGGAATGGAGGGATTTAAAACACATACACTTCGTGATGTCGGAAATAAGCTGAATATTACTCGTGAAAGAGTTCGGCAGCTCGAAAGATCAGCGATCGAAAAATTGGCGTTCGCTTTTAACAGCGTTTTACATAACACCTCCGTTTCCACTTTTCCGCACTCAGAAACGGATGAAGTGGAGGCGGAAGATGTTTCGCCAGACGTTTATCTTCCGGATACGGATGATTTATCTGAAAAATTTTCAGCAGATTATGATCATTTTAATTATCCCGATTTTTCTGAAAACTTTTTAGAATCTGATGATTTTAGAGATTCATGGGAAATCGAATAATTTTACAAAATTCCTCCGTGAAGAACCCTGATGCATTATGTGTCAGGGTTTTTTTATGCCCGTTACGTGACCGATTTTCCTCTTTCCGCCAGCATTTTTTATTTTTTTGTCAGAAGTCTGGAAAATGCCGATTTTTGAAACCGTACGGACATGACTTTATATCTGATGCACCTATAAATTTTCGCTCTCCAAGAATTTTTTTTGCTTCGTTAAAAATTCTTGCTTCAGAGCCACACTAAACAAAAATTTAACAGAGAATCTGGATAAATAAGAATCTGTATCATGTATAAATCTCTGCGTGTATGTTAATTTTTCGTGTAAATTTTATTTTTTTCTTATTTTTTTGTTTCTGATGCCTCGGACGATAAATTCTTAGTAAAAATTACTGCTTTTACTTTTATCTCCGATACACTATAAAATTCTACTTCCCCGGAAATTTATTTCGCTAAAGATGTCTGCTTTCAGAACCGCACAAAATGGAAATTTAAAGGAAAACCAGATATATTTTCATTTTATACCCGATACATTATAAAATTTAGCTTCACCGGCTTTTTTGCTTCGCTGAAAAAGCCTGCTTTTAGAGCCGCACAAAATGAAATTTTAAATTGGAACCAGTATATGGAGCACAAAAATCGGTCCATGATATAAAATTAATCGAAAATTCAGAGTGAAAAAAGAAATTTTATCATAAAAAGGCATTTCAGGCGATAAAATTTTTGAAAATATTCGAAATTTACTGAATATTTAGTTCTGGATACGATAATCGGTAAACAAAACTTGACATCTGAATTATTTCTATTATAATCTTTTTATACTCGATTCACTATAAATTTCTGCTTCACAGGCATTTTGCTTCGCCAAAAATGCCTGTTTTTAGAGCCTCACAGAACGGAAATTTAAAGTGGAACCAGTATTTATACCCGATACATTATAAAATTTAGCTTTACCGGCTTTTTTGCTTCGCTGAAAAAGCCTGCTTTTAGAGCCGCACAAAACGAAATTTTAAATTGGAACCAGTATACTCCCATCCACTATAAATTTCACATTTTCGTGCGCCGACAGACCGACATTTTTT
>JAUNBR010000116.1 GCA_030527015.1 Planctomycetia bacterium
CTCCAGATTTTTACACCCGGCACACGATAAATTTCCACATTTTTTCTGAAAATTCTTAAAAACAAAAATTTATAGAACTCTCATGCCTCATTCATGAAACCAGGAAAATCTTATAACCTCTTTTTTACATCAAAAAATTTATAAAACACTCACACGTCATCAAAAATCCTGATCCGACATCTTCCCATCTCCAGATTTTTACACCCGGCACACGATAAATTTCCACATTTTTTCTGAAAATTCTTAAAAACAAAAATTTATAGAACTCTCATGCCTCATTCATAAATCCAGGAAAAATCTTATAACCCCTTTTTTACATCAAAAAAATTTATAAAACACTCACACGTCATTCATAAATCCTGACGCGACATCTCCCCGTCTCCAGATTTTTACACCCGACACACGATAAATTTCCACATTTTTTCCGAAAATTCCAAAAACAAAAATTTATAGAACTCTCATGCCTCATTCATGAAACCAGGAAAAATCTTATAACTCCTTTTTTACATGAAAAAGATCATATCTGCTTCCACTTTAAATTTCCGTTTTGCGCGCGGCCTTAAAAAAACAGACACTTTTACCAAAGAAAGTGCCGGAGAAGCGGAATCTTGTTTCGCAAAAAACACCAGGCGTCCTGAACCACACAAAACAAAAAATTAAAGGAAAACAGGATATGTCGGATACGCACTCAAAAAAAACGTGATGCCTAAAACATCACGCGTTCTTTTTCCTATTTTCCGATTTCCCATATTCCTTTTTATTTTACACCAGATTCCACTTAAATTTCTGTTTTGCGCAGCCTTAAAAAATCAGGCACTTTTAATAAAAAAAGTGCCTGCAAAATAAAAATTTATTGTGTATCGAATATACTCATTTCAAAAAAACTGAATCACTGATTTTCGCTCCGCGATAAAGTAATTTAAAGCGCACGCCGGATGCGTCGGGTACGAGAATTGGGAGTTTTAGGCGTTTCTTTCTGCGATTTTTTCTCGGGATCTGAATTTTCCGAATGTTCAGCTTCCCATCCATGGGCCATGGCGGTCACTGTGCGAAAACCTGGAATTTCATCACGTTTCAGTAAGTGATTAATCCTCATTTCGATTTTAGTCAGTTCATTTCCTTCTTCTGGCGTAACAAAAGTATACGCGACTCCTTCACGCCCCATACGTCCAGCCCGGCCCACACGATGAACATAATCATCACAAAAAGATGGGATGTCGTAATTAATAATATGAGAAATATTTGTTACGTCGATTCCTCGGCCAACAACATCCGTGGCGACTAAATACCGAGTTTTTCCAGCACGGAAAGAATCCATTACCCGATCTCTCTGTCTCTGCTGGAGATCTCCATGAATCGCGGCAATTTCTTTTAAGTGTTTCTGGAGACGACGATAAATTTTCTCTGTTCCACGTTTCGTGCGGCAAAATATAATCGCCTGTCTCGGCTCCTCGCGCTGTAAAAGTTTTTCCAATAATTCAAATTTTAATTCAGGATCCACAGTAAAATAATACTGTTCGATCGTTTCTGCCGCAAGATCTTTAGGTGAACAGTCCAGAACGACAGGGTCAAACATATATTTTTGAGCTAAAGAACGAACATCTGAACTTAACGTGGCCGTCAGAAGCATGGTCTGACGTGACTGCGGACACTGACGAAGGATTTTCTCGATATCCGGGCGAAATCCCACATCCAACATTCGGTCTGCCTCATCTAAAACAACAATTTTCAGATGCTCTAATTTTAAGGAGCCGCGTTTTATATGATCCAAAACACGTCCTGGCGTTCCCACGATAATATCTGCACCTTCTCGTAAAGTCTGAACCTGTGGCTGCAGAGGTTTTCCTCCATACAGAGCCAGAATTTCAAAATCTGTATACTCGGAAAGTTTTCGAATTTCAGCTTTTACCTGTACTGCCAATTCTCGAGTGGGAACCAAAATTAGAGCCTGAGGGTCAAAAATATCCTCCTGAAACTGAATCGTTTCCAGAATCGGAATGGCAAAAGCCGCAGTTTTCCCGGTTCCAGTCTGCGACTGTCCCATTAAATCTTTGCCAGCTAAAGCCACAGGAATTAAAACTCGCTGTATTTCAGTAGGAGCCAGGTAATCCGCGTCCTGTAAACCGAATAAGATTTCCCTCGAAAGGTTAAACTGCGCGAATTCCGTGGTAAGTGCTTTTTTGACCCGGTCCCGAACTGTCGGCACCGAAGGTTTCTGTGAACTGTTTTGTAAAATTTTTCCACCAGATTTTGAAGGAGAATTTTCTGGTTTCTTTTTCTCGGGAACCTGCGGTGAAATATTTTCCTGCTTTCGCGTCCTATGTTTTTGATCTTCAGGTACTATTTTTGTCTTTATAGTCGGTCGCGTTTTTTGTCGTGGCACAGTTTCCTCGATAAAATCTTTTCGCGCTTTCACCGGAGTGACTCTGTTTTGATTCCGCGGTTCCTGAGAGGGTTTCGTTTTGACCACGGTTTTTGCAGAGACATCCTTCGTAATGTTCTTTTTCGTGCCTGAAGAAGAGTGTGTCGAAAGCTGAGTATTCCGAGTAAGGTTTCCCTCTTTCTTCGTGACAGAAGTCTGACGTGATGAAGAGGGTGAAACCTGTTTTTTCGATTTTTCTTCCGAAAAATGTTTGGGTGTTTCACTGGCTTCTTCCGAAACATTTAACCCGCTCTTCTTTTTCGGAGAATGCTTCTGACGTTTTACATCAGAGGTGGATTTCTTTCCTGTATTCACCTCTTGTTTTGTCGCAGATGAAGACTTATTTTGTCGAAAATCTTCCTTCTTTTCAGAGTGTTTTTTCTGCTGTGCTTTTTTCGGCGCGGAAGAAGGTGCTTCACGCTCATGTGGCGAAACATTCCACGTGTCACGCGCCATGACCACAGTATGGTATGAAGGGATTTCCAGATCTTCCGGCTTCATTCCTTTTGGAAGCTGAACTCCACGTTTTCGCAATTCATCTTCCACGGAGACATGAGCACGAGGAGCGGCCACTGCGTGACGTTCACCAGAATAAAGTGAAAGTGGATTTACCGAAGGATTCGACGCGATATTTGTATTTTTTTTACGGGACTTTTTTGAAGCCTTTTTTCCTGTAATTTCCGGATTAACGTCAAAAATTACTTTATGTTCCGTTTTATCAGAAGACGTTTTCTTAGGCGTTTTCGTGATTTCCTGCTTTTCGCTTCCATTTCGGGATTTCACACGAGTCGACTTCTGCACGTCAGAACGTTTTGATGTATCCGAAATTTTTTTCCGTGTCGGCGCAAAGATGCCGGTTTCCTCATAAACTTCATAGGAACAGGGAAGTGTCTCACATTCCTCTGTGATCCGTAAATTTTTTCGTGTACTCTCAGAAGAAATCCGAGAAGAATGATAAGGTCTTTTTTTATTAGAGGTATTTTCTGTTTTGTGCATACCATGATCGGCAGCAGACAGATTTTCTTTTCTTGAAGAATTCTGTAACTTATTTTTTTTAACCATAAATAATATAATGTGAAATTTTCTTTGACTTTTATCGCTCTTTGGCTAAATCCAGCCAAGATTCTAAAAATTCGAACTGCCTGACAAAACTCTGCTCCTCCACACCGAGCGGACTTTTGAAAAAACAGGCGAGAAAGTCCATGTTTCCTGTATAGTTTCGGCGTTTAGCCAACGCAGTTAATCGTACTAAATCAAGAACTAATGGTGCTGCGAGAAGGGAATCACATCCCTGCCAAGTAAATTGAAGGGTCATGGGAGTTCCCAAAAAACCACTAAAATGAATATGATCCCAGGCGGTTTTCCAGTCGCCCAGGCTTTTTATATATTCGATCGTAACCAGTGTTTGTGGCGTATAACCTAAAATCTGTTCTAATAAATGGTTTTTACTGGCCACTTTCGTCGCTTTATTTTCCTGATTTTCCAGTACCTGTCCGTCACGATTTCCGAAAATGTTATGTCCCACCCAGCTCATAACATTCAGATTTCTGTGTGAAAACATGGGCGCAAGAACACTTTTCATTAAAGTTTCTCCCGTCTTTCCATCATTTCCAGCACACCGTGCGTTTTTCTTTTTCGCAAATTCCCTCACCGCTGGAGGTGTGGCCCCAAGAGATGGTGTAAAATTTACGAAATCATATCCAGCATCCAGCGCAGCGATCGCATATAATGTGCTGGCAGGAAGCGGACATTTCGGATCATCCAAGATTTTCTCCATTTTTTCCCAGTTCTGCCATTCTTGCTGACACCTGGCAAAATCCGCAGTATTTCCAAAACTTTTTGCCTCCCGCTGGGATGTGGAGTGAAGAAGAAAGTCTTGGAAATACGCACACTGAGGTTCTGTCGACATTAAATTTACAACTATTAATTGCGCCAACTGTTTTTTTTGCACAAAAAGCTGCATATCTCGCTGAAGACGGGAAATCGCCTGTCGCGGAGATTCATTCAAAAAGAAACAAAAATCTTCAGATGCCATTTTTTCCACAACTTTTCCGCTGTGGTGCAAAAGACCAGGACAAATTTCCGAGTCATACTCCCGTAAATCCGATAAAAGTGGCGTTACGATTTCCCTGGATAATGCATTTTGTGCGATTAATTCTTCTGCAGTTTCAGAAAAGGAACCGCGACGAATTTCATGGCCGCCAATTACAAAATCGTTCCAAGAATTCCAGGCCACGGATGAAAAATCAGAGATTTCAGTCGTCAGTCCTGCTGGAGGGAAGATTTTTTTTTGAATGGCCCGCAGCCCGACAGCAGCAGTCGTCGCCACACCACCCCATGCGCCAATCAGCCAAATTCCAATATTCGATTTTTGTTCCATAAAAAAACAGTAAATAGTTCAAAGAATAATTTAAATCTCTGGAAAACCTGCATATGGAAATCTTTCCAGATCTCATGTCTTCATTATACCATATCTTGTTCTTTTTGAACAGACCTAAATACATCTTTTTGTAAAAAGTTTTGATGATTACTGTTTTTTTTTGCTTTTTTTCTTAATTATTTTTCTGTGATAAATTTTATAGTAAAATTTTAAATTTTAGTAAAGTACTTAAATCCTATAAAGACTTAATGTCTGCATTTTTTTATTAATCGGAAAAATCGTTAGAGTTTCTCTATTTTGTTGGTCGACGATAAATATAAATGATATTTTGTATATCAGTAATATTTGTATATTACGACAAAAATCAGGTGGTTTATCTTATTTTTTTATTGGCTCAACTTTAAATTTTCCTTTTTTGCGTTATCTTAAAACTATTTTTTGTAGCGCGAAATGCAGGGGAAGGGAGATTCATCGTGAATTGGGCATATATTATGCCAGAGCGAAAGAAACTGCATTTTTGACAGGAACGGATTTATGCTTTCGTTACAATTTAGGAAGAATACTGTACTTTATGGAATCTTGAGTATTATAATATTATGCATTTTAAGTGGCTGTAATCGGTGTTTTTGGCGTTACCAGGCGATGACAGACGCACAAATGATTATTACAGAAAAAACTCAGGATCCACGCTGGGAACTAAAGGATTATCGTTTTGAAGCAAAAAAAGAGTCACGATTTTATTTGCCGTACGACAAAGATAGGCCGCCGATGCCTGAAGATGACCCGACTTCTAATATGTTTATGAGGTGCGTTTATGGTAAAAAAGGATGGGATGGATGGACGAAATATGGAGTGGTAAAATCCGTCGAGAATCCGGAGTGGACACGTTCACTGCCTGTGGATGATGAAGGAAATATATTACTGAATAGAGATACGGTAATAAAAATTGCGCTGACGAATTCTCCGGAATATCAAAATGCGCTGGAAAATATCTATCTGAATGCGCTGAATGTTTCACTGGAACGATTTTCTTTTGATTCGCAGTTTGGACTGGGAATGGCTCTGGATTACGGTGCCGAGTCGAATGGCACGAGCAGTTTACAGTATAATACGGTAAGTGCCACAGCATCCAGAAATCTTGCCACGGGAGGACAGCTGGTGGCGGATATCGCGAATTCCATCGTGTGGAGTTTTGGTTCAGGCTCTTCGCGTATTACCACCTCACTATTAAATATGTCTCTGGTTCAGCCTTTATTACGTTACGGGGGCAGGGCATATGCTTTAGAAAACCTTACCAGCATGGAACGGACGCTTGTGGCGAATATACGTCAGATGGAACGTTATCGGCAGGGATTTTATGTGGACATTATCGCGGGAAATAGTGGAGTCTCCAGTCCTGGCAGCGGAAGTAGCAGTATTCCTTCCGGTCAGACCAACTCAGGAAGTGTCGGAGGTTTATATAATCTGATGTATAGGCAGCTGAGTCTGACGAATCAGCGAAATAATGTGAATGAACTGCGTTACAGTTTCCAGCAGATGGAAGCAAAATTTGATGCAGACCGAACGACACGGTATAATGTGGATCAGTTACGGCAGTCTTTATTAAATGCACAGATCGCATTATTACGGGAAGAAAGCAGTTACCAGACGGCGGTGGATACATATAAAATGCAGCTGGGTTTACCACCAGCCATTTCTGCGACGATTCAGGATGATATGTTAAAAGATTTTATTTTAATACATCCCTCAATTACGGAATTAAGAGCAAAACTTACAGACTGGCAGACCGA
>JAUNBR010000040.1:0-3031 GCA_030527015.1 Planctomycetia bacterium
TCAGCGAAGCAAAAAAGCCGGGGAAGCGGAATTTTATAATGTATCGGGTATATAAGTCAGATCACCAGTTTCCTTCATTTTAAGAATTACGCTGTTTTGAGCGCATACATTATCAGCGAAGCAAAATGTCTGGAGAGTAAAATTTATAATGCGTCAAGGATGTCTGGTTCCACTATAAATTTCTGTTTTGTGCGCCCATGAAGGCATGCGTTTTAGTAAAATGCCGAAGAAGCGGAAATTTATAGTGGATCGGGTATATACTGGTTCCAATTTAAAATTTCGTTTTGTGCGGCTCTGAAAGCAGGCTTTTTCAGCGAAGCAAAAAAGCCGGTGAAGCGGAAATTTATAGTGGATCGGGTATAAGTACCTTAAAACTGTCTTTTTTTAATACACAAAACAAGAATTTTATCTGTAATTTATTTTGAAGAAAGGAGAATCTCCAGATGGCTTCATGGTTTTATTATGTGGATGGGAAAAAATACGGTCCTGTTTCGTCGAATGATTTACGGAATCTTGCCGCAAATAAGTCATTACACCACAGACTGTCGTGGAAACGGATACTGGCCAGCGTGCGTATGCGGAAAATATTCAGGGACTGAAATTTTCTTCCGACCAACAAGATCCATTTTCTTCTTTTGGAGAAACGCCTTCTCCCAGTCCCTCTTCAGTTCCTTATAAACAGAAGACGGTTCGCAGGTCAAAATCGTCGGCCGGATTTCTCGGTCTGGATTTCGATTTATCAAAAATTCTTGGAAATGTTGGAGAAGATGTTAACGAAAATTTACTGAAAAATTTCGCGAATGTCACAAAAATTTATTTTTGGATTTTTACTTTTGGACATATTATTTCTTGTATTCTTTGGACAGTTGCAATTATTCGTTTAGCCGTTACTACCAGCGGTATTTACATTTTTGCATTGGTGATCGGGTTTCCCGTCGCGTTTCTCCTCTATTTTTTGATGCGGATTATTATAAAAACTCCGATCGAATTTGTAAAATATGTGCTGGAAACACGTCATTTACTGCATGAAATTCGCGCTGAACTGCAAGAAAAAAAATGAAAAATCTGTAGCCGGAAGTTTTTTTCCGATATATTTAAATTGCCGCTTCCCTGGCGTTTTTGTTTCGCCGAAAATGTCTGTTTCAGAACTGCAAAAAAACGGAAATTTAATGGAGAATCCATATCGTAATCGAGTATAATATTATTTGCGCGGTACCCGAAGCGGATATTTTCATGTGGGATGAATCCGTTTCCAGTACCGCGCAAAATATGCGATTTCATATCATTCTCAGTTTTATTTTCCTTGACGCTTTCTGTACCAGAAAATCCCAAGGAAACCAAGAAGCATCATGACGAATGTCGTGGGTTCAGGAACTTCGTTGTGAGCTGACGCACGTAATGTTAAAAGAACGTTTCCGGTATCCGATAAACGTAACTGTGAAGAAGCCGCCCCCCACTGGTCGCCGATAATTCTCCAGTTAAGTGTATCGGTGTTTTCGATTCCCCAGTCACCGAAATCGAGTGTCGTTTCGTCGTCAGTATACGCCAAAAGGGAAAGGTCAAAAGATACAGCAGCGGAATCAGTAGAACTGAAAGCGCCATTAACGGTTAATCGGTCGGCGTTTCCTAAATTGTCGACATCCATGGTCATGGCACCATTTAAGGTGAAATTACCGATGATGGCCATACCGACGGTAGACGCCACACCGGGAGAGAAGTTACTTCCCGATTCGAGAGTCAGGTTATTATAATCCGTACCGTCACCCAGCGTACCCGTTAAATAAAGCGTGCTGTTTTCTTTTACCGTCAGATCGGACGGCAGTGTGTTGGTGGGAGTAAGAGTAAGCGTGCCAGCCGAAACGGTCGTGGTTCCCGTGTGGGAGAGATTTCCGTTTAAGGTCAGCGCGCCGACACCAGTTTTGTCAAGAGAAATATTTCCTGTAATGGCACCGGCATAAGTTTTTTCTTCCGTGGTTTCCAGCGTTAGCGTCAGCGCACTATCGGCAGTAATCGTCGCAGTGGTTTCGATCGACGATAAGTTCTTTAACTTCTGACTATTTTCAAGATGAACGGTCGCCGCTTCCAGCGTAACAGAACCACCGTACAGACTGTTTTTGCTGATCCCATCTCCGGAATAAATGACGGAATCATTAATAGATTTCAGTATCCAGTCACCTGTAAATCCCAAGCTATCACCGGTCAAACGAAAATTACTTCCTAATGATCCATCCAGATAAATTTTACCACCACCAGTAACATCACCAGAAATAGGAAGGCCATCTAAACCACAGTTTGTAGCACTGGACTTAATCCATAATTTTCCGCCTTCTTTTACGTTAATATTCGCAGCTATCTCAATTTGTCGATCATTGAAAGCTCCAGATATATTTTGAATCTCCGTGCGGAAAGTATCGTCAGCATTACTGTCAGGTTCAACATTTATTGTTCCTATAATGGTATGTAATTGGCTGTTTTTTCGTGCATCTATATAAACATTCCCTAAATATACGTTACTTAAATCGGCAGTATACCCATCCGTACCATTAGTAAAAATAGAAAGTCGCTTTTGCACGGAAGTGAAACTATCATCTGGATTTATGCCGACATATAACTTAGATCCCGGAAAAACACCACTCGCCGCGATTTCCTGGGAGTTTTCCACTGTAGAAGTATAGTCATAAGAAGTACCCCCACCCTGGTCTAATACATAGTAAGTAGCGGCTGCATTAAGAGTGCTGGCGACCGCACCGGAATTTTTCCACCGCCATCCGTTAATACTGTTCCAACCATAATTATTCCAATTATAACTGCCACTGGCTCTACTCCATACAAACTGATAAGAGGATTGTGCGTTTACAGGAGAAGAAGAAAAACTAAAAAAAGAGATGATTAATCCGACAAAAATAAAAATCGGGGGGGGGGGGGGGGGGGGTAAAAAATTAAATTTTTATATACACCAAAAATTTAAATTAAAAAAAGCCAAAAAAATGTTAAAAAATATTTTAAAAAAAATTAAAATTAAAAAAAAAAA
>JAUNBR010000040.1:3041-36136 GCA_030527015.1 Planctomycetia bacterium
GGCGCCGGCCCCCGCCCGCCGGGCCGGTACAAATTTCATTGTATATCTCCTCGAACATGTAAAAGTAAAACGTCCCAAAATCTTCTTATAAAAGATTTACTACTAATTTCATATTATAATACCACAGATGGAATATGTCAAGAAACAAAATAAAAAAATTGGGAATTTATAAAAAATATTAAAAAAAGATGGGTACTGATTTTAGAACATATATTTTATACTCGATGCACTATTAATTTTCTATAAATATTTTGAACGAATCCGTATTTTTTCTTGAAATAAATCGCTTTATACGATATAAATAATATGGAGAGGTATCTTTATTCGAAGTATGGGAAATTATCATCTCTCCGATTTTTTACGATCTATGAAAGTGATCACAGAAATCGAATTCAAAAGTGAAGCAGGAAAAATGTCCCGCCAGAATGTCGAAAATATGAACTTTACGGAAAAATCAGGTCATGTGGCCTGATTTTATATTCGGTACTATAAAATTCCGTTTTCCCGACATTTTTGTGTTTCGCCGAAAATGCCTGCTTTCAGAGCTGTATAAAACGGAAATTTAAACGAGATTCAGTATAAATAAAATAAAAGGAAATGGGATTTTAGGAAGGTCAAAAATGTCGATAACAAAAAATATACACTCATTTTTATGGATGCTCATTCCTTTTGTAGCCGTGCTGTCAGGAATTTTTGGGGGAGGGTTTTATTTTATTCAAAAATATATTCATCAGGAAGTGGAATTACAGAATAAAATAAAAGAATTAAAAGCACACGTTACAGAATTAACGGCGCAGAACGAAAGGTTACAGCTGGCGAATCGTCTTCTGAAAGTGGATACACGGCGAGCAAGAATTGACGTCCTTTCTCAGACGGAGCATCCGGATCCGAAAATGGTAGTGACGAAAGTTCGTTTTCAGGAATTTGGGCCGGACGGTAAGGAAATAGGAGTGTCACGCGAGTTTACGCTTTCCGGCGATATGATGTATCTGGATGGAAGAGTGGCGAAATTTAATGATCAGTTTGTGGAGACCAGTGATAATATTCGTGGGCATTCGTTGTTTGCGTTTCGTGGAATTTTTGGAAAATATCAGACGCCGGAGGAAGCATTTCCGATAGACGTCAGCACCAGTATTCCCGTGGTTTATCAGGCAGAAAATGGGCGAATTTCGGAAATGGAAAAACAATTATGGAGCAGATTTTGGGAAATTTCGAATGACCCCCTCCTTCAGGAAACATTAGGTCTGCGGGCAAATCACGGAGAGGCCATCAGTCAGCAGCTCGTGCCGGGAAAAAGTTATCTCGTGGAATTACGCGCCAGCGGAGGATTAAGCATTCGGCCAATAAACACGGAATCTGAACCCTAAAAATATACGGGCGCGCCTGTAAATTCTCGTTCTGTGTGAAACCGAAAACAGGATTTTTGGTAAAGCAAAATGCCGGAAAACAGGGAATTTATAGCACCTCGAGAACAAAGAATTTTCTGGTAAACGTGGAATTACACTTTCCGATTTTCCCACACATACCGCTCTGGTGCCCTGCTCCTTCAAAACAAAAATTAAGTGAAATCCAAAACACCGATTTTTATTTACACTCTGCTTTTTCTTATGGCGCGCCTGTAAATTCTCGTTCTGTGTGGCTCCAAAAACAGGATTTTTAGTAAAGCAAAAATGCCGGGAAAACAGGGAATTTATAGCACCTCGGGAACAAAGAATTTTCTGATAAACGCGGAATTACACTTCCCGATTTTCCCACACATACCGCTCTGGCGCCCTGCTCCTTCAAAACAAAAATTAAGTGAAATCCAAAACACCGATTTTATTTATACTCTGCTTTTTCTTAGGCGCGCCTGTAAATTCCCGTTCTGTGCGGCTCCGAAACAGGATTTTTAGTAAAGCAAAAATGCCGGAAAAACGGGGAATTTTATAGTGAATCGGAAACAAAGAATTTTCTGGTAAACGCGGAATTACACTTCCCGATTTTCCCACACATACCGCTCTGGCGCCCTGCGCCTTCAAAACAAAAATTAAGTGAAATCCAGAACACCGATTTTATTTATACTCTGCTTTTTCTTAAGCGCGCCTGTAAATTCTCGTTCTGTGCGGCTCCAAAAACAGGATTTTTAGTAAAGCAAAAATGCCGGAAAAACGGGAATTTTATAGCACCTCGGGAACAAAGAATTTTCTGGTAAACGTGGAATTACACTTCCCGATTTTCCCACACATACCGCTCTGGTGCCCTGCGCCTTCAAAACAAAAATTAAGTGAAATCCAGAACACCGATTTTATTTATACTCTGCTTTTTCTTAAGCGCGCCTGTAAATTCTCGTTCTGTGCGGCTCCGAAAACAGGATTTTTAGTAAAGCAAAAATGCCAGAAAACGGGGAATTTTATTGTGAATCGGTTATAAATATTCACTCGGCGCATTTTGGCTGGGCAAAAATATCGATAAACCGTACCATACTAAACATCATTTTTGTCTGAATCTTCCGAAGAATCCTGATCTACTGAATTTCTCAGCTCAGTAGAAAGATTTTCATCCTTAAATTTTTCCTCTTCAGGCTCAATTTTCTGGACGAACTTTTGAGGTTCATGATATTCTTGAAACGTCTCAGAATGTGAAAAATCATTCGGTTTATCACATTCCAGAGCATCATTAAATACCAAAGAAAGATAATCAGGGATGGACTTTAATATTTCCGATAAACTATTAGACGCCACACGATAAAATTCCTCTGAAGATTCCTCTCCCAAGAAAGAAACTTGGAATGGATTCATTTTCTGAAGCATACTTTTCGTGGCTTCCTGAAACGCCAGGACCGAAATCGGAACAGGGGAAATGCACTCCTTAAGATCCAGCATCTGGTCATCATCTTCTGACTTATTCCGAAAACTCTGAACCTCTTCTTCCACTTCCTCCAACCATCGCGGCGACTCAAAACCCGTGCCCGTGGGATGCGCCATAAATGCCTGAACATACTCCAAAAATTTCCTGAAAGAGGGCGTGTCCCCACCAGCGCGTGCTTCCTTAATGGCAGGTTCCAGAAGCGCCTGCATACAATTAATTGACATGGACGCCACAAAACGCTCTTCCAGCCGGTCTTTTACGCTCTTTACCGAAACTCCATATTCTTTATATAATTTATTATACTTCTCTAAAAACTGCTCGGCTATCTGCGAATAACGCTCCATCATTCCTGTAATCCAGGTGTTCGCGATTTCCACACAGTTCTGACGTACCATCACTCCATGAATAATTAAAATGGGAAACATGTCCCACGCGATACGATCATAACGCGCACGAATCCGAAGAAAATCCAACAAAATATAAAGATTTTCACCCTTATCCGACTGAATGGTCGTGGTATTATAATCAATAAATTCACCATAACGATCCAAAAGTGTTTCCAAAATAATTTCAAGATATGATTCCGCCACAGAAGGTTCTATTCTTCCTTCCCGAAGGTCCACGGCAAGCGACGCACCCATTTCCGGGTCATCTTCATCCTGTAAAGCTTCCAGCCAATTACCGACTCCCTGATGATAAATAGCCTGAAGATTACCATAAGACATTACCATGGGCGAAAAAAGATCATTTCCATATGTCTGAATAAAATCCTTCAGATCCTCCCATTCCGATTCACCATTAATAACATCCAGAGCGGAAATCCGAATTCCACGACTGTGGGTCACCCAGTTTTTCATGAGCACTTCCACCAGAATATCTAACTGTTTAAACAGCGATTCTTTCGTCCATCTTTTATTGTCGGGCGAAAACTTCTCCCCCCAGTGTGAAGATGTTTTTTTATTCGAAACCTCCGAAGAAATTTCCGGCACGGCACTCTCCAATAATGCATGAACGATACTTTTACACCCGATCTGAAAAAGATGATCAAAACGCGTAATAGAACGCATTCCCGCCGGATGTTCCCGCTCCATCCGCTGCGCCAGTACCAATAATTGAACTGTTTCTGCGATAAATCCTTGCCGCGGAAGATTATATAACAGCCGCTGCATCACCGTCAGTACACTGCGCGTACGCACAATTCGCCGTGGATCACCATTCCGCGACAGAGGACGATATAATAACGGCTCTTTCACCAAAAGACTTAACATTTTGTCCCAACGATTCAGCACAGCACATGTATCACCACGAATTAACGCCTGAATAATTCCCTGAGTCGCCGTCTCCCAATTATCCAGATCCGTAATCGGACTCTCCGTATCCGCGATCACCATAAGCCGTTTCGCATCTAATAATTCACTGCACGTGGAAATAATCCGATCCAGCAGCGACTCCTTCATCCCCCGACGTTTATCATAATCCATCAGAGAACTGGGCGTGGGCAGCGGATCCTCGATCTGAACCTGATTCACCTGATCCAATAATTTCAGTAAACCCTGATAAATCTGCTCCGCCTGACGGCCCCAGGCCTGTAATGCTTCTCCACGATCCGGGTGAGCTTTCGCAAAAGGAATCGAAAAAACAGCCGCCATTTTCCACAGACGCGCCTGCGTGATAAAAAATAACAGCCGATCAGAAACCCGCTCCATTTCCGCCGTTAAGGGAAAATCTTTCAGTGAATCCTTCGGCGTCCCAGACTCCATCATACTGGAATCATTTCCATCATCTGTCGTATCTTTATAAGTTACATTCTCCCAGGCCGCACCTAAAATATCTTCTTCTGCCTCATCATCTTCCTCTACACCCGCATCTTCATCTTCCTCATCTTCATCATACTCTTCTTCCTCAAGTGAACGATCTTCCATACGCGAGATCCGTTCCAAAAACTCATCCACTTCCCAGTCCAGATCACCATGATCTTCTTTCATTATCCCTTCTTCTTTTTCATCATTCTCCTGTTCATCATCCTCTGAAATGTCAACTTCTTTTAACAGTTCTTCCAAAGAAGCCAGATCCTGCTGCGATAAAATTTCATCCAGCGTATACTTTTCAAGTTCATTTTTTTGCTTCGCAAGAGGAATATTTAATTCCGGGACGATTCCGTAAACATCAGCATTCGCTTCCACATAATCAATAAACTTTTTCGCCATCTCCCAGGCATCCTGCGGATGCTCTCCCCGACGACTGAGCAGATGCTGTTCTTTCGTCGGCGGATACCATAAATCTTCCATCCAGCACAAAGCTAAAGGATGAAAAGAATAATCACCATCATCTAAAGGAATAATTTCAGACTGAGAAAGCCAGTTAATTAATAACGCCATGGAAGCCACCGAATCTCGCTGATCCAAAAGCGCTTCCACCAACAAAACATACGCTTTCGCAGAGGAAAATTCGGCCGCGATCGGACGCCAAAATGCGATATCCCCTGTCGCGGTGCCCGCACCATGCCACATTTCCAGTGCTTCGACCACCATTTTCGCAGATTCCCATGTTTCATATCCCGACAGTTTATTATCTTCCAAAATCGAATCACTGCCAAACTGATCCCACCACTGTGTTAATTTCTGCATCCGGTCATTCAGACTATTTTTTATATCCGTCATTCCCTGCGCCGCCGCGGCCTTCATAATTCGAGAATATAACGAAAAAATAGAACTCATCCGAGATACGAATTCGCCGATTCGGTGATCTGTCGTACTATCTTCGATCGACTGAGAAAGAGGATACTGACCACTATACCCCAAAATATACCATGGATCCACAAAAGCCCCACACTGAATGCCCTCATACAGCATCCGTTCCAGACAATAAAGCATGGGAATCGCATCCATCACCTGTTTTCGGTCTATTCGGATATGCGCTAACGTCAGTAAACAGTCCACTTCACAGCGCATTCTCGCTCCCGGTACACTTACTTTCACCAGCATCTCATGCGCACTACGAACATACCCCATCCACGCAAATAATCGCGCTAACTGAAGATTTTGATACTGCAGAGCCCGCATTCTGGCAAGCGAAGTATTAAAATACTGTCGCGCATGTGCAAAAGGCTGGTGAAACTGTATCGACTCTTCTCTTAAACGCGCGCCATGTTCTCCAGTCACTTTTTTCATCAGGCTTAAATAAAATCGGTCTCGCAGCTGAGCCACCTGCGGAAGAAGCGTCGCAAAAGTTACCGAAGAGTCATGCGCACCCGGCCCCCAGCCCGTCACCGCAGACCCCATAAGCATGGTACCCGCCAAAACTGCAGACGCTTCAAACATCCGTTCCTGCAGAGGAATATGAGAATTTTCCTCCTGAAAGACTCCCGAAAGAATAGAATCCAGCGTGGGTTCTATTAACACAAAACGCCGATAAAATCCCTGATTCGTAACCTCCGACATGTCCCAGCCGCCAAAATGATAATTCAGACGCCGATTCACTGGATGTTCAAAATCCAAAGCTCGCGGATCGATGACTAATTCCTCTATACGCGATAAATCCAGAGACGCCGCCTGTAAAATATCCGGGTGCGTTTCCGACAGTATTTTTAACGCACCAGAAAGAATTTCATGATACCTTCCGTGCGCGATTCCCACTCTTTTTAAGAAAATAGGGAATGGATGTACCCATTCATGATCATACGGCTGCATTTTCTGCTGTGTATTCAGAACGGGTGTCGGACGATAACCCACATAATCGTCGAATTCATCAATAATTGAATACACCGCCTCTAAAATGGACTTCTCATAAGGCGTGGCACCTGTCGCTATAAATTCATCATGTGCAGAAATCGCGAAAGGAAATTCCCTCGACTGCGGTAACTCTAAAGTATTATTCGCCACCGCTAATAAATTATCTTCCGCCAATAAATTATCTTTCCCGTTCTGCCCCGTCAAAAGATCTTTCTGAAAATTAGAAACTTCAGAAAAAACACATTTCTCTAAAGATTCTTCTGAAAAATCGATCACCTGATATGCTTTTTTTTCCAAAATAATATCCAGCAGCTGCGCCAAAAAAAATGGCTGAAAGATACGATCATCTGACTGGTGAAAAAGAATATTTTTGTGCCAGAATCTGTATTTCGGAATAAAATATCCAAAAACAAAACGCAATAATTTCCATACAGAATCATCTTTCGCAAAAACTTCCGAGCGCTTCGTTAAAACAGACAATTTATCATAAAGCATAACTTCCAAAGAACGCCAGAGCGGGACCTCCGTCTCGGGCAATTTATTTTGTAAATAATCACAGACAGCATCCAGTGATTTATAAAATAAAACATTCTCCTTCTCTGTGGAAAACAAAAAGTGTCCTAAAATCTGTTCTAGATCCTCACTTACCTTTTCTGGAATTTCCCTGGCCGACATGTGTATTTCTCCATCCGAATTCAGACTCTACAGTTTTTGTTTCCATTCCCTGTTTTTTATCAGGCCTTCAAACTAAATTTTAATGTGAAAGATACAAAAAACGTAAAGTTACAGTACGCTAATTATACAATTTTAAATTTCTCTTGAGTCCATTATATATAATACTTTTTTGTAAGGAAAGGGGAGGAAGTCCCCCTCTTCATCTGAAAATATAATAAATATTCTTTTTTATTTTTTGACCTTTTTTTCTTCTTTCATTTAAAAAAATTATATTTTATACCTGATGCACGATAAAATTTCGCTTTTTCGGCATTTTTGCTTCACTGAAAATACCTGCTTTTAAGCCGTACAAAACGAAAATCTAAAGGAGAATCGGAGTATATATTAAAATTTTTTTATTTTGATATATGAATAAATATTCTCTCAGAAATAAAATATTTTTTTTGATTTTAGAATTTTTATCCGAAATAGGAACACTTTCAAAAATATATATCTTTTTAATGATTTTAGCGATTATAACTCTTTTTTTTCAGAATATTTATAAAAAAACTTGAAATTATGAACTAAAGTGTGGTATTATATATTAAAATATCCTATAATTTATCTGTTTTGATATATAATTCACGGTTTTATATCCGAGACACCTTAAAATTCAGCTTTTCTGCTGACTAAATGCAGAAACTAAATTTCAGATAGGCTCAGTCATTTTCCGTGGAAACAAAAAAAAGAAATGAGGTTCTGTATGCCGATACATTTTTCATTAATGCGTTATTTTTCTGTCTTTTTGCTGATTTTTCTCTCTGTCATTATGACCG
The DNA here is from genome assembly GCA_030527015.1 of Planctomycetia bacterium. Lineage (GTDB taxonomy): Bacteria > Planctomycetota > Planctomycetia > Pirellulales > Thermoguttaceae > RGIG3701. Next base: position 11,110 of record JAUNBR010000040.1, read on the forward strand.
CAGCAGATCTTCAGGCACAACATTCGCGTGGTTCTTCGAATATTATCTCTCAGGATTTAGCCAAAAGTCGCGGTCTGGTGCGCCAGTGGGAAACACGTCTTGAAATGGATGCCTCGCGCGATAAACTGGCATATCTAAAATTATATGATAACACTTTATATTCTGTAACAGAGGGAGGCCGCGTTCTGGCGTTAAATGCCGAAACGGGTGCCATTCTTTGGAAACAGGCTGTCGGGAAACTACATAACATTACGCTGGAACCGGATGTAAGTGAACATTATTTAGGCGTAACTAATGGTGCTTTTTTATATATTTTAAACCGTCATACAGGTAAAATTTTATTGGAACAGGAGCTGCCCTCCGCTCCGGCCACAGGACCAGCCATTACCCAGCACCGGGCATACATTCCAGTCATGAATGGAATCGTATACGCTTATGATTTACAGCCTGTGGAAGATCCTTTTGAAAAATTAGGGAAACTTCCTGCCAATTTATCGGAACATGAACGTCAGAGAAGAAGGGAAATCACGCTGGAATCTCTGCGTCTGGTAAAATCATATCAGCATCCGCTGTCCACTCGGGCGATCGGGGAAATCGTCTTTCCTCCACAGGTAATCCGTGAAAAGGATAAACATGAAATGATCGCCTGGACCACCGATGATAATGTTTTAACAGTAATCGATTTAATGCAAAAAAATGAAAGTGTCTTGGACGAAAAGTTTAACGTTTCGATCGTCGGGAAAGTTAGTTGCCCCCTGGGACACATGCCTTATGATGAAAATAACAGCGAAAACAGTGGTCTGCTTTATATCGGCACGAAAGAAGGGCATGTTATCTGTGTATATGAAACAGACGGAGAAATTCTCTGGCGTTTCCCCACGGGAGAACACATTTCCTCCGCTCCTGCTTATGTGGACGGAGAGCTTTTTGTTTCGACTCTTCTTTCCGGGATGTACTGTCTGGACGCATTAAGTGGTGGTAACGAAAATTCCACCGATCCGAAATGGTGGGCACCGCATATTCGTCAGTTTTTATCTTGCAGTAAAGGCCGAGTTTACTCCGTGGACCATGCAGATCAGCTCGCCATTTTAGATCGCAGTTCTGGCCAAAAAATCGCTTCTCTGCCCATCCAAAATCATCCCATCCGATTAACAAATCTCCAGACAGACCGAATTTATATCGCCACAGAAACGGGAACCGTTCTGTGTTTCCGAGAAACTGCGCTGGATTCTCCAATAAATTATTTAGCTCCAAAAGAGAAAAAACAGGTAACCATCACGGACACCTCTGCGCAGACGGATACAGACAGTGATGATAACGGTGATGATTCTAGTGATGCAGATTTTTCAGAGGATTCTGAAGATGATTTCTCTGAGGATTCCGAAGAAGATTTCCCAGAGGATTCTGCAGAGGAAGATTTCTTAGATGACTCCGAAGAAGATTCTGGCGAGGAAGATTTCTAGTAACTTTTTTGCCCTGCATTCCAGTTCACTTTAAGATAAAATGCGGCAGTAAAATAGGGTGTGTGTATTTTCATGTATCCCCAAAATGCCGGCAGACACAAAAGTTAAATTTAAATCAGCATATATATAGAAGTCAGCATATCCAGAAAATAGAGACGAAAGAAATTAAATGTCCACGAAACATCCCAGTTATAATGGCCGAATGATGAAAGCACTTCGCCTGGAACCCGTGGACCAAACACCGATCTGGCTGATGCGCCAGGCAGGACGATATATGGCGGAATACCGTGCTGTCCGCTCGGCAACAAATTTCCTCGATCTTTGTCGAAATCCCGACTTATGCGCAGAGGTGATGCTTACCGCCGTGGAACGTTTAGGTGTGGACGCCGCCATTATTTTTTCTGATTTACTGCCGATTTTACAGGCCATGGGAATGGATCTGGAATTCGCCGCGGGAGAAGGACCCGTCATTCATAATGCCATCCAGGACACCTCTCAAGTCGACATTCTTCAGGAACTGGAAGATGCGCAGGCGCTGGATTTCGTATACCAGACCGTCCAAAAAACACGCGCAGGATTAAATGAAAACATTCCGGTTATCGGCTTTTCTGGTGCTCCATTTACTCTGGCAAGTTACGCCGTGGAGGGTGGTGCCAGCCGGGATTACGCACGAACAAAATATATTATGTATACTGACGCCGGTGCATGGAGTGCTCTGATGAGTCGGCTCTCACGCGCAATTACTCTGTATCTTACAGAACAGATTAAAGCTGGTGCACAGATCGTACAGCTTTTTGACAGCTGGGTGGGATGTCTCGGCGTTTCTGACTATGAAAATTTTGTTCTCTCATATGTCCAGCAGATCATTCATAACTTAAAGACTTCATTTCCCGAAACGCCGGTTATTTATTTCGCGACAGGAAATCCCATGCTTCTTCCTTCCATTTCACGCTGCGGAGGAGACTGTATCGGAGTGGACTGGCGAATCGAAATAAACACTGCCTGGGATATAATCGGACATCATCTTTCGATCCAGGGAAATATGGATCCTCTGGTACTTTTAACGAAACCAGAAATTATCCGTCATCATGTTTCTCGTATTTTACATCAGACTGCCGGCCGACCAGGTCATATATTTAACCTCGGCCACGGAATAAACAAAAATACGCCCGTGGAAAATGTAATCGCCCTGGTTAAAATGGTACATGAAATGACAGAATGTCCTCTTTCAAAAAATAATTTATAACCTTTATCCCGATACACGATAAAATTTCTGTTTCTCCGGCATTTTTGCCTTCCCGCCAGAGTGCTGGAATGAAAATGCTGCTTTTCGTGCCACACAGCGGAAAATTAAGGAAAAACTAAGATAATCCTAAATTTCATTCAGAAACCATTTTATCCGCGATTCAGTATAAATTTCCGCTTCCACTGTCCGCCAACATTTTGTTTCGCTGAAAATGTCTGCTTAAAGAGCTGGTACAAAACGGAAAGTTATAAAGAGAATCAAGAATATATTTCTTTTACGTATCTCCATAAAACAGACTTTCCCTGAGAAGAAAACGGGAGAGTGAGGGAAATTTTTTAGTGTGTTTTGGATATAAAATATACCCGATATACTATAAATTTTCGTTTCTCCAGCATTTTATTTCGCTGAAAATGTCTGCATTCAGAGCCTCACTAAACGGAAAGTTAAAAGAGAATCAGGAATATATTTCTTTTACGTATCTCCATAAAACAGACTTTCCCCGAGATGAAAACGGGAGAGTGAGGGAAATTTTTTAGTGTGTTTTGGATATAAAATATACCCGATATACTATAAATTTTCGTTTCTCCAGCATTTTATTTCGCTGAAAATGTCTGCATTCAGAGCCTCACTAAACGGAAAGTTAAAAGAGAATCAGGAATATATTTCTTTTACGTATCTCCATAAAACAGACTTTCCCCGAGATGAAAACGGGAGAGTGAGGGAAATTTTTTAGTGTGTTTTGGATATAAAATATACCCGATATACTATAAATTTTCGTTTCTCCAGCATTTTATTTCGCTGAAAATGTCTGCATTCAGAGCCTCACTAAACGGAAATTTATAGTGAAAACAGTATAAGAAAAAAAATTTTTCTGATCATAATTTTTATGCCCGATACATTATTAAATTTATACTGCGCCTACTTTAAATTTCTGTTTTATGTGGTTCTTAAAGCATGCATTTTCGAGAAGCAAAAATATCGGAAAAGAGGAAATTACAGTGCATCAGAGATAACTTCACTTCCCGCGACAGCTGGTACGGACATTTTTTCATGGCTTAAAACCTGAATGGCTGCCTTCAGGAAAACATCTTCTTCAGGAAATGAAATCTCTCCAGTCACCGCCGATTTCTGCGAAAAATTCACATGCATTTCATTCCCTTCTCTCTCTTCCTCAGCGAAAGTCTGAAGCGCATTTCCCACAGGAGGAAAAGTCTCCGCCAAAGCAGGTTTCGTAACCTCATATACTTTCACATCTGGTAACACTCCGACATGATTATATTTTCTGCCTGTGGGAGAATAAAAGAGAGAAGTGGTCAGTTTTATCCCCAGCGGTTTTCGCGAAAGCTGGTATATTCCCTGAACGGACCCTTTTCCATAACTCTGTTCCCCAAGAACCTGACCGCGACGATTTTCACTTATCGCACCAGCAAAAATTTCTGAAGCACTGGCACTATCACGATCAATTAACACCACCAGCGGAATGTTCCATGTCTTTCCTCCTGAAGCACGATATGTCATATTTTGATATTCATATTTTCCACGAATGGACACGATATTTCCCTCGGCCAAAAACAGATCCGCCAGCTCCACCGCAGCCAGCAGTAATCCGCCCGGATTCCCACGCAGATCCAAAACAAGACTTTTCATCCCTTCTCGCCGCAATTCATGTAATTTTGCATCTAAAATTCGTGCACTATCATCCTGAAATGTGGGTACACGAAGATATGCCATACCGTCCGTTCCCGGCAAAATCCGAGCACTTTCCACAGAGGGTATGGTAACTTTTGTTCGCCTGACACGTACGCTTCGACGCTCCGATCCGTTCACGGAAGCCAGCTGTAAAATCACAGAAGTCCCCTCCTCTCCCTGTAAAAAGGAAGCCGCCATATCCGCAGAGGCCTTATCTAAAAGTTTATTATTCACCCCCACCAAAAGATCACCTGTCTTCACACCTGCCACTTCCGCTGGACTGCCGGGAATCACTCGTGATATTAAAAAGTTTCCATTTTCCTGCTTCACCACCACTCCCAGACCAACAAAATTTCCTCGAATCGTGGAAAGTGAATCCTGTAACTGTGTCGGCGTTAATAATGAAGAATATGGATCCAGCGTTCCGATCAGGCCGCACAGACCTTCCAGCATCAAAGCTCGAGCTGGTGCTTCAGAAAAATATTTTCTCGCCAGTTTTTGTATTTCTAAAATACACAGAACCATCTGACGATCATTCATTAAAGAATGTGCGGCCAAATAATTTCGCACCTCTTCCCGAAATTCACATATAATTTTATCTGAAACTTCTGGTAAAATAACTTCACGAAAAAATGAATTACTCAGCGCAATTTCCATTCCATTCATCATTCGGCCCATAATTTGTTCGGGCTTCAGTGATACAACAAAATTTAAATTTAGTTTTTGTAAAATTTCTTGCGCTAAAGCAGATAAATCTTCCTCTGTTAATGTCAGGCTTATTTTCCTAAAATCCTGATCCGAATAACGCCGATAAATATCTCGGTGAAGCCGGACGAAATTATATCTCCTCTGAAGTTCCTGTACATTAGGAAATTGGCGTAAGCCTTCCTCGTACAGTTTTACCGCATCTGACCAGCACCCCTCTTTTTCAAGAGTTTTTCCCTGCTGTATCACTTCCTGTATATACGCAGACTGACCATTTTTTGCTTCATATTTCTGTACTTCAGAAGATTTTTTAGCTTTCCCTTCAGACGAATTTTCTAATTTCGATAAAACTTTAATCGAATGTACTTTTTCCGGGAAGACGTGTTCAAAATTCTTTTGAGAAGTCCTCTTCACGTCCTTCTGTAAGATTTCCTCCGGCTTTACCCCCACATCAGTAATCTGGGGAAACGAAGAAAGCGGAAGGCATTCTCGACAAAACTTCTCACTTTTTTTCTCTGAAAAAGATTCCTTTATCTTTTCTGTACCTAATAATTTACCAGAAGATACAGCGAATAAAAAGATAAATAAAACAAAAAATAAGACAGTGTACTTCCTGTGTACTGCTCTAAACGCATTCATTTTCCATTCCCTTTAAAATTTTTCGCCACTTATGCTTTTAATTAATTTTACCCCTTAAATGGAAAAATCAAAATGTATTTTTATTAAAATTATACTTTTTAAGAGAAAATACATTTAAGATTTAGTTATTATGCCGAATAAATAAATCCTCCTGCTATCATTTATGTAAATTTTTATTTTTTTGATTAAAAAACACTAAAGTATAAATGTACGACTTCTGCCAGTTTTACTTCAGATTTCGATTTATACGACACTTTTCTTTTTAGAAAACCTAAAATAGAACGTTATTTGGCCAGATAATTTGATCTTGACAGACGCCTCCTTTTTTGAAATTATATTCTTGTATTTCATGATTATGATTTATTTTAGACTTTCCTTCATGCCGGTTCTTATTCACACTCACGGTTTATATTCGAAGTACCTACAAAAAAGAATTCAGATATAAAAATTTATCAGATTCTGGTACCACAGTTTCAGTCAGGCATATTAGGAAACATGGAAAGTCAAAATTATATATCCGATACACTATAAATTTCCGCTTCCTCGGCATTTTTGCTTCGCGGAAAATGTCTGCTTTCAGAGCCGCACTAAACGGAAATTTAAAATGGTACCAGTATATTTAAATAGAAATTTCAGCACAAAAACCGAAATAGAATTATCCGTACAGGAGACATTATATGGATAACAGCACAAAAATAAAGTTTGTTTTCATTCTTTTTTTGCTCTGCACTCCAGGAATTATCACTCTGTTCTGTGGATGTAACGCAGAAAAAGTGGGAACGAAAACTTCTTCAGAAAAAGAGGGACAGAGTCTAAACACGGCGACTGAAAACCTTACTTCTGACGTTATCCCGGAGAAAACGGATAACCGCAACAAAAATACTGCAGAAATGGTCTCGCGGGAAAAACAGACACCGGATAATACAGACATTTTTAAGCTCACAGACGCTCAGCTAGAAGAAGCATTACAAAATTTCGCGAAAACTTTTGAACATGATCCAGAAATCGCGAAAATGGAAGAGCCTATTAAAATCACATATTATTTTATCCGTGCTTTACAGCAAAAAGATAACAAAACACTTCTTGCTCTGCTGAGTACCGCAGCTCGGGCAGAATGGAGAAAAAAACAGACTTCTTTTGGCCCCAGTGCATGTGAAAATATGGAAGTGGAATTCGGAAATATTCAGTATTTAAATGACCCAGAAACTAAAGAAGTGATCGGCGCACGAATCGGCACGATCTGGAAAATTCACGATGAAAATTCAGATAGTCCCTCTGACACTTATGAGGATATGATCGTCTGTGTACTGCGAAAAGAAGAATCTCAGCAGTGGAAAATGGCCGGAATGATCGCCGTGGTCAGCGAGGATTTTCCGCCTATCATCTTAAATTTTGAAGATCTTCAAGAAATGGAATACATGAACGAAAATATAGATAAAGAAATTCAGTCACGAATGGAAAACCAGAAAAACGAAAAAACTCAAAATACCACCACTCCAGAAAACTCCAGTACGCATCCTTCAAAAGAAGTTCTTATACCGCTTCTTCCTGAAACAGAACAAAACGTGGAAGAGAAAACAGAAGAGAACGCAAAAAATTAGAAGAGACGAGTAAAAACGGTTAAAAGTACACACTCATTTCCGCTTTTCAGAAAAAATAAACGTTTATCTGATTTCATTTAATATCCTGGTTCCACTTTAAATTTCCGTTTTGTGCGGCTCTAAAAGAGGTATTTTCTGCGAATCAAAATGCCGGTAAAGCGAAATTTTATAGTGTATCGGGTAAGAAAGTATGCACCTATTAATTACGTACAAAAGAATTTTGCTGATCAGGCATTTTTGAGGCTTTTCAGAAATGCCTGTTTTTATAATCTCAGGAACCGGATTTTAAAGCAGAATCAGGAATGTCCACACGCATTAATCCTTCATTTTTATGTCCCAAAATCTGGTGAATCATGAAAAACACTTAAAACGAGAGCACAGGAAAATATGCGCCAAAAAATCACACCAGACCGATCGGAATCGCGGTACCCGGTTTCGGCGTTACAGGAATCAGGATTTTAAGGATTTTTTCACACAGAACCGGCATACTTTCTTCCCATTTTGCCGAAACGAAGACTGAGTTTTCCTTTTCATTTATGAGAGGGGATGACTGACATAAATCGCATTTATTCCATACATGTAAACATTTTTTCTCTGGCGGAAACGTAAAACCCTCCACAAAATGAGGAAAATCTCGCGCATCATGGACCATCAGAATCAGATCTGCATCCGCCATTTCCTCCTCTGCCCGGCGCATTCCTCCTTTTTCGATTTCATCCTCTGTTCCTTCGCGCCAGCCAGCTGTATCCACCAATAAAAAATTCCATCCGTCAAAAGTAAAATTTTCCTTTACCAGATCTCGTGTCGTACCAGCACGATCATCCACCAAAACACGTGAAAATCCCAGTAAGGCATTAAAAAGGGAGCTTTTACCGACATTCGTAGGACCAGCAAAAATGATTTTCCAAGGAACCAGCAGATGTTTTGCGATATGCTGCCAGCAGAAAAGCTTTTCTTTTAAATTCTGACGCCGCTCAGGTACCTGCTCCATGTCTATTTCCAGCAGAGCATCTCGTAAAGCACCATTATACTGATCCATAATAATACTCGAAATGCGCCAAGTCGTCGCATGTGGCAGCATTTCCGCCGCGATTCGCTGAATTTTGTTTGTATAATGACGTTCTAAAAACTTTTCATATGAAAGTTCCTTTACGCCATGAACTTCTAAAAGCTGCGCGATTCGGCGCATCGCCACCGGAGAACCATGGCTGTGAATTTCCACCACGTCTTCCCCGGTACGACACACGACCACATCTTCTTTTAGAATTTTACCATACAAAACCCGGTCACAGGAAACTTCTGATACCAAAATACCGCGCAGAGAGACAAAAATTTGATCCACACATTCAGAGGCAGAAATCCCCTGAACCTGAATGACACCGATCGCTCCCTGCCCTGGCGGCGTTAAAAAGGTATATGTATTCATTACGAAACTATTCTTTAGAAAGCACCCTCTCAGAAACACATTCTGAACTTAACAGGAGAGCATTATAACACATTTTCCATAAAAAGAAATGGTGAACAAAAAATTTTATACCCGATGCACTATAAATTTCCATTTCTTCTGTATTTTGCTTCACTGAAAATGTCAGCTTTCAGCGCCTCATATACCTGATACAGATATAAAATTCCGTTTCCCAAGCATTTTTACTTCACCGAAAATGCCTGCTTTCAGCGAGCAAAAAAACGGAAATTTAAAGGAGAACCTGGAATAAAACGAAAATTTAAGGTGGAATACGCATAATAAACACAAGAAACAAAAAATCTTACCCCCGCTTGTGGTTTTAGAAAAGCACTTTACAATAAAAGTCTTTATTATTTTTACTGAAATATATACTGTTTCCACTTTAAATTTCCATTTTGTGCGGTTTTTAAAGCAGGCATTTTCAGCGAAGCAAAAATACCGGTGAAGCAAAATTTTAATGCCGGTGAAGTGGAATTTTATAGTGCATCAGGATATATATTACACCGGTGCCACTTAAAATCTTTTATATCTTTTCAGATAAGCTCGTTTTTTACGAAAAATAAAATCCACAGAAAAAATTTCATGCACGGTACACACAAATTTCCACTAAAAATTCACTTTCTCGGTATTTTATAGTATATCGGGTATAAAAACGGAAATTTAAGTGGAATCCGCATAAGTATATCGAATATAAAATAAAAATTTATCACGGAACCAGTATTTTTACGGATTTTTGGATTATAAAATCTTTAATTTAGAAGGGAGAATTTCGGTGTTACGCACACATACTTGTGGAGAATTAAGAAAAACCCATGTAGGACAAATTGTGAAGCTCTGTGGCTGGGTGGATCATCAGCGCGACCAGGGTGGGCTGGTTTTTCTTTGGCTGCGCGACCGTTATGGAAAAACCCAGATAACTTTTTCTCCAGAATCTGGAAATTCTGTGGAAGAAGCACAGCTTCTTTTGGAGAAAGCGCGTCAGTTGCGGCAAGAATTCGTTATCGCGGTGGAAGCGGAGGTCATGCTGCGCCCGGAGGGTGGTGAGAATAAAGCGCTGTCCACGGGGGAAATTGAGCTTCGTCCTTTAAAACTGGAAATATTAAACCGCAGTGATGTTCCGCCTGTTCAGCCAAGTATTCCGGAGCTGCCGAGTGAAGAAGTGCGTCTCCAGTACCGATTTTTGGATTTACGCCGCCCCGAAATGCAGCGAGCACTGGAACTCCGGCACCGGATGATAAAAATCATGCGGGATTACACCGATGAACATGGTTTTATAGACGTGGAAACACCTATTCTTGGCCGCAGCACGCCAGAAGGGGCCCGGGATTATCTGGTTCCCAGCCGCATTTATCCAGGAAAGTTTTTTGCGCTGCCGCAGTCACCGCAGCTTTATAAACAGCTACTGATGATCGCTGGATATGATCGGTATGTACAGATCGCGCGCTGCTTCCGAGATGAAGATTTACGGGCGGACCGTCAGCCGGAATTTACGCAGCTGGATATGGAAATGTCTTTCATTACCATGGATGATATTATGGGTATCATGGATGGCCTGATGGCACGGCTGGCAAAAGAAATTCTCGGACTGGAACTGACGCTTCCGCTGCCACGAATATCTTATCAGCAGGCCATGGAGCGTTATGGACATGATGCTCCCGACTTACGTTTTGGAATGGAAATTATAGATTTAACGGACATTTCGTCCGAGTGTTCATTCCGCGTCTTTAAGGAAACGGCGGATGCCGGAAATCGTGTTCGGGCGATCGTCGCGAAAGGCCACGCGGAAGCATTTTCACGTAAAAGAATAGATGAACTGACCACATGGGCACAGGAAAATTTCGGTGTAAAAGGCCTGGCCTGGTTTAAACTGGCCGACGAAAAAACGCTTCAGTCGCCGATCGCGAAAAATTTTGATGAAACACTCCAGGCAAAAATCATACAGCGGCTGAACCTGAATGTGGGAGATATTACATTTATTATCGCAGATACTTTTCAGACCAGCTGCCGCGCGCTGAATGGTCTTCGCCGGCGTCTGGGAAAAGAACTTAAATTATATGATCCTCAGACCATGCATTTCTCCTGGGTGGTGGATTTCCCCATGCTGGAATATGATACAGAAGAAAATCGTTGGGTGGCAGTTCATCATCCGTTTACTGCGCCGATTCCTGAAGACGCGCATTTACTGGACACACAGCCACAAAATGTTCGTGCCGCGGCGTATGATATTATCGTAAATGGTTTTGAGGCGGGCGGCGGTTCCATCCGTATTCATGATAACGCGCTGCAGCAAAAAGTATTTCGCCTGCTGAATATCGACGATCAGACTGCGAAAGAACGTTTCGGATTTTTACTGGATGCACTGCGTTTCGGTGCACCTCCTCATGGAGGAATCGCACTGGGAGTGGACAGACTGGCCATGATTTTTGCTGGTCTAGACAGCATTCGAGATGTAATCGCATTTCCCAAAACGGCGAAAGCCACGGATCTTATGACCGGAGCGCCTGGAGAAGTGGATGAAAAACAGCTTGGCGAACTGAATATTCAGCTCACGAAACATGAGAAATAAAAAATATCAGGAGCTCTTTCATTTTTTGCTTCACCAGTTTTTGTTTCACCCCAAAATACTGACGGACGGAGTCACGTCAAGAAAATTCATGTCGGATGCACCTACTATAAATTTTCACGTACTCTGTCCGACGATATACAGACAGGCATTTTGCCTCGCCCAAAACACCTGTTTATTCCCGATCACTATAAATTTCCACTTCACCGGCATTTAGCTTCGGTGAAAATGCCGGTTTTCAGATCCGCACAAAACGGATATTTAAAATGGAACTAGTATGTGAAACTAAAACACCAGAAATGGAAATTTATAGTGAATTGGCCATAAAGTAAAATCAGGGTAAAGCAGCACCGGTATAAAAATAGAATAAAGAAAATAAAAATGAGCAGCATGATAAATAATTCAGAAGATAACTCTGAACATGATATGACCGAAGCGGATACAAAACACGCGAGAAGCCATCATAAAGAGACCTCCGAAGATACAGAAACGTGTATTTTCTCCAATTATCCTCATGAAAGTTTTCGTGTCGGAACAGTACAGTTTCTGAATGCGGCACCGCTGGTATGGAATCTTCAGAAAATCGCATCCCAGTATAATGCGAGTATGGAAGTATTTCGGGATTTACCCTCCCGACTGGCATCTGACCTTTTAGCAGGAGAATATGAAGTGGCATTAATTCCTGTGGCGGAAGCGGCACGAAATCCACACCTGATACAGATTTCGGATGTATGTATCGCCAGTAAAGGGCGTGTGGAGAGCATTAAACTGCTTTCACTGGTACCGATTCATAAAATTCATCGTTTAGCCCTGGATGGTGCTTCACGCAGCAGTGCAGCCATGGTACAGGTTTACCTGAAAGATTATGTAAAAATTTCACCAGAATTTGTGGCACTTACCCCCGAAGATGATTTACTGAGAAAAGATACTGGGCGTCTCAGTGCGGCTTCCGTGCCAGATCCAGCGAATGACCAGTTTATGAATACACTGGTCGAAACACTGCGCAGACGAAATCTGGATGCAGTACTGGTTATCGGGGATTCCGCCATGTTCATTTCTCCCCATGACTCACGTATTCCTTTTATTTTAGATATGGGTCTGTGCTGGACCCAGTGGATGGGTTTACCCTTTACTTACGCCAGCTGGTTCGCGCGTCCTGGAGTGGACACGGAACGATTATCACTTATTTTCACACAGGTACAAAAAAACGCAGAAATTCAGATGGATGAAATCATTCGCACGGAAGCGGCGAAAAGACAGTTATCTGCGGACTTTTGCCGCGATTATCTTACACAAAAAATTCATTATCATCTGGATCGGGAAGAACGGCACAGTATGAAAATATTTATTAAAATGGCCCAAAAAAATAATATATTTCCTCTCGGTTCCAGCATAACTTTTGAAGTAAATCGTAAAAAAGATAAAATGTCTGAAATATGATATTTCCGAAAACGATAAATTTCCACGTTTCAGATATTTTTTAACGCATAAAATATTCTGAAAAAAAACTTTTACTGCTTCCAGCATAAAATGGTATCATGTGTTTTTCAGCACACCAAAAACGAGTCTTCTGAAATCTCACGTGCCCGTTTTATACCCGATACACTATAAAATTCGCCGTCCGTGGGTTTCATGCCTGCGCATTATACACTCTGGTTTTACTTTATATACTGCTTCTCCTTTATACCGGTTCCACTTTAAATTTCCGTTTTATGCGGTTCTGAAATCAGACATTTTCAGCGAAGCAAAAATGCCGGAGAAGTGAAAATTTATCATATATCGGGTATAAATTTCCGTTTTACGCGGCTCCGAATACCAGATTTTATCCTCGTCTGCGGACAGCAAAAAAACAAAAATACCAGAGAGGCGGAAATTTATCGTGCATCGGATATAAAATTCCATTTTATGGAATGCCAAGCAAAAAACTTCTGACAGAAAATATTTTTTCATGTTAAAACAGCCAATAAAAAAAATTTTAGAAAAAATCACTTCCGAACATCAGCGTATGACTGTCACAGAAGGTGAAATTCTTCTTAACTCTCCGCATCTGGCGGAAATTGCGTCGGCCGCGGATACCGTATGTCGGCATATGCACCCTGAACCGTGGCGCACTTATAATATCGACCGAAATATAAATTATACGAATATATGCCAGTGCAGATGTTATTTCTGCGCTTTTTCACGTGATGCACATCATGCGGACGCATATGTAATCACGAAAGACGAATTACTTCAGAAAATTCAGCAGACGGTGGATTTAGGTGGCTCTCAGATTTTACTGCAGGGCGGTCTGAATCCAGAACTGCGCTTATCTTGGTTCGAACAGCTTTTTCGTGAAATTAAATCGGCCTTTCCTGGCGTAAATATTCATGGCCTGACGCCAACAGAAATTCTCTTTCTTTCGAAACTCGAAAATCTTCCAGAAGAAACGGTGCTTGACCGGCTGGCATCTGCAGGCCTGGGCAGTCTGCCCGGCGGGGGCGCGGAAATTCTCGTCGACTCGGTGCGAAAGAAAATAAGCCCGAAAAAAATAATGACGGAAGACTGGCTCCGTATCCATGAACTCTGGCATCTCCGTGGAGGACGTTCCACCGCCACGATGATGTTCGGACACGTGGAAACACCGGCAGAACGGATGAAGCATCTGGAACATATCCGGAATTTACAAGATAAAACCGGTGGGTTTACCGCATTCATTCCATGGACGTACCAGCCTGTACCGCGAGCGATTTTTGAAAATTTTAGTCCAGATAAAATTTCACACAAAGATTTTTCACACACCGATTTTTTATCCGCCCCCCCCAAAAAAACAGAAATGGATATGTCGCGAATTCCGGCGGCCGGAACTTTTGCGTATCTGAAAATGCTTGCCGTCAGCCGCCTTTTTCTGGATAATATCTCTAATATTCAGGTGAGTTGGGTAACACAGGGCATGAAAATCGGAGAACTCGCGCTTTCCTTCGGCGCAAATGATATGGGAAGTCTCATGATCGAGGAAAATGTCGTCGCAGCTTGCGGAACCACTTTCTTCACCACAGAAACACAGCTAAAAGAAAATATTCGCCGAGCAGGTTTTCTCCCGCGCCGAAGAAATGTTTTTTACCAGCTTCAGGATTTTATATCTGATGAATGATAAATTCTGATATTTTTTCCCCGCATCCGGCATCCCCTATTCAGATTTATCCCCGAGACTTTATACTGGTTCCACTTTAAATTTCCGTTTTGTGCGGCTCTGAATGCCTGACTTTTTCAGCGAAGCAAAATGCCGAGAAAACGGAATTTTATAGTTATCGGGTATATAATTATATCAGATAAATCGGCTCCACATTTCATACCTGTTTTTTACCCTCATGAAACCTGATATTTCATACTTCATGAAACACAGATAAATGAACATTCATTATTACTTTAAAATTCCGTTTTGTGCCGTTCTGAATGCAGCTTTTCAGAGAAAACTAAAATGCTGGGAAAGTGGAAATTTATCATCCATCGGATATAAAAACATCCGATCATGTATAAAAAAAGAGAGAAACGATTTTTTCAAAATACGTTTTCTCCCTCTAAAAATTTGCGGAAAAAGTTTACCAAACATTATTTTTCGGAGATTTTCCTCCTTCATAAATACTTAATTGTAGCCAGACAGGATGATAATCAAAAGGAATTCCTTCACTCCGATGAAAAAATGTTTTTAGACACCACACGCCACCACAAATTGCTTCCACCGTGGCATCTTTCAGATAACAGATGTTTTCTGTCGTGGAACGAAATCCGCCCCAAGCATTCGTGGAACGACCAAAAACAGACCAGGTAAACGCCGAACTAAAATCACGCGGTAACGGTTCCGTGGGTTCCAGACCAAAATGCCCCATCACGATAATATCATCTTCATGCACGGAATTACCTGTTTTAATATTTCTTGCTTTCTGTATCATCTGCGGAAACTGAGCGAATTCCATTCTCTCCCTCTGAGTGGCAAGAAAAACATTTATGGCAGTAAATGTAAATGCTTTATCCGACGAAGTTTTTCTCGTGCGAAAAGTCGCAGCCAGCGGACGATATTTAAATGGTTCATTTACCTTTCCCATATAACTGACCGAAAGTGGATCCACTTCCATCGTGGTGGAATCATACACAAAAATTAGAGCCGGATCATTCTCTGAAACACGTAAACCTCCCAGTACGGCCGCGACATAATG
Organism: Planctomycetia bacterium; assembly: GCA_030527015.1. Taxonomy (GTDB): domain Bacteria; phylum Planctomycetota; class Planctomycetia; order Pirellulales; family Thermoguttaceae; genus RGIG3701. The sequence goes on from JAUNBR010000040.1 coordinate 26,677, forward strand.
AAATTTCTTGCCTGCAGAAACCTCCGACATCTGCGCAACTAAATCATCAAGAAATTTTACATTATCGATTCGGAATCCTTGAATCGCCACCATGTCAAACTGTACAAGAACACTCAGCATTTCTTCCTGTAACTCGGGAGAATTTCTGGAATCCTCCTCCCACCATGGATCGACATTAAAAGATGCTATTAAAATCCGGTCGTCATAATTACGTATCCTGGGTATTTTAGCATCTGAATAATCGTGAACATCCATTTCTTCTTCCAAAACTGGAAGCTGCGCCACCAGTTTCGTTTTCGGAGAAACACTTACCGTGGTCGTATCTGAAACAGAAACGAGCGTCTTCGGTTCATTTTCAGGCAGTTTCGGAGGTAACTCGGAAAGTTCTGAAGGAAATTTTCCCACAAGATGCCTCTGGGAATACCGCGACTGAACTGAAGCATGATCATCTTTTATATCCGCTTTTTCTTTCGGTATCATCTTCAGTAAACTTTTTACCGCATAACTGCCCACCGCGATCGGACCCTCTCCCTGATCAAAACGTTCATCTTCCTGAGAAATCGGAGGAACAGGAGGAATATTTGATTTCTGACTGGTATTCTTCGGTGTAATCACGATTCGTTCCAAATTATCTGAATCTTTCCACGTTAAAATACGAACTTCACACGTGGAAAAGACAGCATATAAAATACCGCCGATTATGATGAATGGAATATATCTGTTCATAAATTTACCTGACCGTCTGTGGAATTATTATTTTAGCGAATTATGTTTTATGTTCTTAATTTTATTTCACTCTGTCACAAAAACCAGGTTTCAGACAGGATCACACTTATGGAAAATCAGAATATTAAAGTGCTGAGAAGATATTTATACCCGATGCAGTATAAAATTCCGCTTCTCCGGCATTTTTACAGTGCATCGTGTATAAAACACACAAAACACCGAAACCAAAAATGAAATGCCGCCCAAAAAAACCGTTAAAAACCAACTTTCCCATAATTCTACTATTTTTTTGTGTATCTTTCTACAGAAAAAATATCTTCTTTTTTTATTTTTTCATAAAAAAACACGAAAATGTAATGATTATAATCATTATATAAAAATATAACGATTCTAACAATTATACAAAATAATACAAGAAATAGAATCTCTAAATACTATAAATGATACCATTTTTAGTCGAAAGATTTTACAGAAGTTCCCCCTGATTGTGGAATTTTTCTTTTCATATATAATCTTTTATCAAGAATATCGTGCGGAGATATGCGTACAAAACATTTATCTGGTACGAATTTATTTATGAGGGACCTATAAATTTTCATTTCCCCTGTCCCAGACAGGCCCGCATTTTACTTTTCGCTGAAAATACCTGTTTCAGAACCGCATAAAACGGAAATTTATATCCGATACATTATAAATTTCCGCTTCCCCGGCATTTTGCTTCACTGAAAATGCCTGATTTCAGAGCCACAAAAAACGGAAATTTAAAGTGGAACCAGTATGTGGAACCAGAGGATGCATTCCTCAAATTTTATCATTCCGTGTATCCACGGTAACATATTCAGATATTTTACTAAAATCCCGCGGATATGACTGTGATACAAAATATGAAAGATGAATATCGCACGCCGAGAGATTAACACAAAATTAGAAAATTATATAAAAGAAGGACGAAAGAAATGTCGACAGTAACCATGGATGTTATCGCAGAACTCAGATGGAGAAATCAGATTCACCAGACCACGGACGATGAAAATATCGCGGCCTGGCTTTTAGAAAAACCACGAACGATATATGCGGGTTTTGATCCCACGGCGGACAGTCTTCATGTGGGGCATCTCATGGCTTTAATGATGCTGCGGCGTTTCCAGAAAGCTGGCCATAAAGTAATCGCGCTCGTCGGCGGTGCGACCGGTATGATCGGAGACCCCAGTGGAAAAAGTGAAGAGAGAAAACAGCTTTCGGAAGACGTTTTACGGCATAATGTGGCGTCCCTAAAAGTACAGCTGGAAAAATTTCTTGACTTTTCAGATACGCCACACGGTGCGATCATGGTTAATAATTATGACTGGTTTCGCAATTTAACCTTTTTGGATTTTTTAAGAGATGTGGGTAAATTTTTCCCTGTAAACATGATGCTGGCCAAAGATTCTGTAAAAGCACGTCTGGAACGTGAAAACGGCCTCTCATACACAGAATTCAGTTACATGTTACTCCAGGCATATGATTTTGTAACACTTTATCGTAAATACGGCTGTCAGCTTCAGGTCGGCGGGAGCGATCAGTGGGGGAATATCACAGCGGGAATAGATCTCACACGCCGGATGGAGGGTGGAGTCCAGATGTATGGAGTAACGGCTCCGTTATTAACGAAAAGTGATGGACAAAAAATGGGGAAAAGTGAATCGGGCGCTCTTTGGCTGGATCCAAAACGTGTGTCACCGTATCTTTTTTATCAGTACTGGATGAATCTGGAAGATTCAGATGTGCATAAATTGCTCTGTTTTGCCACGGATCTGCCGAAAGATGAAGTGGATTCCATTATGAAAAAACAGGATGCGGAACCTGCAAAACGTGAGGGGCAGAGACGGGTGGCAGAAGAAATCACACGATTAGTTCATGGAACAGAAGGACTGTTGGCCGCACAGCAGGCGACGGAAATCTTTTTTGGCGCAGAAATCCGGGATCTGGATGATGCACAATTAAGTTCCATTTTTTCTGACGTTCCCTCCGCGGAATTTACACGTCAGCAGCTGGCGGAAGGCATTCCTCTGGCGCAGGCATTCTGTGCAGCAGGTCTGGCCTCATCAAAAAGTGAAGTTCGCCGCGGTATTCAGCAGGGAGGTATTTATGTAAATAATTGCCGAATTTCTGAGCTGGAAATGAATTTAACGGAAAAACAGCTGGCTTCAGAAACTTCCATCGTGATCCGAATGGGGCGGAAAAAGTATGCCGTAATTAAAATAATATAATTATTTTGTCAGGCTTTTATTTTATTCCCGACGCACTATAAAACGCATCATATATACTGACTCTCCTTTAAATTTCCGTTCTGTGCGGCTCTGAAGCAGACATTTTTAGCGAGCAAAAATGTCGTGAAAGTAAAAATTTATTGTGCATCGGGTATAAAATATAAAAAATGAATTTCGTCGTATGTCGAGTACAAAAGTTTTGGTGTCTTTCCAGGGAGGTTTTCATGCGCACATTTCGCTGGTGTTTTATCGGAATGGTGATTTTTGCAGTTTTCACCCTCCTGGCAGGTCTTCTTATCTGGTATGCCTTAAAGTGTGAACCCACTTTTTACAAAAATCAGAAAGTAAATAATCGTGAACATGCAGAAATAAATAGTAAATCCATGAACCAGAAGGTTTATGCATTACGAAATGATTTAAGAAATCCGGAAGCACACGAATGGACGCTGGAATTCACCGAGATGGAGTTAAATCACTGGCTGGAAATCGACATTAAAAAAAAGCATCCCGGCGCGATTCCCCGGCGTATTTCTGAACCACGTGGCATTATTCGCGAAAATATGATTTCTTGTGGCGCAAAAGTGGACCTCAAAAAAGATCAGTACGCATTTCAGGGAGTCGCATCTGTCGATTTTTTACCAGAACTGGTGGCGCCAAATGTTTTTGAGTTTAAAATTTTTGACATACGCGCAGGAATCATCTCCCTGCCTCGTGGCATTATGCTAAAAAAATTGGCAGAAATCGCAGAAGAACTCGCATTTCCGGTGGAATGGGAAAAAAAAGACGGTTATCATATCATGCGTATAACCTTTATCCCGGGAGAACTTCAGTCGGAGGGACGTGACTTAACCATTCATGAAATAAAACTGGGACACGGAAAAATTTTAATTCGTGGAAGTATCGCTGCGAAAAAATAGTAAAAATATCTTTAAATCTTATGTACTATAAAATTTCGCTTTTCACGGCATTTTATTTCACTGAAATGCCTGTTTTTACAGAATATCCTCGGAGTTTAATATGGAAAATGAACGAATATAATGATTCCACTTTAAATTTCGGTTTTTTGCTTCTCTGAAAACAGGCATTTTCAGAGAAGCAAAATGCCGGTGAAGCGGAAATTTATAGTGTATCGGGTATAAAATAATACGGTAACATAAAATATTAAAAACTCACGCAGACTGAACTGGTAAATTATTTTTTGGAAATTCGAGCATAAATTTATCGTATATTCTGCACAAAATACGCAAAAGAAAGAAAACTTACAGAATAAATTTTTATTTTGGACTGCGTTAATTCTGATTTTTCATTATGGAAAAGGGATATACTCCTTTACAGACCTCTGACAGGAGGTAAAATAAAAGAGTATATAGAATACGGACGCAGGTTTTTTATTTATATCCTGTAATAAATTATTGTGGAACGGAGTTCCATAATGCGTCAGACACAGATAACCATTTTTTATTGAATATCTCAAAATGAGTAAATTTATTTTTATTACCGGGGGAGTCGTTTCTTCTCTGGGAAAAGGGCTTACCTCTGCGAGTATCGGACTGCTGCTGAAAAGTCGCGGTCTGCGTGTGGAAATGCTGAAAATGGATCCCTATTTAAATGTGGATCCAGGCACGATGAATCCGTTCCAGCACGGAGAGGTTTTTGTGACGGATGACGGTGCGGAAACAGATCTGGATCTGGGGCATTACGAACGTTTTGTCGGAAACTCGATGCATAAATGGAATAACATTACATCCGGCGCGGTATACATGAACGTCATCCAGAAAGAACGTCATGGAGATTTTGACGGAGCGACAGTTCAGGTGGTTCCTCATATCACGAACGCTATTAAAGAAAGCTGGCTTCGGCTGGAAAAACCGGATGTGGATGTGGTAATGATAGAGCTCGGCGGTACGGTGGGGGATATAGAGGGTGCACCATTTTTGGAAGCCATGCGCCAGTTTCAGCTGGAAAGGTCTCGGGAAGATGTGGCTTTCGTTCATATGACGCTTATTCCTTTTCTGAAGGCCAGTGGAGAAGTTAAGACGAAACCGACTCAGCATTCTGTCCAAAAATTAAGAGAAATCGGAATTCAGCCGGATATGCTGATATGCCGGACCACACAGGAGATCAGTTCGGAAAACCGGAAAAAAATCGCCATGTTCTGTAATGTCCGTCCTGAAAATGTAATTGAAGAGCAGGATGTGGAATTTTCCATTTACCAGGTACCTGTTATGCTCATGGAAGAAAAAGCGGATCAGATTTTACTGGATCGGCTGGGCATGAATTACGCAGATGTGGATTTATCTTCCTGGAATCAGATGCTTCAGAGAATTCTGGAACCACAGGGAAGTGTTAAAATCGCAGTCGTGGGAAAATATATTACGCTGACGGATTCTTATAAATCCATTTATGAAGCACTGACTCATGCGGGTATCGCGAATCATGTAAAAATTGAGCTTTTAAGAGTGGAAGCCGAGGAAATCGAAACGCATTCGGCGGAAGAAATCTTACACGGTGTACAAGGAATTTTGGTTCCCGGGGGATTCGGAACACGAGGAATTCGTGGGAAAATTGAGGCCATCCGCTGGGCACGTGAAAATAAAGTACCTTTTTTGGGAATCTGTCTGGGCCTTCAGTGTGCCGTAACGGAATTCGCCAGGAATGTCTGTGGAATTCAAAATGCGGAAAGTATGGAATGGATGGAGCCAGGGAAAGGCGATCTTTCTCGTGCAGTGATCGCTTTAATGGATTCACAGCAAAAAGTCGTTCAGCGTGGTGGCACCATGCGCCTGGGAGCGTATGCATGCTGGCTGAAAGAGGGAACGAAAGCACGAGAAGCATATGGAAATGAAATGGTGCGGGAACGGCACAGGCACCGTTATGAAGTTAATCCTGCTTTTTTGAAAATCCTCCAAAAAAATGGCTTAATCATTTCCGGAAAAAATCCTGATAGTGAATTGGTGGAAATTATCGAACTGCCAGATCATCCATGGTTCGTAGCCACACAGGCTCATCCAGAATTTAAGAGTCGGCCCGTGGAGGCGCATCCACTTTTTAAAGGATTTATAGACGCTGCGATAAAACAGGAAACACGTTCCTAAAATCTTTTTATACTGCGTTTCCTTTAAATTTCTGTTTTGTGCGGATCTGAAAGCAGACGTTTTCGGCGAGCTAAAAATGTCCGGGAAGTTGGATTTCGGGTGCCTCGGATAATACAGGTAAATTTTTTGGCCGCCTGTCACGGGCAGAAAAAACATAAATGCCAGAAAATGGAAATTTATAGTGCATCCGAACATAAAATGGTTTTTTATTCCATTAAAAATACGGATGGTGCAGAATTATGACTTTTAAGTTTAAAAGGAAATTTTTGTTTTAGGTATAAAAATTTTACTTTTTCTTGCGGTCTGCTGTGCAGCTCTTGATTCTTTATGTAAAATGTGTTATAATTAAGAAGTTAACAAAAAAAGTTATTTATATTAAAAAATCGGGATTCTTTCCGGAGAGTCTCGATTTTATCGTTTTTTATTTCATAAAACTTTAAATCTGTACCTGTTTAATATTTATACTGGTACCATTAAAATTAAAGTTTTGTGTGGTGCTGCCAGCATTTCACGCATCTCGGAACACCGGTACGGTTTTATATCCGATGCATTATAAATTTCCGCTTCACAGGCATTTTTGCTTCGCTGAAAATGCCTGCTTTAAGAACCGCACTAAAAGGAAATTTAAAGTGGAAACAGTATATTTTATAACGTGTGAAACATATCCTCCTTCCGGGCATAAAAAACATATCTCTTTTTTATTTTTGTGACATACAGTTTTCGGTACAAGACATTTTTATGACTGGTACACTAAAATTTTCGTTTTTCTGGTTTACCGGCAGAGCGGCAAATATTTTTGTTTCGGCAGAAAAATGCCTGATTTCGTAACGGTAAAAAACGAAAATTGGAAGTGAAATCAGATATACCGATTCAAAAAATCCTGCGATTTTATATTTTATAGTGCCTCGGGCATAAAATCAGAAACGTAATATTTCATTTATAATTTATGGAGAGTCATTATGACACGAACATTCATGACACAGACGGGGTACGACAAACTGCGTGCAGAATTAGAGCACATGGAGCATGTGGAAATGCCCGCCATTCTAGAACGACTGGCCACGGCGCGTTCTGAAGGTGATTTAAGTGAAAATGCCGAATATCATGGTGCTCGCGAATCACAGGGTATGCTGGAAGCAAAAATGAATGAGCTTCGGTATAAACTCAGCCAGGCAGAAATCGTGGATGAAAATACGTTTCCCACAGATGAAGTTTCCTTTGGGTGTAAAGTTCGGGTCTTAAATGAAAATTTTGGCCGTGAAGAAACTTTCATGATCGTGGGTGAAGGCGAAGAAGATGCCTTATCCGGAAAAATTCTGGTCACCAGTCCACTGGCGATCGGATTAAGTGGAAAAAAAGTCGGAGAAACTGCTGAAATTCAGGTTCCGATCGGCATTTTAAAACTGAAAATTTTGGAAATTTCTCGTGGTTAAGTTTCAAGAATATATCTGCTTCCAATTTATACCCGATACACTATAAATTTTCGCTTCCCCGGCATTTTGCTTCGATGAAAATGCCTGTTTTCAGAGCCGCATAAAACGGAGATTTAAAATGGAACCAGATAAAATTCCGCTGCTCCGGCATTTTTTCACAGAAAATGTCGGCTTTCTGAACTGTACAAAATGGAAATTTAAAATAGAATCAGTATTCGAAACAGGCAGAAAACATAAAAAGGAAAGGTAAAAACATGAAGAAATGGAAACGCTTTTGGCAAAATCTGTGGACAAAAATGTTCATTTTCTCCGGTCTTATTTTGTGTTCTCCTTTTTTAGAAGCTGCACGACCAGCGAAAGTTGATAATGCAGAAGGAATTAAGGCCGCCAGCACATCCATCTGGGTGGTGCCTTACATCCTGGTCATTATGGCCATTATTCTTGGTGCTCTCGTTTTATGTAGCCCTGTAAAACGGCGCGATAAAAAATTGACAGATGATTTTTAAAGTTTACTTTTTTTATGAATCCACATAAAATCATTTTGCCAGACGGTTACAGTTTAAACCCAGGAGACTTGGATTACTCGCCTTTAGCGGAATTCGGAGAATTAACCGTTTATCCTCGCTCCACACATCAGGAAATGCTGATCCGTGCCCAAGATGCCGACATACTTATCGGAAATAAAATTATTCTGCAGGAAGCGGACTTTACCGTACTTCCGCGATTAAAATATATTGGCTTACAGGCCACGGGCTATAATTTAATTGATGTTCATGCGGCCAGTCGTCACGGCGTGACGGTCACGAATGTACCCGCTTACAGTACGGATGCGGTGGTGCAAAACACGCTTGCGCACCTTCTTAATATTTCTTTTCATCTCAGTCAGCACTCTGCCGATATACGAAATGGCCGCTGGACGCGCAGTCCAGATTTCTCTTACTGGGATTATCCTCTGATGGAGCTGGCAGGAAAAACTCTCGGCCTGATCGGTTTCGGAAATATCGCGCAGGGTGTGGCGCGGGCAGCTCTGGCATTTCGGATGAATGTCGTCGCCTGCCGCAGTAAACCAGTGAAAAATAACTTTTTAGTCCTAAATAATTTACCCGGTGGCGGTGAAGTTCAGATTCCAGCACTCTCGGATGCAGACGAAATTTGCCGAATGAGTGATATTATCAGCCTTCACTGTCCTTTAAATTTCCAGACAAAAAAATTAATTTCGCGGCGACGAATTCAGCTCATGCGCCCTGGTGCCGTACTCATTAATACCGCTCGTGGCGGATTAATTGACGAACAGGCTCTGGCAGACGCCCTAAATTCTGGGAAACTCGCGGGTGCTGGCCTGGACGTCCTTTCCTCAGAGCCTCCGACAGAGGATAATCCTTTACTAAAAGCGAAAAACTGCTTTATCACGCCCCATTTAGCATGGGCCACGCGCGAATCACGTAAACGCTGTCTGGAAGTGGTGGTGGAAAATGTCCGAGCATTTTTAACTGGCGCCCCTCAAAACGTGGTTTCCCCCACGCCTTAAATCCCATTCACTCTGCCATAAATTTCCAGCTTTTCAGAGCCGTCTTTTCTTTTTCACCCTCTCGGAGACGTTACCACTTTAACTTTTTTTCATGAGACTTCCTGCGTCTGAATGCCTGATGTCTGAAAGATTTCTCGTGCTGCACGACCTGTGGCCGCCGCGAATAATAAAACAGAAAGAATAAAAACTCCTCCCATTTTATTTTGCATACCGTCCTACTTTAAACTTCCATTTTTTACATCTCTGAAAGCAGGTATTTTCGCCCTGCCTGACGACAGTCAGTAAAATTAAAATACCGTGGAAACGGTTTTTATAATGCTTCTCATTTAAACTTCCGTTTTATGCATCTCTGAAAGCAGATTTTTTCGCCATGTCTGACGACAGTCCGTGAAACTAAAATACCGTGGAAACGGTTTTTATAATGCTTCT
>JAUNBR010000117.1 GCA_030527015.1 Planctomycetia bacterium
AAAGTTCCATCTTGTCGCAGGCGAAAACTGAATTTTAAAATGGCATGAGTATATAGCGTATCGGGTATAAAACAAAATTTTGAAAAGGTATCAGATATATTACGAAATTTATATAGGTGTGTCGGAAAGATATGAAATATTAAGAAAAAAGGAGCATAAAGAGAAATGGAATGCAGTATTTTCCAGAAGCAGGAAATAAACCGGGGAGATGGAATATTCATCTCAGTGGAAATTTATAAAAGAAAATGAAAAAAATACCGTGGAAAAAAATTTAAAATTTTTTGTGTCAGAGTGCCGATAACGAAAGTGCTTAAGGATGTGTAAAAGATAAATGGAAAATGGAATATCGCTAAAAAATTTTAGTGTGAAAACAGAGAAATTTATCTGGGTGTTATCCTGATGTTCCTTTAAATTTTCGTTTATGAGTCTCTGAAGGCAGGCATTTTTAGTGAAGCAAAATGCCGTGGAAACGGAAATTTTTAGTGCATCGGATATAAAAGGAGTAAACTTTTCCAGGAAAGAATTTTAAATGGAAGTACGGAATACCACCCTTTCCACGGCGGAGGAACGTGCTCGTCTGCGTCACGGTTTATTACGCTTTATTATTAAAAACGAGATTCGCCGAAGAGAGTTACCAAAAGAAGAAGTGAAGCCGGTGAAAAAATAGGATCGTTGTTTGTGTTTTTTATATTCGGCACATGAAATTTACAAATTTTTGATGTGTTTTATAACCAGTACATCTATCATTTAGTTTATGATGTTATATGAAATATATAACTGGTTCCACTTTAAATTTTCGTTTTGTGAGGTTCTAAAAACAGGCATTTTCAGTGAAGCAAAAATGCCGGAAAAGCAGAAATTTATAGTGTATCTCTGGTATAAATATTTAGAAAAGATGGAAATTTCAGAAACCGGTATTTAGACTCTCTCGATTATTTTGGGTTTTATCATTTTTGAGAGAATAACGTTTCTTTCTGTTTATATTTTTACTCTTTAAATGTTTCATTTACTGGAATATCTTCTTCGGTAATCGTATGGAGGGGAAAAGTACAGTTTCTTTTAGATTCTGATTCTTGTTAAATTTTCATCTTTTATTTTGTACTGGAAATATATGACTGCACCACTCTAATTTTCTTCTTGATTTGCCCACAGATACAGGTATTTTCATGTCAGGGCGGCCGCTGCTTTTAGGAGAGTAAAGTGCCGGAGAAACGAAACTTTATAGTACATCAGGTACAGAATTCGTTAAAAATCGAGTAAAATGGAATCCTGCCGGGGATTTACAGATTTCAGACGGAGTGTAAAATAATAAAGTTATCTTATATTTTATATTTCATAGGATTTTATGGGTTTATGCCCGATGCACGATAAATTTCCGTTTCCCCGGCATTTTTGCTTCGCTGAAAATGCTTGTTTTTAGAACCTCACAAAACGGAATTTTAAAGGAGAACCAGTATAGAATGGCAAAACGAAAAGTAAAAAAAGTTTCAGAAGATGCTCTGAGTGAAGAAATTTCGTCGGTGGAGTTAAATGAGAAAGACGCGCGCACCGCGGGCGCGATTCATAATTTATCACAGTCGGTGGTGAAGGCGGTAAGCCGTTTAAGAGACCCACAGATCGAAATTCCGTCGCGTGCACTGTCTAATATACTGTATAATGAACGAAAACGTATTCTTGAAATGGGGAAGAAGTCGACTTCTCGGTCTCTGTTTAATCTTTCGCAGGCAAAAAGTTTTATGCAGACGCTGCTGCTTTCCAGTGCTGTAAATCAGCTGCTCAGGCAGGGGAAAACCACGAGTATCCGAGGTTTATATTATACGACGAAGCATAAAATTCCCGGCTCGAATGAGCAGACATTTAATGATCAGTCAGAAAGTGATCCGATTCTTGAAGATTTGGAAGTTGTGCTTCAGTCTTTACGGGAAGAGCTCCATTTATTTGCGGAAAAACGTGGGGAAATGGCAGGGGAATTAGTTTTGGTGGATCGGGGAGATGAAATCGACTGTTCCCGGATGGGGTCCGGAGGATACGGAATTCCGTCGATCGTGGAGCCCGACGTGATTCAATTTAAAAAATGTAAAGCGAAATTTGTCTTGCATGTGGAAAAAGGAACGGTCTGGCAGCGTTTTAACGAAGATCGGTTTTGGGAGAAGCATCACTGCATTCTCACGCATGGAGGAGGTCAGCCGCCGCGTGGTGTACGCCGTCTTCTGTACCGATTACATAATGAGCTGAAACTGCCGATTTTCTGTTTACTGGATAATGATCCTTGGGGATATTATATTTATAGTGTGATTAAACAAGGATCCATAAATCTGGCTTTTGAATCGAAACGGATGGCGATTCCTAATGCTAAATTTCTTGGTTTAAGGTCTTATGATTTTCAGCGCTGCGGTCTTTCATCCAGTGTACAGATCGAGCTGAATGATAAGGACAGAAAACGTGCCAAGCAAATTGCGGAATACCCGTGGTTTGCGCATAAAAAAGCGTGGCAAAAAGAAATTGATCTGATGCTGAAAAATGGGTTTAAGCTGGAAGTGGAGGCTCTGGTCAGTAAAGATATTAGTTATGTGACGGATGTTTATACTCCGCAGCGAATCGCAGCGCGTGACTGGCTGGATTAAAGAAATGTGATTTTACGCTGTTTTTTCACACGATACACTAAACGTTTTCGCTTTATCGGCATTTTGTTTTTCCTGCCAGCGGAGATTTCGCTGAAAATACATAATGTTTTTTTTGGCTGCGCATAACGGAAATTTAAAGGAGAGCCAGTATAAAGCAGAAATTTGTCGTGCATCGTGTTTAGAATCTCGTGATTTAATGTGGTGCCCGTGTAAAATTTTTGTTAATAATTGTAAAAGATAGAGTGCGTATGCCGGAAAAATTATACCGTTTTCCTGTCGGTCCATTTAATTATTCTGTCAGTTCTGAAATTACGGCAGTTCGGCAGGCGGTGGAATTTTTATATGCAGATTATCCGTCTCTGCCTGAAAATTCATGGGTGGATTTCACGCTGCGAGTTTCCCCGGTGGGAAGATTTCGCTGGCTGCGAAGAAATCCGGAGGCTCAGGTTTTTATTGGAGATTTTCCTCCATTTCCGTCTTTTGACCAGCGAATCTCGCCGGCCATGCTGGAATGGGGAATGAATTGGTGCATATGGTTAAATGTCGCGCATCTGATTATTTTTCATGCGGCCATGCTGGAGTTTAAAGGAAATGGATTAATCTTGGCGGCGGATTCTGGGGAGGGGAAAAGTACCTTGGCCGCAGGATTATCACTGGCTGGCTGGCGTTTACTTTCAGATGAATTAACTCTTATAGATCCTGATGATACAGAAACAGTAAATGGTGGTTTGGCCGTGGCGAAGATGGTTCCCATTCCGCGTCCGATCTGCTTAAAGAATGAATCGATAAAAATTGTGCGTGATATGTTTCCGCAGGCCGCATTTTCCCATGAATATCCAGATACAGGAAAAGGTCTCGTGGCTCATGTAAAACCCACTGCTGATTCGGTGCATCGTGCAAAACAGCGTGTGGTTCCTCGCTGGATTATTTTTCCAAAATATGTGAAAGGTGCTTCTCCCACATGGACTCCCTGGGAAAAAGCGGAAGCGTTTATTCGCCTGGGACAGCATGGTGACGCGTATAGTGTTTTAGGAAAGAAGGGGTTTCAGACTCTGGCAGATGTGATTTCACACTGTGACTGCTGGCGTTTTGAGTATGGAAATTTGGAGGATGCCGTTCTGCACTTTCGTGAACTGGGAAATGGGAGTGAACCATGTTAGATTCGCTGGTATTACGTTTTTTTCGTGATCCGTTTTCTTGTAAGGATTTTACTTATCCACAGTGGAATACTCTTTTTGAGGAAGCCCGGTTCGGAAAACTGCTTTCTCGGCTCGCGTGGATAATTCAGGAATATAATTTGGATGAAGACGTTCCTTCTCAGGCAAAATGGATTTTAAAATCTGCTCAATTACGTTTTGAACATAATCGCCGTCAGCTCTTTTGGGAATTAGACCGAATTTATCGTGCCATTTTGCCTTTAGAAACCTTTTATTCATCACCGTATGGCCAGTCGCCGATTTTATTATTAAAGGGTGCTGCTTATATCGCGGCCGGATTTCCCTGGGCGGAAGGGCGCAGCAGTGTGGATATGGACGTTCTGGTCCAGCGTGAAAATCTTGAAGAAATGGAACGTCGTCTTTTGGAAGACGGCTGGCTTCCCAGTGTAAAAAATGAGTATGACACTCGTTATTATCGGGAATGGATGCATGAAATTCCCCCTCTGTGTCACATCGAGCGAAAGACTGTCTTGGATGTCCATCATAATATCTTGCCTTTAACCGGACGGATTAAAATTCGTCCAGAGCTTTTATGGGAGCAGTCTCTGGTTCTGCAGGAAGCGGTAAATCCTGCTGCCAGGCATTATCGGATTCTTTCTCCACCGGATATGATATTACACAGCGCGGTTCATCTTTTTCAGGATGGTGAAATCAGTAATGCATTTCGTGATTTATTGGATCTGGACGCCATGCTCCGTTATTATTTACCCCAGGCAGGTTTTATGGAGCGCCTCTTCCTTCGTGCAGAAGAATTAGGAACCCAGCGTTCGCTCTTTTATGCGATTCATTTTTGCCATCAGTTATTAGGCACGCCGATTTCTGCTGAGCATTTACGCCATGTAAATTCATACGGGGGGAATCTTTGTCAAAAAATGATCATGAACTGCTGTGTTCCCATTTCGCTTCTGTCTTACCCAAAAGAAGCGCAGTCTTTTCGCGTGTCCCTGGCGAATCAGGTTCTTTATTTACGTTCTCATTTTTTGCGTATGCCGTTACGGATGCTGATTCCTCATCTGTGGCAAAAAAGACGGATCCGAAAACAGGAAAGAAAAATGAAAAAAGAGAAAATGTGATGTTATACTAATTTCCCTATAAAATTTTGTTTTGTGCGGTTTTAAAGCCAGCATTTTCGCGAAGCAGAATACCGAAGCAGCGGAAATTTATAGTGTGTATTCGGGTATGAATTTGAGCTGCCTACTTCCGTGAAATATTTTCCATCGGTTTTTCATGATCCACCTCTTTCTCTGAACTCGTCGGTTCCACATGCACGAAAACGTCCACGATTCCCAGCTCACTCTGATGCAGCTCCGACTCTATCATATGTGACAGCACGTGACTTTCTTTTACTGTCATCTCAGGGTCCACCCACACATGCAGATCCACTTCCATGGACTGACTTCCCAGGTAACGAGTACGTATTTTATGAGGATGGCGCACCCCGGGGCATTTCAGCACAATTTCTTGAATTTTCTTTACTTTTTCTTCCGAAGCTCCCGCATCCAAAAGAATATGAAAAGTCGGATAAATAATTTTCCACGCGGCCTGAAGAATCATTACGCCCACGATGATCGTTCCCACGGAATCAAGAAATGAATACGCCGGACCAAAAAGCAGACAGCATCCCACGGCCAGGGCAGCAGGAATGGAACTCATCGCGTCACTGCGGTGGTGCCATGCGTTCGCGATCACTGCACTGGAATGTATCCTCTGGCCTGCACGGACAGTAATGATATATAAAAATTCTTTGACAATAATTGAAATAATGGCGGCCAGCAGCGCAAGAACTGTAGGAGCCTCAGACATTACGGTATTTTTAGCTTGCCAAAAACCAGGCAAAATGAGAATCGCGTCCATCATCAGTTTTCCACCCACCAGTACCAGCATGAAACCGATGAAAAACGTCACCAGCGTTTCGATTTTCGCGTGTCCATATGGATGATTTTCATCGGCGGGTAACTTCCAGTAACGTGCGCCCATTAAAACCGCGGCATCCGTGACTAAATCACTCAGACTGTGTACTGCGTCCGCGATCAAAACCTGACTGTGCCCCAAGATTCCACCGGCCAGTTTTAACACGGAAAGCATAAGATTTATCACGGCACCGAAAAGGGTGATGCGATTAACCGTTTTTAATATTTCATCATTCTTATTCGCTTCCATCATGTTTCGTTTTCCCGTGCAGATAAATTGCGCACATCGGATATATGTTCTGGTTCATGTTAAAACTTTTGGAAAAGTTATTTTTGGCTTTATCTCTGATACACTATAAAATTCCGTTTTCCCGGCATTTTGTTCTCAAAAAATGCCCTGTTTTCAGAGCAGCATAAAACGGAAATTTAAAGGAAAATCCTTATATACTCATGCCATTTTAAAATTCAGTTTTCGCCTGCGACAAGATGGAACTT
>JAUNBR010000041.1:0-15657 GCA_030527015.1 Planctomycetia bacterium
GGAACATCCTCTGCGGCAACTCGCTCATCTCCCCCGATTTTTACGATACCGATCAGGCCCCCCTCTTCGACCTCGACGAACGCCTGACCATCAACGCCTTCGACTGGGAGGACCCCCAATACGGTTTCGGCGAAATCATGAAAGCCGGTGGCTTCGACGCCGTGATCGGAAACCCACCGTATGTTTTTGCACGAGACCATGGTTTTACCGATTCCGAAAAAGAATATTATTACCGTAAGTTCAAGTTGGTTCAGTACCAGTTGAATACGTACATCATGTTTTTTGAAACCGCGATTCGACTCAAAAACCAACATGGGATTGTTGGTTTTATCACTCCCAATAATTGGATGACCATTGATACAACATCGACCTTTCGGGAATATATTTTAACGAAAGCCAAAAATATTACACTGGTCAATAGTTATGAAAAGGTATTTAAGGGGGCAAACGTCGATACGTCCATTTTGATTTTTTCGACGGCAGGCGACGATATTCTCCACACATTAAAATTACAGAATCATGAATATACCGATGTTAAAACGGTTGTTCCATCGGCATTTCTGAGTAAAAATGGAAGCGTCATTAATTTCCAGTACCTCCAAAACGAAGCAGCGAGTCGTGTATGCAGAAAAATGGATGAACTCGGAATGGAACTGTCCCAAATCTGTGATGTGAAAGCTGGAATTAAAGCTTATGAAGTAGGTAAGGGACGACCTTCCCAAACCGAAAAAATGAAAGTGAACAGAGTTTATCACTCTCAAAAGAAAGTGGATGAATCGTGGTTAAAATATCTTGATGGAGTTGATGTAGCCAGATACCTGCAAGGTTGGAGTGGACAGTACGTCAAATACGGCATACACTTGGCTGCGCCACGAAAAGCGTTTCTTTTTGAAGGTTCAAGATTGTTGGTTCGTCAAATTCCCGCGAAACCGCCTCATTCCATTCATGCTGTGTATGTCGATGAAGTTTGCGTCAACGATTTGAATAGCATGATTGTGCGAAAAAAAGAGAATGACTATTCGTTGCTTTATATTCTGGGGTTACTGAATTCAAGTTTGCTTTCGTTTTGGTTTAACCTGACCTATGGGAAACTTCAAAGAGGGATTTTCCCTCAATTCAAAATCAAAGAGTTGTGCCAGTTCCCCATCCGTCCCATCGACTTTTCCAACCGTTCGGACGTTGCCATGCACGACAAGATCGTTCGTCGTGTGGAGCAAATCCTGTCGTTGAATCGTCGCCTTCAGACCGAAACGTTCACCAAACCACGGGAACGGGAAATGTTGGAGCGTGAAGTATTTTCCCTCGACCGGCAAATCGACACCCTCGTTTACGACCTTTACGCCCTAACCCCGGAGGAACGAAAACTCATCGAATCCTAACCGAACCGCCGGAACCATCAGTCCACCCCTCACCAAAGGTAGGGGCTTGGTGGGCGAGGACGCCACCCCTCCGAAGGTGCCCCCCGGAGTTCCGGAAAACTGCTGAACGATGCACTCTCATTTTGCTTCACGGAAAATGCTGGCTTCAGATCCACTCAAAATGATAAATTATTATCCATCAGACATAAAATTTCGGGGAGGGTGCTTGAGGCAAACTTTCAAAAATATTATAATTGCTTTATCAGGTCGGATAAATCCATTTTTCACAGTATATGCCAGATCCTACTTTTATCCTGATACACTATAAATTTTCGCCTGTCAGGCAAAAATACCTCCCTTTAACACAAAATATCGTGAAAATCGGATTTTTCTGCATTTTAGTTTTATTTCAATTTATTTCCACATTTTTGAAAGGTTCCAAATGAAAAAATATTTACTTTTAGCTGTTTTTACTGTTTTTTGTCTTTCTCTGAACGCCTCCGCCATGGACGTTCCAGACGGTTTCGTTCCGCTTTTTAATGGAAAAGACCTCTCCGGATGGGTCGGTTTAGGCCATTTTAATCCTTACCAGCTTGAAAAAATGACAAAAGAAAAGCAGGACGAGTTATTCAAAAATAATCAGAAAAATTTTGAAAAACACTGGCGCGTCGAGGATAATGCGCTCATAAATGACGGGAACGGTCCATACGCCACAACTGAAAAATCATACAAAAATTTTGAGCTTCGCCTGGAATACAAAACGGTCGCAAAAGCTGACAGCGGGATTTATCTTCGGATGTGTCCACAATTCCAGATCTGGGACACCACGAAAGAAGGCGGAAAATGGAATCTCGGCGCCGACAAAGGTTCCGGCGCTTTATGGAATAACAAAGATCACGAACGTTTTCCTCTCGTTTATGCCGATAAACCTTTCGGTGAGTGGAATTCTGTTCGAATCATTTTAAAAGGAAATGTCGTAAATGCTTGGCTAAACGACAAACAGACCATAAAGGATGTCGTCATGGATAATTTCTGGGACCAGTCAAAAGACATTCCCTCCGAGGGCCGTATACAGCTCCAGACTCATGGTGGCGAGATTCAGTGGAGAAATATTTTCATTAAAGAATTAGACGATTAATTCACCGTATTCCGATTTTCATTTTTTCTTCCTTCTCGCCTGGGCGGAAGTAGCAAAACGCGTAAACATTAGACGTTTACGCGTTTTTTCATTAAAATACGATATTTGAGCATAAAAAAACGCCGTCCTGCGATTTTCTGCAAAACGGCGAAATCGGGGCGAGAGGACTTGAACCTCCGACCTTTTGACCCCCAGTCAAACGCGCTAGCCAGGCTGCGCCACGCCCCGATATTTTGAAAATAACGGAATAATTTACATCGATTAATTTCTGTTTCAAAACGATATTTTTGTAATTACACAAAAATAAAATTTATAGGGAAATCGGTTACGTATTTTATAATACCGTAAAATATTTCATTATTTTCCAAGTATTCAGATGATTCTGCCAGTACGAAACTGAGACGACAAGAAAAAATAAATAAAACAAAAATTTTTCCTTCATGAATCACCGTATGATTCTTTACATTATGCCATAATTTCAGAAACTGGCAAGGGGGGATTCCATTTTTTTTGGAGGTTTTCTTCTGGGAAAGTATTCTTACCCGATGCACGATAAATTTCCGCTTTCTAAGTATTTTTGATTCGCTGAAAATGCCTGCGTTTCGTGGCGCATAAAACGGAAATTTAAAGTGGAACCAGTAAATTCATGGGTGAAAGCGAAAACGAAAAAGTAAGTGAAATTTTTAGACCTTTAACCCCATCTGATATGCGTCTTCCCATGCTTGAGTTTCGAGGACTTCACCTTTTTGATAAACACCCAGGGCACAAATCATACCAGATTCGACAGAACCTTCGTAACAGTCCAAAAATCCGCGTAATGCAGCCAAAGTTCCTTTAAACATTTCCTGATTCGTATCGGCCATGGTCATAATATAATAAAAATGTTTGTCGGTCAGGTGAGGGTAAATCGCCACCGTACGGTCAAAAAGTGCTTTTAACTGAGCACAGACGGTGTAAAAGTAAACAGGAGTTGCGAGAACGATCACATCCGCCTCCTGCATTTTTTTCAGAATTTCCGCAGTATCATCTTTTTGTGGGCAGGTGCCTGACTGGCATACGTAACACCCGGTACAGTATGCGATTTTTTTCTCCGCGATTCGGATTTTCTCTACTGTATGGCCTGCTTCCAAAGCACCCTTGGCGAACTGATCACATAATAAGTCAGAATTACCATTTTTTCGTGGACTGGAAGAGAGAATCAGAATTTTTTTGTTCATGTGGTTACCTTTCTTTATAAAAATATTAAATGGGGATATGACTGATTTTGCGTGAATTTACCTTAAATTTTTGTTTTGCATGACTCCGAACGCTGACATTTCAGCGAAGGATACTGGTTCCACTTTAAATTTCCGTTTTTTGCGGTTCTGAAAACAGGCATTTTCAGCGAAGTAAAAATGTCGAGGATGCAAAATTTATAGTGTATCGGGTATAAAAACCGGTGTGCGCCATCCCCCCTTAATGGCTCACCATTTCACAGTTTTATTATATGTTCTCCGTTATTATACTCACTTTTTATTTTTAGAAAAAGGTTTAACATAAAAATATTTCTAAATAACTGCGTTTCCTTTAAATTTTCGTTTCGTACGGCTCGGAAAACAGGCATTTTCAGTAAAGTAAAAATGCCGGAGAAGCGGAATTTTATCGTGCATCAGAGAGATAAAAAAAACTGTCTTTCCCCTTCCCGTCCGTTTTAATGTTAAAAAAAGAGTTTTTCGCGAAAATCAGAGACCACTTTAAAAGAAAATCAAAAACGCATTAAGATTTTATCGCCATACCGATTTATTTTTATATGGCGTGTCCGCAATCAAAGATGCAGTCATATTTTCATATCACTTACATAAAAACAGAAAACCCCGCCATAAGACGAGGTTTTATATCGGATACACAAAAATTTCCACTTTCCCTGTCCGCAGACATGCAGCAGGCTCATTTTTTGTTTCACTGAAAATGTCTGTTTTCAGAAAAGCACAAAAAACAAAAATTAAAAGTAGAACCGGGTATAATAAGTATCTCCGACAGGGTTCGAACCTGTAACCTTCGGCTCCGGAGGCCGACGCGCTATCCAATTGTGCCACGGAGACATAAATTTTATTATCGATTATCCATCCACTGCGTAACAATTTTCGAAAGAAAAATATTACGCATGCAAAAACATCATTTTTTAAATAATGTTATCCTGGATTTCATCTTTCAAATTCCGCTTAAAGCGGCCATGAAAGCCAATTTTTCGATACATGGAAAGTGTGCCATCTTTCATAAAAATCGAATAAAACAAAAATAAAGCCAGCACACCATGACTACATATTATTTTAGCACATTTTCCATGATTAAAAAGGGGGAGTGACGGCTAATTTTTCATGAGTTATGTTATCTGTACTGACACTCATTTAAAATTTTCATTTTAGGGAATCACAAAATCAGATTTTCCACGAACCAAAATACCGGGGAAGCGGAAATTTATCGTGTATCGTGTATAATTAATCTTTTTCCTGAGAATTCTCATTCTTCAGTCCACGAAAAACAGTTAACCTTAAAGGATTTTTAGAATTCGTAAACTCTTCGCTTTCCGTGACCTCCATCAGTGCAGTATACATAATATAAAATTTCGCGTCTATATCATCTGAATAATGAACCAGAAGTGCTTCCGGAGTCATCATGGTTTTAGGAGATCCCCACTCGGGCAGATTTTGGTGCGAGAGAATCACATGCTCCAGACGTAACTGCATTTCCGAATCGACGGAAACTCCTTTTTCCGCCAAATACTGCACCGCTTCACGGACATAATCTCTTCCCATAACGATATGCCCCAGCATGGTGCCCTCCGCAGTATAAGTAAATCCGGCACCAGAAGAGGTTAATTCACGCAATTTTCCGATATCATGTAAAATAGCCCCCGCGGCGACGACACTTTTATTAAGCGGTGGCTGCATGTCGGGCAAAATTTTTTCATAACGCTCGGCCAGCCAAAGAGAAGTGCGTAAAACATTTCGTGTATGTTCCAGAAGTCCGCCGACAGTCGCATGATGCTTTCCCTGTGCTGCGGAGGCAGATAAAAGCGCCTCATGATATTTTTCAAAAATGTACTCGATAATTGCCCTCAGACCAGAATCTGATATATTTTCGGCCGCGAGAGAAAGAATCTCCTCATACGTTTCTTCCGGAGGAAACGGAGAAAGTGCCATTCCAAGAGTCGGAGAAAAACCATCATGGACATCTTTCGGTACCACTTCCCGGATCCGAAGAATGTCCAGCTGCGCACCATAATTCGTCATACGGTGAATCGCACGAATTTTATAGTGCTTTCCCGGAGTCCATTCTGTCTGGCAAGATAAAAAATGAGGTGTATTCTCCCAGATCGGAAAAGTTATTTCCCGTGTTTCATCTCGGAACTTCACACGAAAATACGGTTTCTTTTCCCTCGTAAACATTTTCTCACGGGATACAAAAAGCACAAAAATATCCGCTTCCGTACCGTCTATCATGTCGGCGAGTTTTTGAATCGAGCTATTTTTCATTTTTCCCCCGTTTCCTAAACATACTGGCACTCCTTTAAATTTCCGTTTTGTGCGGCTCTGAAAGCAGGTATTTTCTGCGAAGCAAAATGCCGAGAAAGCGGAATTTTATAGTGTATCGGGTATAAATATCTTTTCCTTAAAACCTTACTGCTGTAAACGCCGAACGACTTCTTCCAGCGTTTTAATCTGCTCTTCCATTTCTTGTAAAGAAGCACGCTCCGCGGCGACGATATTTTCTGGCGCACGCGAAACAAAATTCGCATTTTCCAGCTTTTTCCGTTTCGCCTCCACCAGACCAAGAAGTTTTCCGATCTGCTTACGGTGTTTTTCCAGCTCCGCTTCCACATTCATAAATCCGCTCAGATCCACAGCCACTTCCCAGTTTACGCCAGTAGCTTTCGAGGAAATCATGGGCATTTCCACCGACTCTCCCCATGCAGTAACGTTAGCACCGGCCATACTCTTAAAATATGGCAGCATGGGTTCCAGCAGCCTGACCATATCCTCATTACACTTTAAGGTGAAAGAAACTTCCTCCTTCACGGGAACCCCCTGACGCGCACGAATTTCACGCACCGCACGAAGAATTTCCTGAAATACCGCGAACCGTGACTCAATTTCTGAGTTTTCATATGTGTCAGGCATTTCCACCCAGGAGGCTTTCATCACACTTTCCACCACCGGTCGAGAGAGTTCCTCCTCCGTCAGACCACGTACCGGCGCAACTTGCCCCAGCAGATGCCAAACTTCCTCAGTAATAAACGGAATGAACGGATGTAACATACGCAAAATGGCATCCAAAATATATGCCAGCACCTGTTTCGCCAACACTTTTGTGTCCGGATTCTGCAGCCGATATTTCAGCATTTCGACATAAAAACTACAAAACTCATCCCAGGTAAAATCATACAGCGTACGCACCGCATCTGCGTAATGATACACTCCGTCAGAAAGTGCTTCCGTAACCTGCCTGGAAACGGTGGACAGACGACTTAAAATCCAGCGGTCCTCTACAAAAAGCTGTTCCGGATCCACCGGCGCTAAAACATACTCACCTGACTGAACTTTCTCAAAATCCTCTCCTAAATGCATCATCGCAAAACGTGAAGCGTTCCACAATTTATTACAAAAATTTCGGGCCATCTCAAAACGCTCCGTAATGACCGCGCCACGAGGAAGTGCCGTATCCTCCGGAAGCACCGCCCACTGCGTGGAGAAAAACTGTTTACATTTCGGGCATTTAATTTTAGGCTGCGTCCGATTTTCTTTCGTCTGCTCCAGAACCGCCCCACACTGAGGACATTCAAAATCCACAGGTAACCGCACATCCTGCGTGTCTGTGGTCAGCCAAGATAAACCCAGACGCAGAGAATCTGCTCCATATTTTTCCATAACATCCACCGGATCCACACCATTTCCTTTTGACTTGGACATGGTGTCCCCGTATCTGTCCAAAATTTTAGGATGAATAAATACATTATGAAATGGAACCTCCGAGCAGTTTTGCAGACCAGCCAGAACCATTCTCGCCACCCAGAGAGTAATAATATCTCGGCTGGTAATCAAAACACTCGTGGGATAATAATATTTCAGCTCTGGAGTTTCCTCCGGCCAGCCTAAAGTGGAATGAGGCCAGAGCGCGCTGGAAAACCAGGTGTCCAGCACATCTTCTTCTCTTTCTAAAATAAAACCTGGCACGGCATCATGCGGTAAATCACTTTCACAGGCACAGATCCACCACTGACGACTTTCCTCGTCCCAGAGATAAGACACATCTTTCCAGTCAGCCAAGACATTTTTTAGCATCTCTTCCGTGGCTGGTGCCCCATTTTCCTCCAGAGGTTTACAGTACCAGATGGGAATCTGATGCCCCCACCATAACTGACGGCCGATCGGCCAGTCCCGTTTTTCACTGAGCCAGTCCAAATAACGTTTCGTATACCGAGAAGGATAAATTTTAACACGTTCATCTTTTACCGCATCCATGGCGGACTGCGCCAACTCATTCATGCGCACGAACCACTGGTCATTTAAAAAAGGCTCTATCGGCGTTTTTGAACGATCACTGTGTGCCAGTTCGATTTCCCTCTGCTCTACTTTTTCCAAAAATCCTGCCGCGTCCAGATCTGCCACCACCACATCACGAGCAGCAAGCATACTCATACCACGATACTTTTCCGGTACCGAATCATTCAGGGTACCCATTTTTGTCATGATATTTATCTGCGGAAGATTACACCGTTTTCCCACTTCATAATCATTCGGATCATGCGCAGGCGTAATTTTCACACAGCCTGTCCCCATTTCTGGTTTCGCCCAGGTGTCTGCCACCAGCGGAATTTCCCGATTCGCCAGAGGCAGCAAAACTTTTCTGCCGGCCAGAGCCATGTCCCGTAACTTAATTAAAAGAGGTAAAAGCGTCTTCCTCCGTAAAAGAATGGCTTCCAGCTCCGTACAGATCTCTTCCTTTTCTTTCTCCGGTGCAGATTCCAGTTTTTCGCGCAGAGCCGCTTCCACGGTATCCAATTCTTTTTCTGGATCCGGATGCACAGCCACCGCGGTATCCCCGAGCATGGTTTCAGGCCGCGTGGTGGCCACCGTAACATATTCCGGCTCCCCAGGCTGCGGATTTATTACCGGATAACGAAAATACCAGAAAAAACCGTCCACCGTCTCATAAAAAACCTCATCATCACTGACCGCCGTCTGAAGCGCACAGTCCCAGTTCACCAGCCGTTTTCCACGATATATGAGTTTTCTTTGGAAAAATGTATAAAATGTGTGTCGGACAGCTCTGGCACACACTTTATCCAGCGTAAATCTCAGTCGGCTCCAGTCACAGCTGCATCCCAGCGACTTTAACTGTCCAATAATCCGTTTTTCATAAGCATCTTTCCAGTTCCAGATACGTTCTAGAAGTCCCTGACGCCCCAAATCATGCCGAGTACACCCTTCTTCCTCAAAAAGTCGACGCTCGACCACCGCCTGCGTCGCGATTCCTGCATGATCCGTTCCCGGAACCCAGAGGGTTTCGAAACCCTGCATACGACGCATACGAATTAAAATATCCTGCAGTGAATTATTTAATGCATGTCCTAAATGAAGTGCGCCCGTTACGTTCGGCGGAGGAATTACGATCGTAAATGGTTTTTTATCAGGATTCGGTGTGCTCTTAAAAAATCCATTTTCATCCCAGTATTTATACCATTTCGATTCGGCAGAATGATGATCATACTGTTTTGGAAGCTCAAATGTCGCAGAAATGTCGTTCGCCATATTTCTAAATTTCCTGTCTAAATAAAGTTTAATACCGATTTTATATCTAAAAAATAAATTCTCTCTTCTCCTGCATTCCACAATAAATGAAATGTCGCCCATCATGACTGCATTAAAAAATATTTAAGTGGTACAGTATAACAGCACGAAATTCAAGAAAACCAGCTGTCTGAACAAAACGAGACAAAAATTATCATATTTTAGGTTTATACAGGTTCTCGTTTAAATTTCTATTTAATGCGGTTCTGAATCCAGGTATTTCCAGCGAAGCAAAAATGCCGGAGAATCGGAATTTTATCATGCATCGGGTATAAATCCATAAGAGAAGCCCCCTTTTCACTAAAATACATATAAAAGGCCTCTCTGTTAATAAAAATAAATATTTCAAATTATTTTATAATTATTATAGTTACTTCCATAAAAAAGTTAAGGAGGGAACTTTATATATCCGATTCACTATAAATTTCCGCTTCTCCGGCATTTTTTCACTGAAAATACCTGACTTTAAGAACCGCACAAAACGGAAATTTAAAGTGAAAACAGTATCATCCGACACACTATAAATTTTCATTTTCCCTGGTATTCTGTGATTATGGAAAGCACACTTCCTGGTAAAACCTCCAAAACTTAAGATAATAACATGGTATCATTTTTTATAGTACATTACATTTATAATGATTTTTGGGAAAAATAGCCAAAAGTTTATTTAAGAATAAGATTTCCTCTTGCCTTTTACGGGTTCTTCGTATAAATTCAAAGAATGATATTTCCGATCATACTGCTTTTCCTTTAAATTTTCGTTTTGTGCGGTTCTGAATCCCGACATTTTCAGCGAAGCAAAAATGCCGGCCTGTCGCCAGACAGAGGAAGCGGAAATTTATAGTGCCTCAGATATAAAAATCACGAAAATCACAATTACACCCGTACAGAAATTATCATAAAAATTGTACTCTGTGACAACAAAAATTAAAATATGAACTGGATAAATGGATAAAAAAAGTAATGAAATACGCTCAAAAAAATGAAAAAATTCACTTGGCTTTTATCGGCTGTGGAGGACATGGAGGGAAAAATATAACACGTTTTTCATCTCTAAAAGATGCGGAAATTATAGCATTATGTGATGGGAGCACCGACACAGCTGAAATGGCAGGCCACGCACTTCCAGGGAATCCGAAAAAATATAATGATTTTCGGATAATGCTGGATGAAATGTCATCAGAAATAGATGCCGTGGTTATCAGTACACCAGACCATACTCATGCTCCCGCTGCGCTGAAGGCCATGAAATTAGGAATGCACTGTTTTTGCGAAAAACCTTTAGCCCATACGGTAAAAGAGTGTCGGCAGATGGCGGCAGTCGCCGACGAAAAAAATTTAGTCACCCAGATGGGAATTCTTATTCATGCGACAGAAAATTATCGCCGTGTGGTGGAATTAATCCAGAGCGGAATTATCGGTACGGTAACAGAGGTGCACGTATGGTGCGGAAAGGGATGGGGCGGTACAGAAACACGTCCGGCAGAAATCGTCCCCATTCCCTCTGGTTTTTCCTGGGATCTTTGGCTGGGACCTGCCCGGGAACGTCCATTTCATCCGTGTTACCTTCATGGAAACTGGCGCAGATGGTGGGATTTCGGCTCTGGTACACTGGGAGATATGGCCTGCCATTTAATGGATTTACCTTTTTGGGCTTTAAATTTAACGGCTCCGACGGAAATTAAAGCAGAAGGACCGCCACGAGAATTTCAGACAGAAATGGCGCCTCTGTGGCTCCAGGTAAATTACACATTCCCCTATGAAAATAACACCGTTAAACTTACATGGTATGATGGTGAGCAGGTTCCTCCCATTCTTTCTAAACTTCATTTACCGCTCTGGAATATGGGAATTCTTTTTATAGGCACAGAAGGAACTCTCATGGCGGATTATAACCGGAGATTACTGTATCCTGAAACAAAATTTATTGGAGTGAAAGAGCCTGAACCATGGATTCAAAAATCAGTAGGTCACCATGCGGAATGGCTGTACGCGATTCGGGATCACGGTGAAACGACATGTAATTTTACATATTCCGCCAGGCTGTCTGAAGCTGTTTTATTAGGAGTAATCGCATATCGCACGGGCCGAAAACTGCGGTGGGACACAAAAAAAATGGAATTTATAGAAGATAAAGAAGCACAAAATTTACTTCAGACAGAATATCGTGACGGATGGAAATTTTAGTTTTCTTTTTAATAAGAATTATGAACCTCTGGTTTTCCAGCATTTCATGATGCTTATTACTGGTTTTATACCCGATGCACCATAAAATATCTGCTCCGAAAACCTCATGAAAGTAAAATTCTGAGTGAAAACCACATAAATTCACCTTATGATTTCGGAGCAAAATATATAAAGATAAATTCTCAAAATTTATAAAATGTTTTTGAAAATTTTAATCGGTTTTACTCTTGACGTTTAGAAAAATTTCAGCAAAATAATAGAAAGATCTTTTGAGGTATTTTTTTATTTAGAATCTCATATGATTTTACCATCATATATACCGGTTCCACTTTAAATTTCCATTTTGTACGGCTCTGAAAGCAGGATATTTTCAGAGAAGCGAAATGCTGGGAAAGTGGAAATTTATAGTGTATCAGGTATAAAATTAGGGAACCTTAAATATTTAACGTTTTTTTTATAAATTAAATAAAAAATGATCCTTTTTATTTTTTAAGTATGAGTTAATTATGCATGCACCACTTTCTCCACCTCCGGATTCTGGTTCTGTGTGTGACAGCTGCCTGGTGGAAAACTGTGCTTCACGCGGAAGCCCACCGGAAGATTCCTGTGATTTTACACCGCATGGAATGGTATTTACATCCTTAGGAGTATTTATTTTCCCGCTTTTTTTTGCAGCTTTTACATCAGCGATATGTGGAAATATGTGGAATAATAGTGGTTTCGCTCAGTTAATGGGAGGGATTTTAGGATTTTTTCTCGGATTTTTACTAGTAAAAATAGTTTATTTTATCTTTAATCGTAAGTAAAAAATATCCATGAAAATTTTACCTCGCTTTTTAATAAAATAATTAATATACTGGTTCCACTTTAAATTTCCGTTTTTTGCGGCTCTGAAAGCAGGCATTTTCAGCGAAGTAAAATGCCGGAAAAGCGGATTTTTATAGTGTATCGGGTATAATATGTGTCAGGTTTATCCCTGTTCCTTATAAATTTTCATCTTATACAGACATACAGAAATAAACATTTCCGTGTTATAAATACCGAAAAAGTGGATTTTATCATATACAGAGCATAACATACATACGAAACATATATCAGTTTTTTTGTCGTAATTTTAGTAAAAATTATTCGTGTTTTAAAACGTAATTCAAAAAAATCAAAAATTAAATTATGAAAATTCATACATTCGCACGTGGAGTTCATCCACGTGAGGGAAAAAGTTTAGCTGAAGATGCTTCTTTGGAGGTACTTCCCATTCCAGAGAGTATTAAAGTTCCCATGTCTCAGCATATCGGTGGAATATGTCAGCCTGTGGTTAAGGCACGAGATACCGTGGAAGCGGGACAGATAATCGGAGAAGCGGCGGGTTTCGTCTCTGCAGCGGTACATACTCCTTTTCCAGGCACAGTCACAAAAATATCTGCCGTTACGCTGGCGAATGGTCGTCATGTACCGGCAGTTATTATTAAAGTGGACAAAATAAAAACGCTCGCACAGGCCAAAAATGAAGTTTCTGCCCGCCTGGGTACCGATGAAATTTCAGATGATGAAATTTTTGAGGCATACGCACATAACTTGCGAAAAGATTTTTTTACACTTCCAGAAAATTTTGATTTAGACACGTATTCCACTGAAACGATTTTTTCACTTATTCAGGCCGCCGGCCTGGTGGGACAGGGAGGTGCGGCATTCCCTACGCATGTAAAACTGGCGAAGGATGAGAAATTTCCGATCGACACTCTGTTAATTAATGGCTGTGAGTGTGAACCGTATCTGACGGCAGATTATCGGCTGATGCTGGAAGCGGGGGAACTAATCATTACAGGAGCACTGCTGGCCGGTAAAGTACTCGGCGCATCAAAAATCCTATTATGCGTCGAAGATAATAAGCCGAAAGCAGTGGAAAATTTACAGGCAATTATTGCCAGAAAAGGTTTAAAGAATATTTTTGTAGCCGTCATGCGCACGAAATATCCTCAGGGAGGCGAAAAACAGCTGATTCAGGCGGCCTTAGGGCGAAAAGTCGCCGTGGGCGCACTCCCGAAATCTGTCGGAGCCGCGGTCATAAATGTCGGAACGGCGGTTTCTGTCACTCATGCGGTCACGCGGAAAACTCCTCTTTTATGGCGGGCAGTCACTGTAACGGGGGAGGGAATTCACAGACCGACGAATATTTTAGCTCCGATCGGAGCCAGTTTTCAGGATTTAATTTCTCACTGCGGCGGTCTGAAGCCCCATGCCCGGCGAATTTTGGCAGGTGGTCCCATGATGGGATTTTCTGTAGGATCCACAGACATTCCAGTTACGAAAGGTACCAGCGGAATTACTATTCTTACAGATACAGAGCTTTCTCAGACGAAACAGACGAACTGCCTGCGCTGCGGCCGCTGTGTTTCTGTATGTCCCATGAGGCTAATTCCCACGAAACTGGCGACTACTTCTCGGGCTAAAGCGTGGGATACCTTCATAAAATATCATCCTTTAGCCTGTGTGGAATGTGGCTGCTGCTCTTATGAATGTCCTGCAGCGATTCCGATCGTACAGTTAATCCGTGTGGGAAAAATTGAAATCAATAAACGAAACAAAAAATGAAAATGAGAAAGAGGAATATTTCTCATTCCCTTTATATCCTGGTTCCACTTTAAATTTCCGTTTTGTGCGGTTCTGAAAGCCAGGTATTTTCTGCGAAGCTAAATGCCGGTGAAGCGGAATTTTATAGTGTATCGGGTATAATATCCGTTTTACACGGCCATGAAAACCTGGTATTTTAACAACAAAAATACTGGACAGAAAAAATTTATAGTGCATTAAGAACAAAAGTCGTCAGAAAGCGTCATAAAATCATGGAAAAGATACAAATTGCCAGTTCACCTCACCTTTCCCGTCCGAATACTTCCACCCGGCTTATGATGCTGGATGTCATTCTTGCGCTCATTCCAGCACTGGCAGTCGGAATCTGGATCTTCGGCTGGTTCGCCGTAAAACAGGTCAGTCTGTGCATCTTGGTATGTATGCTCAGTGAATGGTTTTTTAATCTTCTCAGAGGTGATAAACGTGCCTCTCTGGACGATCTGTCGGCGATCGTTACAGGAATGATTCTCGGTCTGTCTTTACCGTGGAGTGCTCCGTGGCAGGTGCCGGTTTTCGCTTCCATCATCGCGGTCGGCCTGGGAAAAGCAGCTTTTGGGGGTCTCGGATTTAACATCTTTAATCCCGCGATGGTCGGTCGTGCTTTCGTTATGCTCAGTTTCGCCACCGTAATGGGAAGTAATGCTTATGAATTTCCCAAAGAACAGATAACGCATGAACATGAGACGCAGGTGACGGTCATTACTCAGGCCACACCTCTAAAACAGATAAAGGAAGTTATGAAATCCGGTGCGCAAATTGAATCACAGATGACCTCTGATTCTCTGCTAATCGCTCTGACCGGGCAAAGAAACGGCTCTCTGGGGGAAGTAAGTGTTTTAGCCATACTTCTTGGCGGTTTTTATCTTCTTTTCCGCCGTACGATTTCCTGGCGGATTCCTCTGGGAATGTGTTTTGCCGTCTTTCTTATCGGTGCGCTGGTCTCTCCCTCCACGCCCTTCGTGTATGGCAGTGCATATCTTTTAAATGGTGCCGTTCTCTTCGGAGCATTTTTCATCGCGACAGATCCGGTCACATCTCCCGTCACACCCCGAGGACACTGGATTTTTGGTATCGGAGTCGGCGTTCTGACGATGATTATTCGTCTGTTCAGTGGTTATCCAGAGGGAGTTATGTTCGCAGTACTCATGATGAACGCAGTCGTTCCTCTGATAAATGCCTGGACGATTCCCCAGCCTTTTGGAGGTCTGCCCAAGACACATTCCTGAACAGCTGATTTTCCAGGTATACCGGTTCCACATTAAATTTTCGTTTTATGCGGCTCTGAAAGCAGGCATTTTCAGTAAAGTAAAAATACTGGTGAAGCGAAAAATTTATAGTGTATCGGGCATATAAACAGAAAAACGTCACATTCTGACGAATAATATACCGGTTCTACGTTAAATTTTCGTTTTATGCGGCTCTAAAAACCAGCATTTTCAGTAAAGTAAAAATGCCGGTGAAGCAAAAAATTTATAGTGTATCGGGCATATAAACAGAGAAACGTCTCACTCCG